>JBIOWI010000291.1:0-4222 GCA_044868325.1 Hyphomicrobiaceae bacterium
GGCCGAATGAGATCCGTAATTTCGTCGGGCTCGATGTCGCGAGCCGGTCGGTTGCGGCCGAGCGTGTCGGCGATCTTGTTGAGGCCTTTCTCAGCTTCCTTCCAGGACGGCTTTCCAGACGCTTTCAGATCAGCGACATAGGCCTCAAAGAGATCGGCCACGGTGCCTGGCCGTGTGTCACCGGCGATTTTGATGCTGCGACCCTTCTGAATCATATCGGCGAAGTCGCGGGTAAAAACCTCTCGAGCCTTGCTGAGTGACATCGACGGGTAGGAGCCGAGCTTCTTCTTGAGGCGCTTTCGATCACGCCACTGTTGCGCCATCCAGTCTGCGGTGACGCGAGTTGGCATGGGCTTCATGACCAAGACGAGGCGCCCGGTCCCATGCCCCTCGCCGTCAACGAGGCTTAGCTGTTTGCCGGTCTGCTCCACCTGCTTCAGAGCGCGGCGTATCTCCCCGTCGGTAAGGCTCGGCACTGGGCTCTCCCATCGGTTCTCAAGTGGGGTCGCCAGACGGCTAGCAGGGGTCGGCGACTGGGGTCACAAGGGCGACTGATCCCCCTCAAAACCGACCCCAATATGCCACGATGCCCCGAACAACGACAAGCCGAGAAATTAAAGTGATTCAATGGGTAGCGTCGTGATCTAACGTGATCGAAGTAGGTCGAGTGGGATGGTTGTGGACCAGGATGACCGCGCACGCCGACAGCTCCAGCGCCCGCTTCACGACCTCGCGCGGGTAGACGGGCGTGTGGTCCACGGTGCCGCTCTGCTGCACCTCGTCGGCGATCAGGCGGTTCTTCCGGTCGAGGAACAGGACGCGGAGCTGCTCGACAGTTTCGAGGCCCATGCGGGCGCGGCAATAGGCGAGAACCTCGTCCCAGGACGAGAGCACGTCGCGCTCGTCCAGCTCCACCCGCGCCAGCCGCAGCGCGGCCTCGCGCACGAGCCTGAACTGGTGGACGACAGAATCGCCCACGCCCTTCACCTCTTTGAGGAGCGCCGCAGGCGCATTGACGACCTCGGCGAAGGAGCCGTTGAAGCGCTTGAGCAGCGCCTTGGCGATCGGCTTGGTGTCCCGGCGGGGAATGGCGTTGAACAGCACGAGCTCCAGAAGCTCGTAGTCGTGCAGAGCGCCCGGTCCGGCGCCGGTGAATCGGTCCCTCAACCGCTGCCGGTGCCCATCGTGGTCCGGCGCCAGCGCAGCTCGCGGCTTCTCGTGCTCGAACAGGTCCGCGGCAACGTTGCCGTCCCTCAATCCGCGGCCCATGGACACCCCCGGTCGGCGTTGCTCAGGACGTTCGGTACGGCGGCCGCATCAGGCCTTTCGGAGAGTACGTGAACACCTCGCATCCCGTCTCCGTCACGCCCACGGTATGCTCGAACTGCGCCGACAGCTCCCGGTCCCTCGTCACCGCCGTCCAGCCGTCGGCGAGTACCTTCACGTGCGGCTTGCCCAGGTTGATCATGGGCTCGATGGTGAACAGCATGCCGGGCTCCAGCAGCACGCCCTCGCCCGGCTCGCCGTAGTGCAGGATGTTGGGCCGGTCGTGGAACACGCGGCCCAGGCCGTGGCCGCAGAAGTCGCGCACCACGCTGCAGCGTTCGCTTTCCGCAAAGGTCTGGATGGCCGCGCCGATATGGCCCGTGGTATGGCCCGGCTTGACCGCGGCCACGCCGCGCATCAGCGCCTCGTAGGTGACATCGATCAGCCGCTCGGCCCGGCGGGAAATATTGCCCACGGCATACATGCGGCTGGTATCGCCGTGCCAGCCGTCGACGATCAGCGTCACGTCGATGTTGAGGATGTCGCCGTCCTTGAGCGGCTTGGAGTTGGGGATGCCGTGGCAGACGACATGGTTCACGGAGGTGCAGATCGCCTTCGGGAAGCCGCGGTAGTTGAGCGGGGCGGGGATGGCGCCATGCGCAACGGCGAACTCCATGATCGCCTCGTCGAGCCGCTCGGTCGTCGCCCCCGGCTTGACGTGGTCCACCAGCATGTCGAGTGCCGCGGCGGCGAGCTGCCCGGCCTTGCGCATGCCTGCGAACGCCTCGGGTCCGTGCAGCCTGATCTTGTTCTCGCGCGTCTGCCCGCGCGCCATGTCGAGGTTCGCCATTCGCGTCCTTGAGTACCGGTGGATGCCAGGCTGGGATCTGCCCTGCTCGGGAGAATCTAGTGCAAAAGCTCGTCCGTGCAACTCACCCCGCCCCCACCACACCCTTGTCGGCGAGCTCCTGGAGCATCGCAGTGATGTCCTCCAGGATTCTCTCCTTGGGCGCATTGTACCGCAAGGACAGATTTTCCGCGACATCCGCTACCGTCCGGCTGCCGTTGCACAGCTTGAGCACCTCAACCGCAATGGGGTCTGGGCTCAAGACCCGCTCGGGCGCCTGGATGACCCATTTGTCGCGGGCCGCGTCGTGTTGGAGCCGCCTGCCCCGCGCCAAGCGGGGCTTCGAGGCGGCCGATACGATGGCGCGCTGCCGTCCGCGGACGCTGCCAGGACCGTCGCTCATGCCGCACCCGGCCGAAAAGCGCCGGGCGGGATCAGCCCCGGCGTGACATAGGCGTGATGGAGCGCGTCGAGCTGCGCCCACAGAACGTTGCACTTGAAACGCACCGCCGCCACCGCCGCGGCCTGCTCCTCAGGCGTCCGCGCGTGCTCCTTGACGAAAGCGAGCGCGAAGTCGGCATCGCGGTTGGCCTGGTCGAGCCGGCGCCGGAAATACTGCATGGCCCGCTCGCCCACGAAGTCGTAGCTCTCCAGCATGCCGGAGATGCGCTCCCTGTGGATCGACGGTGCGAACAGCTCGGTCAGCGACGAGGCGACAGCCTCGATCAGGGTGCGCTCGCGCACGAAGCTCACATAGGCCTCCACGGCGAAGCGCGTGGCCGGCAGCGCCCCCTCCATGGAGACGACGTAGTCGCGGTCGATCCCCAGCGCATCGGTGAGCACCAGCCAGCGCTCGATGCCGCCCTCCTCGCCTTCGCTGCCGTCGTGATCCAGGATGCGGTGCACCCACTCCCGCCTCAGCTTGCGGTCGTGAGCCCGGCTCAGCAGGGCGGCGTCCTTGCGGGGTACGCCGGCCTGGTAGCAGTAGCGGTTGAGCGCCCACGCCTGCACCTGCCCCTTGTTGAGCTTGCCGCCGTGCAGCAGGCGGTGGAACGGGTGCTTGTCGTGATAGCGCTCCGCTCCGACCGCGCGGATCGCCGCCTCCAGGTCGTCGGGGCTCAGTACCCGGCCCATGCTGCGCGTCATAGGCGGATCTCCATGCCGTCGAACGCGACCTCCCAGCCTGCCGCCTCCACCTCGCGCCGCTCCGGGCTGTCCTCCCGCAGCACCGGGTTGGAGTTGTTGAGGTGCACGAAGATGCGCCGCTGCACGCCGAGGCCGCTCAACGCCGCCAAGGAGCCCTCCGGCCCGGACATGCCGATGTGGCCCATGCGCCGGCCGGTCTTGCTCGAAAGCCCCTGGGCAATCATCTCCTCGTCACTGTAGAGCGTGCCGTCGAACAAGACCAGCGAGGCACCGCGCAGCCTGCCGGCAAGCGCCGCATCGACAGCCGCGCAGCCCGGAACGTAGAAGAACGCCGCGCCCGTGGCGGGATCGGCGATCCTGAGCGCAATCGTATCGCCCTCGCGCGTTCCGAGGCCGGGTCCGGCGTCCGGGTCCTCCAGGTACAGAGCCACCTTGCCGGGCACCGGGAAAGCCTCCAGCGTCAGCCCGAGGCGCGCCCCGCCGCCTGCCAGTGCGACCGGTGCGCCCATGGTTAACGGCACGCGCTCCACGAGCCGGCCATCGAGCACGTCGAAGATGCGGTTGGCGGCCAAAGTCTGGAGCACCCGACCGGTTGCATAGACCGTAAAGGCGAAGCCTTCGCGCAGGCTGAGCAGACCGGCGACGTGGTCCACATCCCCGTTCGTCAGCGCCACCGCCTTGATGGGGCTCATGCGGGCACCGGCCGATGCGTGCGGCGCCAGCTCGGGTGTTTCAGCAACCTGCTGGCGCAGGTCGGGCGAGGCGTTGAGCAGGACCCAGCTCTCGCCGTCGCCGCTGACGGCCAGCGAGGATTGCGTGCGCGCCCTCAGTCCCTGACGGCCCCGCCGCACGTCGGCGCAATTGCGGCAGTTGCAGTTGATCTGCGGGAAGCCGCCGCCTGCCGCCGAGCCCAGGACCTTGATCAGCATCGGGCCTCAGAGAAGGGGTCAGACCCCTCGCCTC
>JBIOWI010000292.1:0-6220 GCA_044868325.1 Hyphomicrobiaceae bacterium
TCGCCCACCACCCCCGTGCAAATTCTCAAGCGGCAGTGGCGAGGGGTCTGACCCCGCTCCCGCTGACCCTGCTCCGCCTGGGGGCGAACCCAGGCCACTATCCCCACCGCCTGCCGGCGCGGCTAGCATGAGGGCGTTTCAGTCCGTCTCCCAGCTTCCCGCATCCAAGGCACGCCCCCGTGAGCCTCCTCGCCTACACCGCCAAGCTCGTCGGCCTCTCCCAGACGCTGCACCGCTGGCATGGCGTCATCTGCCAGCTCGACGCGGCCCAGCGCGAGAAGGTGGCCCGCTACGCCGAGCGCATCGCCGATACCCTCGCCCGCGCCGCCGCCGCACTCGCCCGCTTGGAGAAGGACCCAGCCTCGGCCCGGGCGGCCCGCGATGCCATCCGCGAGCTCGGCCGCATCGCCGGCTACATCGAGGACATCGTTAACGCCCTGGAGCAGCACCTTGACGGGCGCAAGCTCAACGGCGTTAAAAGGCGCCTGGATCGGCTCGCCAGCCGGGAGCCGCTCTTGAGCGCCGCAGGCGCCTACGCCCGGCGCATCGAGCGCCTGGTGGAGGCCGAGGGCTACTTCAGGGCGCTCGCCGACGGGCTGAGGACGTGAGGATGTCGTAGGGTGCAATAAGCGAGCGAAGCGAGCGCATTGCACCGATCCGCCCGCGCGCGGATTCAACGCGTATATCGGCGCAATGCGGCTTCGCCTTATTGCGCCCTACGTTCAGAATGGGAGGCAGTGGAGCCATGGACAAGTTCACGACGCTCACCGGTGTGGCGGCGCCGCTGCCCATGATCAACGTCGATACCGACGCCATCATCCCCAAGCAGTTCCTCAAGACCATCCAGCGCACCGGCCTCGGCAAGCACCTGCTCTACGAGCTGCGCTACGACGAGGACGGCAAGGAAAAGCCGGACTTCGTGCTCAACAAACCGGCCTACCGCAAGGCGCAGATCCTGGTGGCGGGCGAGAACTTCGGCTGCGGCTCCTCGCGCGAGCACGCGCCGTGGGCGCTGTTGGATTTCGGCATCCGCTGCGTGATCGCCCCCTCGTTCGCCGACATCTTCTACAACAACTGCTTCCAGAACGGCATCCTGCCCATCGCGCTCCCGCAGGAGGACGTGGATAAGCTGCTGGACGACGCCAGCCGCGGCTCCAACGCCACCATCACAATCGACCTGGAAAGCCAAGAGATCCGCGGCCCCGACGGCGGCTGCATCAAGTTCGAGATGGACCCCTTCCGCAAGCGCTGCCTCCTGGAGGGGTTGGACAACATCGGCCTCACCCTGGAGAGCGAGCAGGATATCTCCGACTTCGAGGTCAAGGCGCAGGCGGTGCGGCCCTGGGCTTGAGATGAGCTGTAGGGCGGATTAGCGAAGCCCGTAAAGCCGCCGAGCCGCCCCCAGATCTCAGGGCGCCGGCCCGGCATCCTCCAACAGGCAGAGCGACTGGCCGGTCCGAAAAAGCAATATGCATAGTCTGCATATTGCTTTCCTCAGTCAGCTCCCCCTCCTCGAACGTCCTGCGAACATGTCTGGAGATGACCGACTGATCCCGACCGAACAACGCGGCGATCTGGGCCTGAGTCAGCCAGACTGTCTCGTTGTCGATTCTGACGTCAATACGCACGTCGTCGCCAGGAGAGACGAACTGCACCTGATCCAGGGTTGCCGCGGAAGGAAGATTGCCCATGCGCGACCATTGTAGCTGTACAGACGTTCCGTGTCGAATGGGGTGCACCGCTTCGTTCCTGAACCTGTAAGGCTCCCTTACAGGTTGCTCCCAGCTCTCACTCAACCCACAGAGTTCAAGAAATGGGCATCCCAATTCCAAGCCGCATCCCAAAGTGGGGACGGGCGCCGGCTTCCTCCTCGTCCAGGCAGACCACAGCGGCTTCGTGCGCCAGCTCTACGTCGGCGGCGGCTGGCTGGTCCTGCCGGCCCTCACGGGGGGCTGCCGGACCGGCCGCAAGCTCCGTGAGGCCAACCGCGAGTCGTGACGACCCAGAAGCGGGTAGGACAGCGGACCCTTGCGTTCTTTTTTGCTGCTCGCTCAGGTCGTCGGGTCTACGGGCACAAAGATCGCCTCGCCGGTCGCGACAAGCTTTGGCGCCTTGGCGGTCCCGTCCTCGGCAAGAAGCTCGGCACTGGCGAACACCTGCTTCTTGCCGGCCCGAACCACCTTTGCGCGCGCAACGAAGCTCTGACCGACGGCTGGCGCCAGGCAATTGACCGAGTAGTGGGACGCCAAGACCCGGCCGGCAACCGTGCTCGCGGCGAACCCGCACGCAGTATCGATCAGGGCACCGATCAGCCCCGCGTGCAAGAAGCCACTGTATTGTCCGGCCTCGTCGCGCCATTTCATCCGCAGCTCGGCAGCTCCGGCGCTGGCGCTGACCACCTCGAACCCGGCCCACCGGTTGAAAGCAGCCGAGGCATTTATCTCACGGATTCTGGAGAGCATGAGCGCCTCGCTTGTGAGCGGCCTGTTGCGCGATTGCACACCGCTCAGCCGTGCTTGCGCAGCTCAAGCCGGCCGATCTGGTTGCGATGCACCTCGTCGGGCCCGTCGAAGATGCGCATGGCGCGCGCCGCCGCATAGGCCTGGGCGAGCCCGAAATCCTCCGTGACGCCGGCGCCGCCGTGCGCCTGGATGGCCCAGTCGAGCACCCGGCACAGCATGTTGGGGGCCGCCACCTTGATCATGGCGATCTCCGCGGCCGCCGCCTTGTTGCCGACCTTGTCCATGCTGTCGGCCGCCTTCAGCACCAGCAGCCGCGCCTGGTCGATGGCGATGCGGGCCTCGGCGATGCGCTCCAACGTCACCGTCTGCTCGGCCAGCGGCTTGCCGAAGGCGACGCGGGCTTGCACCCGTCGGCACATCTTCTCGAGCGCCATCTCGGCCTGGCCGATCGCGCGCATAGCGTGATGAATGCGGCCCGGGCCGAGCCGGCCTTGCGCGATCTCGAAACCGCGGCCTTCGCCCAGCAGCATGTTGGTGAACGGCACCTCGACGTTCTCGAACAGCACCTCGGCATGGCCGTGCGGGGCGTCGTCGAAGCCGAACACCGGCAGGGAGCGCACGATCTTCACCCCGTTGGCCTCGCGCGGGATGAGGATCATCGACTGCTGCTTGTGGCGGTCCGGGTTGCCGGGATCGGTCTTGCCCATGAACACGAACAATTTGCAGCGCGGGTCGGGAGCGCCGGACGACCACCACTTGCGGCCGTTGACGACATAGCGGTCGCCGCGGCGCTCGATGCGGCTCTCGATGTTGGTCGCATCCGACGAGGCCACCGCGGGCTCGGTCATGGCGAAGCAGGAGCGGATGGTGCCCTCCAAGAGCGGATCGAGCCATTTCCGCTTCTGCGCCTCGGTGCCGTAGCGGTCGAGCACCTCCATGTTGCCGGTATCGGGCGCTGAGCAGTTGAAGACCTCGGGCGCCCAGGCGACCCGCCCCATGATCTCGCACAGCGGCGCATACTCCAGGTTGGTCAAGCCGGCCCCGTGCTTGGACTCCGGCAGGAACAGGTTCCACAGCTCTGCCGCACGGGCCTTCCCCTTGAGCTCCTCGATCAGCGCGGGCGGCTGCCAGCGGCCGCCGGCATCGAGCTCCTCCTTGTAGCGCCGCTCGTTGGGGTAGACATGGCTCTCCATGAACGCCTGAAGCTTCTTCTGCAGCGCCTTCACCTTGGAGGAGTAGTCGAAATCCATGGGTGCACCCTCGCTTGCGAGAATTCCGGTTGAGTGAGAGTAGGGGTGTGGCATAGCATCCGACAAATGAATTGATCGAATTGTCATACATAAGCGGCATGCATCTAACGAGCGTCGACCTGAACCTGTTCGTGGTGTTCGACACCATCTATGCCGAGGGCGGCCTCACCCGCGCCGGCAAGCGGCTCAACCTGTCGCAGCCGGCCATCAGCCACGCGCTTGGCCGCCTGCGCCAGATGTTCGACGATCCGCTGTTCGTCCGGCGCGGCCATGCCATGGCCCCGACGCCCCTGGCGCGCCAGATGATCGAGCCGGTCCGGCAGGCCCTGCAGTCGCTCGAGGTGACCTTGACCAGGGCCAACCGGTTCGATCCCGGCAGTGCCAGCAAGCGTTTCACCGTGGGGATGCGCGACGCCCTGGAGTCGGCGGTGCTTGGCGCATTCATGGCGGGCATCGCCAAGAGCGCGCCCCGCATCGACATCAGCGTCGTCAGGACCGAGCGGCGCGATATCGAGCGCGAGCTCTCGGTCGGCACGCTCGATGTGGCGCTGGACGTGCTGCTGCCGCTGCCGGAGGAGATACGCCGCGAGCGCCTTGGCGTAGAATGGCTCGCCGTGGTGGCACGGCGGCGCCATCCGAAGGTGCGGGCGAGGCTGGATCTCGACACCTATCTCGGTGAGGAGCACATCGCCGTCTCGTCGCGCCGGCGCGGCTTGAGCGCCGAGGACTTCGAGCTCGGGCGGCACAACCTGCGCCGCCGCATCCGGCTGCGCTGCCAGAATTATTTCGCCGCCTGCCGGGTCGTGAGCGAGACCGACCTGATCCTGACCATGCCCCAGCGCTATGCGCGCATCCTCAACGCCCAGTTCGGCAACCGGCTGCTGCCGTTTCCTCTCGAGGTGCCGGCGTTCGACAGCTATCTCTACTGGCACGCCAATGCGGAAGCCGATCCGGCCAACATGTGGCTCAGGCAACAGCTCCGCCACGCCCTTCGCGACGGTGCATCCTCTGCCCGTCGCACGAGGTGACTGCCGTAGGCCCTGACACCATCGTTGCAACGCTGAGGATCCAGGAATGACAGGCGCAATCGAGATCACCGGGGTCCGCGTCCGCCGCGCACTGGTGCCGGTGAGGCGGACACTCAACACCCGCGTGGGCCGCTTCACCGCGGGACCGTTCCTGCTCATCGACCTGGAGCTGAAAGGCGGCGGTGTGGGCCGGGCCTTGTGCTTCACTTTCATGCCCATCGCACTGAAGGTTGTGCCGATCTTGCTTGACGAACTGGTCGCCGGCGCCAAGGGCCGCAAGATCGCGCTCGCCGATGCGCCTGCGGTGCACGACGCTGGGCAGAAGCGGCTCACGCACATGGGCCACGAGGGCGTGGCGCAGATGGCGGTCTCCATGTTCGACATGGCGCTTCACGACGCGCTCGCCCGCGAAGCCGGCGTGCCGCTCTACCGGTTGCTCGGCGGCACCGCCCTGCCGATCCCGAGTTACAACAGCTGCGGGCTCGGCATCATGGAGCCGCAGGAGGCCGCGCGCGAGGCGAAGGAGCTGGTGGCCGAGCTCGGCGGCTTCAGGCATGTGAAGCTGCGCATGGGCCGCGCCGCCGCCACCGGCGAGATCGCCGCCTATCAGGCGGTGCGCAGCGCCATCGGCCCGGACATTCTCATCTCCTGCGACTTCAACCAAGCGCTGCCGGCTGCCAGCGCGCTCGAGACCTGCCGGGCGATCGACGGCCTCGGCCTCGCCTGGATCGAGGAGCCGGTCGCCTATGACGACTACGACACGCAGGCGCGGCTCGCCACCAAGCTCGCAACCCCCATCCAGATCGGCGAGAACTGGTGGAGCTGGCGCGTCGGCAAGGCGGCCATCGAGATGGGCGCCTGTGATTTGATCATGCCGGACCTGTTGCGCATCGGCGGCGTCACCGGCTGGATGCGGCTCGCCCGGGTGGCCGAGGCGCGCGCCGTGTCCATCTCCTCGCACCTGTCGCCCGACTATTCCGCCCACGTGCTCGCCGCCACGCCCACGCGGCATTGGCTGGAGTACATGGACTGGGGCCAGGAGCTCCTCGCCGACCCGCTCGTGCCCGTGCAGGGCTTCACGACGCCGCGGGACTTGCCGGGCACAGGCGTGGAGTGGAACGAGCCGGCGATCGCGCGTTGTCTGGTCGATGGGTGATAGGCCCAGACGCCCAGCGGCCCTCAGAACATGTCCACCGTCGGGAAGGCTGGTTCGCCCGAAATGCATTCCCGCAGATATGCAGCGAGCCCTACGCTGCCTTCGTCGGCCACGCTTGCATTGGTCTGCGACGAAATCCGTTCAGGATCGGCGCCCGAGGAGCCTGCCCGGGGCGATCGCCTTGGGGGTGCGCAGAGCGGTGGCCATGGCGGGCAGCGCAGTGAGCGGATCGCCGTCGCTCCAGAGCCGCTCGAACGTCAGGCGGGCGGCGGCGGCCAGCTCGGGCGCGTCGTCTGTGAAGCTCTCGTAGGCGTCGCAGGTGGC
>JBIOWI010000293.1:0-5999 GCA_044868325.1 Hyphomicrobiaceae bacterium
CCATCTTCTCCTGGTCGCCCTTGGCCTTCGGCTCGATGGCCTGCTCGATGACGGGGTTGGGGAACTCCATCTTCTCCAG
Organism: Hyphomicrobiaceae bacterium; assembly: GCA_044868325.1. GTDB lineage: Bacteria > Pseudomonadota > Alphaproteobacteria > Rhizobiales > Hyphomicrobiaceae > AWTP1-13. The sequence continues at coordinate 80 of JBIOWI010000293.1, forward strand.
CAGCACCGGGCGCAGCGGGTCGGACAGGGTCTCGCCCGTGCGCGTGTCCTTGAGGCCGGCCAGCGCGATGATGTCACCCGCAAAAGCCTCGCTGATCTGCTCGCGGTCGTCGGCGTGCATCAGATACATGCGGCCGACCCGCTCCTTCTTGTCGCGGGTGGTATTGGTGACCGCCTGGCCGCTCTCGACCTTGCCCGAGTAGACGCGACAGAACGTGATGCCGCCGACATGCGGATCATCCATGATCTTGAACGCCAGCATCGACAGCGGCTCGCTGTCGATCGGCTTGCGCACCGTCTCCGCGCCGGTCTTGATGTCGATGGCCTTGAACGCTTCGCGGTCGGCCGGCGAGGGCAGATAATCCACCACCGCGTCGAGCAGCGGCTGCACGCCCTTGTTCTTGAAGGCCGAGCCGCACAGCATGGGGTAGAACTTGCTGCTCACCGTCGCCTTGCGGATCAAACGCTTGAGGGTGTCGACGTCGGGCTCCTGGCCTTCGAGGTAGGCGCCCATGGCGTCATCGTCCATCTCCACGGCGGCCTCGACCATGGCGGCGCGGTACTCGGCAGCCTTGTCGGCGAGGTCGGCGGGAATGTCCTCCTCGTGGAACTTGGCGCCCTTGTCGTCGCCTTCCCAGACGAGGGCCTTCATCTTGAGGAGATCGATCACGCCCCGGAAGCTGGACTCGGCCCCGATCGGGATCTGCAGCGGCACCGGCTTGGCGCCCAGCTTATCCTTGATATCGGCGACGCACTGATAGAAGTCGGCGCCAGTCTTATCCATCTTGTTGGCGAGCACGATGCGCGGCACGCCGTACTTGTCGCCCTGGCGCCAGACCGTCTCGGTCTGCGGCTCCACGCCCTGGTTGCCGTCGAGCACGCACACGGCGCCGTCGAGCACGCGCAGGGAGCGCTCCACCTCGATGGTGAAGTCCACGTGGCCTGGGGTGTCGATGATGTTGAGGCGCTTGCCCAGCCAGAAGCAGGTGGTGGCGGCCGACGTTATGGTGATGCCGCGCTCCTGCTCCTGCTCCATGTAATCCATGGTCGCGGCGCCGTCGTGCACCTCGCCGATCTTGTAGGTCTTGCCCGTGTAGTAGAGGATCCGCTCGGTCGTGGTCGTCTTCCCGGCATCGATGTGGGCCATGATGCCGAAGTTGCGGTAGTCCTCGATTTTATGCGATCGCGGCATTTCGTTTCGGTCCCGTTGTCACCAGCGGTAGTGGGAGAAGGCGCGGTTCGCCTCGGCCATCTTGTGGGTGTCCTCCCGCTTCTTCACCGCCGTGCCGCGGTTGTTCGCGGCATCGAGGAGCTCGCCCGAAAGCCGCTCCTGCATGGTGTTCTCGTTGCGTCCGCGCGCGGCGGCGATCAGCCACCGGATGGCGAGCGCCTGCCGGCGCTCGTTGCGCACCTCGACCGGCACCTGGTAGGTGGCGCCGCCGACCCGGCGCGAGCGCACTTCCACGGCCGGCATCACGTTCTCCAGCGCCTGGTGGAACAGCTGCAGCGGGTTCGACTTGGCCTTGGCCTGCATGGTCTCCATCGCGCCGTAGACGATGCGCTCGGCCACCGACTTCTTGCCCTCCTTCATGATGGAGTTCATGAACTTGGACACGATCAAGTCGTTGTACTTCGGGTCAGGGTTGACCTCGCGTCTCTCAGCCCTGTGCCGGCGCGACATGTGCGACTTCCTTCGTCAGTCCGTTCCCAGTCAGCCCAGACGACAGTCTGGTACGCTTCTCTTAACCAAGCCTTCCCGGCCCAATGCAAAAGGCCCTACTTGGGCCTCTTGGCTCCGTACTTGGAGCGCCGCTGCTTCCTGTCGGCCACGCCCTGCGTGTCGAGCACGCCGCGGATGATGTGGTAGCGCACGCCCGGGAGGTCTTTCACCCGGCCGCCGCGGATCATCACCACCGAATGCTCCTGCAGGTTATGGCCCTCGCCGGGGATATAGCCGATCACCTCGAAGCCGTTGGTGAGCCTCACCTTAGCCACCTTGCGGAGCGCCGAGTTCGGCTTCTTCGGCGTCGTTGTGTAAACGCGTGTGCACACGCCGCGTTTCTGCGGGCAGGCCTGCATATGGCGGGCCTTCTCGCGGTAGACCTTCTGCTGCCGCGGCTTGCGCGTGAGCTGTTGTATCGTCGGCATGCGCCGTTCCACCTTCCGCCGGCGCCGGCCCGCACGAGGCTCCGTTGGCGCCAATAACCCATTGCCGAGACAGCCCAAAACGGGCGGCGCCCGGCGTCGAACAGGCAACCGACCCACCGCACCCGCTCGCCGCGGTGCCGTGGACCGGCCCGTAAATGTCCTCTGCTTGCCGACGGCAGCGTCTAGGCGAGGGCTTGGCATACGGCCAAGCCTACGGATGAAACCTACCGCCTGCCGTGAGAGTGCGCCGCCTTATATAGGCCACGAGTCGGCGGGTCAACACCGGGAACCGCCTAGCAGAGAATAATTTTTGCGACGGCAAGCCGCAGTGGCCCCGTGGGCACGGGATCGGGGTCAGACCCTTCGGGTCAGCCCCCTGGTTTTGGGGCGTGGAGGGGCGCTACTTCCGAAAGGAAGCTGCATGGGGTCAGACCCGCAGGATCTGACCCCTCGCCAACCTATTCCGCCGCGGCCTCGCTGGGACGGCGGCGACGGCGCTCCGGCGCGCGCAGGCCCTCGCCCGGGCCCTCCAGCGCGCGCTGGGCGTCGAACCGCGCCCGCTCCTTGGCGATCAGCTCGTCGCGCCGCATCGCCTCCTTGCGCAGGCGGCGCAGCATGCCGCCCGTGCCGGCCGGGATCAGCCGGCCGACGATCACGTTCTCCTTGAGGCCTTCCAGCGTGTCGGTCTTGCCGTTGACGGCGGCATCCGTGAGCACGCGGGTGGTCTCCTGGAAGGACGCCGCGGAGATGAAGCTGCGGGTCTGCAGCGACGCCTTGGTGATGCCGAGCAGCACCGGCTTGGCGGTGGCGGGGCGCTTGCCCGCCCGCTCCAGCGCGGCGTTGTGCTCGTCGAACTCGATGCGGTCGAGTTGCTCGTTCTTCAGGTAGCCGCTGTCGCCAGGCTCCTCGACCTCCACCTTCTGCAGCATCTGCCTGACGATCACCTCGATGTGCTTGTCGTTGATCGTCACGCCCTGCAGCCGGTAGACGTCCTGGATCTCGTTGATCAGGTAGTTGGCGAGCTCCTCCACGCCCTTGATGGCCAGGATGTCGTGCGGCGCCGGGTGACCGTCGTAGACGTAGTCGCCCTTCTCGATGCGGTCGCCGTGCTGCACGGCCAGGCTCTTGCCGCGCGGAATGAGGTATTCCCGCGAGTCCTGGCTCTCATCGTCCGGCTTGATGGTGATGCGCTGCTTGTTCTTGTAGTCCTTGCCGAACTCCACCGTTCCCGAGATCTCCGCGATGATCGCGTTGTCCTTGGGACGGCGCGCCTCGAACAGCTCCGCCACCCGCGGCAGACCGCCGGTGATGTCGCCGCTCTTGGCCGAGGCGATCGGCGTGCGCGCGAGCACGTCGCCCGCCTTCACCTTGGCGTACTGGTCGACCGAGAGCACCGCATCGACGGGGAGCAGGTAGCGCGCGTCCACGCCGCGGGCCACCCGGACCGGCTTGCCGCCCTTCGACTCCTTGATGACGACGGCGGGCTTCAGGTCGGACCCGCGCGGGCTCGCACGCCAGTCCACCACCACGCGGTTGGTGGTGCCCTTCATCTCGTCGGTCTGCTCCTTGACGGAGACGCCGTCCACCAGATCGGAGAAGTCCACCACGCCGTCCACCTCGGTGATGATCGGGCGCATGAACGGGTCCCACTGCGCGAGACGCGTGCCGCGCTTCACCTCGTCGCCGTCGTCCACGTGCATGCGCGCGCCGTAGATGATCTTCTGGCTGACCAGCTCCTTGCCGGACTTGTCCACGATCGACAGCGTCATGTTGCGGCTGGTGGCGATGAGCCGGCCCGCACTGTCCTTGGCAATGGCGCGGTTCTTGATCTTCACCGTGCCGTTGAAGTTGGACTCGATGTAGGACTGGTCCACCGTCTGCGCGACGCCACCCATGTGGAACGTGCGCATGGTGAGCTGGGTGCCGGGCTCGCCGATCGACTGCGCCGCGATCACGCCGACGGCCTCGCCGATGTTGACCGGCGTGCCGCGGGCGAGGTCGCGCCCGTAGCACTTGGCGCACACGCCGTTGGTGGTCTCGCAGGTGAGCACCGAGCGGATGCGCACCTCCTGGATCTGCGCCGCCTCGATGGCGTCGGCCTGGGCCTCGTCGATGAGCTCGCCCGACTTGACGATCACCTGCTTGCTGGCCGGGTCCGTCACATCCTCGGCGGCCGTACGGCCCAGCAGGCGCTGGCCCAGAGAGACGATCACCTGACCGGCGTCCACCACGGCCTGCACGTTGATGCCGCCATCGGTGCCGCAGTCCGGCTCGGTGATGATGCAGTCCTGCGCCACGTCCACCAGCCGGCGCGTGAGGTAGCCGGAGTTGGCGGTCTTGAGCGCCGTGTCGGCCAGGCCCTTGCGTGCGCCGTGGGTGGAGTTGAAGTACTCCAGCACGGTCAGGCCTTCCTTGAAGTTGGAGATGATCGGTGTCTCGATGATCTCGCCCGACGGCTTGGTCATCAGGCCGCGCATGCCAGCCAGCTGGCGCATCTGCTTCTCCGAGCCGCGCGCGCCGGAGTGGGCCATCATGTAGACCGAGTTGATGGGCTTGGAGCGCCCCTTGCCGTCCTTGTGGGTGGCCGAGATGCGCTCCATCATCTCCTTGGCGATCTGGTCGGTGCAGCGCGACCAGGCGTCCACCACCTTGTTGTACTTCTCAAGCTGGGTGATGAAGCCGTCGTTGTACTGCTGCTCGTACTCGCGCACGAGCTCGTTGGTCTGCTCCAGGATCTTGGCCTTGGTCTCGGGGATCAGCATATCGTCCTTGCCGAACGAGATGCCGGCCTTGAACGCATGGTAGAAGCCAAGCCCCATGATCCGGTCGCAGAAGATCACCGTCTCCTTCTGACCGCAGTTGCGGTAGACGGCGTCGATCAAGCCGGAGATGGCCTTCTTGGTGAGCAGCTGGTTGACCAGCGCGAACCTCACCCCCGGCCGCTTCGGCAGGACCTGCGCCAGCAGCAGCCGGCCCGGCGTGGTCTCGGGCACGAACTCGACCGTCTCGTTGCCCTCCTCGTCCATGCTCGTGCAGCGCGCCTTCACCTTGGCGTGCAGGCTCACCTGGCCGGCGGCGAGCGCATGCTCAACCTCCGACATGGAGCCGAGCACCCGGCCCTCGCCGGGCTCGTTGTCGCGCATCATCGTCAGGTAGTAGAGGCCGAGCACGATGTCCTGGCTCGGCACGATGATGGGCGAGCCGTTGGCCGGGTGCAGGATGTTGTTGGTGGACATCATCAGCACGCGCGCCTCGAGCTGGGCCTCCAGCGAGAGGGGCACGTGCACGGCCATCTGGTCGCCGTCGAAGTCGGCGTTGAAGGCGGCGCAGACGAGCGGATGCAGCTGGATGGCCTTGCCCTCGATCAGAACCGGCTCGAACGCCTGGATGCCGAGGCGGTGCAGCGTCGGCGCGCGGTTCAAGAGGACAGGGTGCTCACGGATCACCTCGTCGAGCACGTCCCAGACCTCGCCCTTCTCCTTCTCGACCAGCTTCTTGGCCTGCTTCACAGTCGCCGCCTGGCCCATGGCCTGCAGGCGCGCGTAGATGAACGGCTTGAACAGCTCCAGCGCCATCTTCTTGGGTAGGCCGCACTGGTGCAGCTTGAGCTCGGGGCCGACCACGATCACCGAGCGGCCCGAGTAGTCCACGCGCTTGCCGAGCAGGTTCTGCCGGAACCGGCCCTGCTTGCCCTTCAGCATGTCGGCAAGCGACTTGAGAGGCCGCTTGTTGGCGCCGGTGATGACGCGGCCACGCCGGCCGTTGTCGAACAG
>JBIOWI010000294.1:0-9055 GCA_044868325.1 Hyphomicrobiaceae bacterium
TACCCATTTCCGTTTTCGTTCAGGCAGATCCCCAGCGTGACCTTGAGACGAACCAGCCGCCGGTTTCCCGTCGCGCCGCCACCCTCGTTCGTCGTTCTTCTCAAAGACTTGATCGAGAGCCGAGAGCCGAGAGCAACGAGCCGGTCTCTACACGGAGGCCGGCTCGGCTAGTCTCCAGCCGGAGCGCATCCGCTCCGGCCAGCGATGACGACACGCTAGTCGTACCAGCCCCCGCAGCCGTGCCGCCGCAGGCAGCGATGGTAGCGATACCCGCCCCAACCGTATCGGTCGGCACATTCACGGCGCCAGTAGCGGCAGCTGCGGTAGTGCACTTGCTGCACCGTGCCCGAGTCGCTGCCCCTGAGGCCAGCGGCGGACGATGCCGGCGCAGCCGAGGAGATCTGCGGGCCCACCAGGGCGCCGAGCGTCAGCAGGCCAGCGGCAAGGGCGATCTTTCCAAGCATTCTTTCAGCTCCAGGATTGCCAGCGTTGCGTAGCGTGATCCGGGAGCCAGTCGAGCCTACTTCAGCTTAACCTAAGTCTAACGTTGCGTTTAGCGCAGGTTCATCGCACCGCCACGCCATTGCCATGAGGGCATTGCTGCCGCCGCTCCTTGACTCGCCCCGCGAACACCAGCATGTGGACAAGCCATGGCCGACGATAAACGCCTCATCGGCGGCGCCAAGCGCGATGCCGACGATCCGGAGCCGTCGCTGCGTCCGCAGCGGCTGGCCGAGTTCATCGGCCAGGAGCAGGCGCGCGCCAACCTCAAGGTGTTCATCGAGGCCGCCAAGGCGCGCGGCGACGCGCTCGACCACGTGCTGTTCGCCGGGCCGCCGGGTCTCGGCAAGACCACGCTCGCGCAGATCATGGCGCGCGAGCTGGGCGTCGGCTTCCGTGCCACGTCGGGGCCGGTCATCTCCAAGGCCGGCGATCTCGCGGCGCTGCTGACCAACCTGGAGGAGCGCGACGTCCTCTTCATCGACGAGATCCACCGCCTCAACCCGGCGGTGGAGGAGATCCTCTATCCCGCCATGGAGGACTACCAGCTCGACCTGATCATCGGCGAGGGGCCGGCGGCGCGCTCGGTCAAGATCGACCTCGCCAAGTTCACCCTGGTGGGCGCCACCACGCGCACAGGTCTCCTCACCACACCGCTGCGCGACCGTTTCGGCATTCCCGTCCGGCTCAATTTCTATACCCACGCCGAGCTGCAGACGATCGTGGAGCGCGGCGCCGGCGTCCTCAAGATGCCGGTCAGCGCAGACGGCGCCGCCGAGATCGCGCGCCGCTCGCGCGGCACGCCGCGCATCGCCGGCCGCCTCCTGCGCCGCGTGCGCGATTTCGCGTCCGTGGAGAAGGCCAGCGTCGTGGACGCGGCGGTGGCAGACCGGGCGCTGCGGCAGCTGGAGGTGGATTCGGAGGGCCTCGATGCCCTGGACCATCGCTACCTCACCTGCATCGCCAAGAACTACGACGGCGGCCCTGTGGGCATCGAGACCCTCTCGGCGGCCCTCTCCGAGCCGCGCGACGCGCTGGAGGAGATCGTCGAGCCGTACCTCCTGCAGCAGGGCTTCATCGGTCGCACGCCGCGCGGGCGCGTGCTGACGCTGCGGGCCTATCGGCACCTGGGCCTGACGGGACCGGCGCGCACGGCGACACCGCAGATCGGTCTGTTCGACGCTGGCGAGGGTCTCGACGACGGCGGGCCTGGGGGCAAGACCGGCACCGGATAGGGCGTCGGGGTCAGACCCATCGCATCGAACGTTGCGGAGAATCTCCGAGGTGGTCGCGAGGGGTCTGACCCCGATTCAGTGCGGTAACGTTCATCGCGGCGTCGTTCATCCTTGCACCATCGCAGGGTTGCCGCGTCAGCTCTTTTGTGCTTTGCACATAAGGGTGCGGATTCCTGCCAGGGGGCACAGAGGGACATAATGACGGACGGATCGCCGCAGACGGAGGCGCGGACGGCAGAGGCACGAACAGCCGTCCGGGGCATTTCCCGGCGGCGGTTTCTCAAGACGCTGGGCTTCTCCGGCGCCGGCATGGTGGGCCTGTCGAGCTACGGCCTCGCCGTCGAGCCAGGCTTTCGCCTGAGCGTCACGCGCTATCGCGTCAACCCGCCCAACTGGACGCCTGGCCTCAACCTCAGCGTCGGCGTGATCGCCGACGTGCACGCCGGCGGACCGTTGATGCCGGCCGCCCGCATCCGCTCCATCGCCGAGCGCACCAACGCGCTCAACCCCGACATCGTCGTGCTGCTGGGGGACTTCGCGGCCAGCCACAAGCTCAAGACGCGCTCTGTCACGCCGGAGGAATGGGCGGAGGCGCTGAGCGTGCTCAAAGCCCCGCTTGGCGTTCATGCCATTCTCGGCAACCACGACTGGTGGGACGACTTGGCCGCGCAGCGGACCCGCCGCGGCCCGGTGGTGGGCCGGCGCATGCTGGAGCGCTTCGGCATCCCCGTCTACGAGAACGACGCGGTGCGCCTGGAGAAGGACGGCCATGCCTTCTGGCTCGCCGGCCTCGGCGACCAGCTGGCGTTCGTGAAGGGCCTGCGCCGGCGGCGCCGCAAGGGCGCCAAGGGCCCCAAGGGCATCGACGACCTGCCCGGCACGCTGGCCAAGATAACGGACGACAAGCCCGTCATCCTGCTGGCGCACGAGCCCGACATCTTCCCGCAGGTTCCCGCCCGCATCTCGCTCACGCTGTCGGGCCACACCCACGGCGGCCAGGTGCGGCTGTTCGGCTATTCGCCCCGGGTGCCGTCGCGGTTCGGCAACCGCTTCGCCTACGGCCATATCGTCGAGGACAACCGGCACCTGATCGTGTCGGGCGGGCTCGGGTGCTCGATCCTGCCCGTACGCATCGGCGTGCCGCCGGAGGTCGTCATGGTCGATGTCGGCGGCGCCCGCAACGGCGCGATTGCATGATCTACGCGGATGTCGGCACCGCCTGACACCGCTGGCCGCTGGCCCGATCTGGCCGGACGCATCGTTGCCGACGCGTCAGGACGGCGGCGGCATGTGCTCCCCATCAGGGTCTACTTCGAGGACACCGACTTCTCCGGCCTCGTCTATCACGCCAGCTACATGCGCTGGTGCGAGCGGGGGCGCTCCGATTTCCTGCGCCTCATCGGCAGCGACCACAAGGCCCTGATCGAGGGCGCCGGCGGGCGCGAGCCGGCGGCGTTCGTAGTGCGCCGCATGGCGCTCGAGTTCCTCAAGCCCGCCCGCATCGACGAGGTGCTGGAGGTGGCGACCCGAGTCAAGGAGACGACCGCCGCCACCCTCGTCCTCGACCAGCGCATCGCCCGCGACGGCATGGAGCTGTTCACCGCCGAGGTGACGGTGGTGCTGGTCTCTGCATCCGGCAAGCCGCAGCGGCTGTCGATGGCCCTGCGCGAGGCGATGCAGTCGTAGGGTGGCTTTGACAGCGATCACCCCCTCGCTGCGCTGCAGCGATTCCGTTAGGTTACAGAGGCACTTGCCCCATTCGCCAATTGGTTGGCGTCATGCCTGCTCGTGACCCAACTCGGACGAAGTTGCTGTGCGGCACCAATTGTCGACAGAGCGCAACAGCACCACGCTTTCGGCGCGGCTGAGCACTCCACAGTTTAGCCGTCCGTCAAGAGTTGCCGAGGTCGGTGACAGCAAGCACCAGTGCCTGCTATCGTCACAGCTATGAAGCTCGGCTACGCAATCATTTACGTTCAAGACGTGCCCGCCACCGTCACCTTCTACGAGAAGGCGTTCGGGCTCACTCGTCGCTTCATCCATGAAAGCAATCTCTACGCTGAGATGGAGACGGGAGCGACGGTTCTCGCTTTCGCGGGGGAGCCAATGGCCGCAGCCAACGGCCTGAGCATCCTACCCAATCGCACCAGCACACCACCCGCAGGATTCGAGATAGCTCTGGTGTCCGACGACCCGGCAGCGGCATTCAGCAAAGCCATCGCGGCCGGAGCCAGCGCAGTGAAAGAACCAGAGCGAAAACCTTGGGGTCAGGTCGTCGGCTACGTGCGCGATCTGAACGGCTGTCTAGTCGAGCTTTGCTCGCCCACAGGAGGTTGAGCAGCATGGCAACCAAGCAGAGCACGGTGGACTTCATCATTGAGCAAGCCGCCCCCGCAGGAAACATCTCTGCGCGTAAGATGTTTGGCGAGTACGGACTCTATTGCGACGGCAAGTTGGCCGCCCTCATCTGCGATGACCGACTTTTCATCAAGCCAACGCCCTCGGTGCGCAGCTACGTCGGGGAAACAACAGAGCTGCCCCCGTATCCGGGGGCAAAACCGCAATTCTGTATCGACGCCGACCGATGGGACGATCCCGAATGGCTTGCGGGTCTCATTCGCCTTGCGGCGTCAACCGCGACACCTGCGAAAGCGAAGCGGCGTTGATCGCGTCGCACTCTTGACGCTTCATAAGGTCAAGAGTGTTAGCTCTCTGTGGCCCGCCGTTCCAAGCTCTTGCGCGGTCAAAAAATTCGTCGCCAAGCATCGTAAGGCAGCGGATGGGGTCAGACCCTGCGGGTCTGCCCCCGCGCCAATGCCCGCTTCTGGCACTCTTGCCCCGTAGAAGGCTGGGCTTCAGTCGTCGGCTCTTTGGGTCAATTTGTCGGTGAACGACGGGGCCACTCCTGAACGGTTCTGCGAGCTCCGTCTCGCTCACGTTCTCGCGGACAAGTCGCGTAGCCGCATCACGCCGCCCTCGCCGGTGTGGCCCGCGCATCCTCGCGGATCATGTCGGCGGCCTTCTCGCCGATCATGATGGTGGGGGCGTTGGTGTTGCCCGAGGTGAGGGTGGGCATGATGGAGGCGTCGGCGACGCGCAGGCCCGCGAGCCCATGCACCCTGAGCCGGGCGTCCACCACGGCCTTCGCATCGCTGCCCATCTTGCACGTGCCGCACGGGTGGAACACGGTGGTCGCGTAGCCCCGCGCGTAGGCCATCAGCGCATCGTCGGTATCGGCCTCGGGCCCCGGCAGATGCTCGCGCAGCACACGGCTAGCGAAGGCCGGGTCGGCCGCGACCCGGCGCACCAGTTTCATGCCGTCGAGCAGCACGCGGCGGTCGGTCTCGGCGGCGAGGTAGTTCGAGACGATGCCGGGGTGCGCTGCCGGGTCGGCGTTTCGGATCGCCAGCGTGCCGCGGCTGTCGGGGCGCAGCTGGCATACGCTGAGGGTCGCGCCCGAGAAGGCGTGCAGGCCCTGGCCCGGCCGGTCCGCCGACAGCGGCATGAAGTGGAACTGGATGTCGGCGAGGTCCACGTCTGGCCGCGAGCGCGCGAAGGCCCCGGCCACGCCGGCGCCGATGGTCAGAATGCCGCGCCGCCTGAGCGCGTATTCCAGGCCGGCGCGCAGGCGCAGCCACGGGCTGTGCCACACGTCGTTGAGGCTGCCGTGGCCCCTGCAGTGATAGACGAATCGCACCTGCAGATGATCCTGCAGGTTCTCGCCCACGCCCGCCAGCTCGTGGCGCACCGGCACGCCGGCCGCCGCCAGCACCGCGCCCGGGCCGATCCCGGACAGCTGCAGGATCTGCGGCGAGCCGATGGCGCCGGCGGCGAGGATCACCTCGCGCCGCGCGGCGATCGTCTCGGAGCTGCCGTTGCGCCAGCAGCGGATGCCGGTAGCTCGCCGCCCGGTGAGCTCGACGGCCTGCACCAGCGCGTCCGTGACGATCGTCAGATTGCGCCGCGAGCGCGCCGGCTTGAGGTAGCCTACCGCGGTCGAGCAGCGCCGGCCGTTGCGGTTGGTGAGCTGGTAGTAGCCCGCCCCCTCCTGCTCGGGGCCGTTGAAATCCTGGGTGGGCGGGATGCCCGCCGCCACGCACGCCGCGATGAAAGCGTCGCACAACTCCCGGCGCTGCAGCCGCACGTCGGAGACGCCCAGCGGCCCGCCGGCGCCGTGCAACTCGTCGGCGCCGCGCTCCTGGTCCTCGGCGCGCTTGAAGTAGGGGAGCACGTCGTCCCAGCCCCAGCCGACGTTGCCGAACTGGCGCCAGACGTTGAAGTCCTGCGCCTGCCCGCGCACGTAGAGCAGCCCGTTGATGGCGCTGGAGCCGCCCAGCACGCGCCCGCGCGGCCAGGTCACGACCCGCCCGCCGAGGTGCGGCTCCGGTCCCGAGCCGTACTGCCAGGTGATCGCCGGGTTGGAGAAGTTGCGGTAGTAGCCCGCCGGGATATGGATCCACGGATTGCGGTCGCGCCCACCCGCCTCGACCAGCGCCACCCTGACAGCCGAGTCCTCGCTCAGCCGGTTGGCCAGCACGCAGCCGGCCGACCCCGCGCCCACGATGACATAGTCGAAGACCTCGCCGCCCATCCTCGCCGTTCCCCACAGGTTTGTTTGGCGGGAACTGTAGGGCTGGGGCAACACGCTGCCAAGCGTGGGGGAATGAGGGAGTAGGGAGTAGGGAGTAGGGATGAGGGAGACCTACTCCACACCCCTATTCCCTATTCCCTAAACTTGTCCCATCGCTGCCACGATTCGGCCGCAGATCTTTCTCGCTGCAGGATTCGGAACCGCTCGGGGAAGCCACCCATGTTCACCTGGCGCAAGAAGCCCGACGGCTTCGAATGGCACGAGTACATCCGCACCACCATCCTAGTGCGACGCAACGCGCGGCGCCAGAAGGTGGTCGAGGCGCGGCGCGCGGCCGGGCAGCAGATGCAGGCGGCCGGGGTGGCGCTCGCCGCCGGCTCGCGCGCGGCCGGGGGCGCAGCCTGGCAGGGCACCCGCGCCGGCATGGGCGGCCTGGCGCTGGTCCTGCAGGCCGCCTGGGCGTTCCTCGTCCACCTCCTCAAGCGGATCGTGCGGCCCATCGCCGACCTGGTGGCACGGCCCCAGATCGGCATCCCGCTGGGCCTCGCCGGAGCTATCGCCGTGGGGGCCGGCATCGGCCGCGCCCGCATCGTCGGCCTCGACGGTGAGGCCGCCCTGACCCTCCTCGCCGGCGCCGTGCTGATGGCGAGCCTGCTGCCCATGCTGGCCCACGCCGTCGCCTGGAGGCCGCCACGCCTGCCGCGGCCCGTGCGGATGGCGCTGGGCGCCATGGTGGCCCTGGCGGCGCTGGTCGCGGGCGGGGCGTGGATCGCGAACGGCCCCGCCGGCGTCGTGGCCTCGGCGGTGAGCAGTCTGCCGCTGATCGGCGGCAAGCCGGTCAAGGGCCGCGCCCATGCCACCGGTGCCGACACCCTGCGCGTCGGCGGCACCCTGGTGCGGCTGGCCGGGATCGAGGCGCATGAGAGCGAGCAGCGCTGCGGCCGAAACGCCAACCGGTGGCGCTGCAGCGGTGTGGCGGAGACCGTGCTGTCCCGGCTGGTCAACAGCCGTACGGTGAGCTGCTCCCTGAGCGGCACCGACGAGGCCGGCCGGGCGCTGGGCCGCTGCACCGCCGGCGACACCGATGTCGCCGCCGAGCTGGTGCGCCAGGGCTATGTCTTCGCCGAGAGCGGGCTCCTCGCCCGCTATGCCGGCGAGGAGCGCGAGGCGCGCGCCGCCAAGGCCGGCCTGTGGGGCGGCGAGGTGGAGCGGCCCGCCGAGTACCGCGCCAAGGTCTGGGAGGAGGCCAAGCGCCGCGCCCCGGACGGCTGCCCGATCAAGGGCCAGGTGACCGCCTCGGCCCGTATCTACGTGCTGCCCTGGTCCCCCGACTACGAGCGCGCCCGCGTCCAGGCCACCCGCGGCGAACGCTGGTTCTGCTCCGAGCAGGAGGCCGTGGCGGCCGGCTTCAAGGCGGCGCAGCGAGGGTGACGCAGGTCAGATGCGGTACTGCGTAAGAACCTCCCCGAGGGAGTAGACCAGGCACAGCGCGAGGCTCGCCCACACCGCCGCAGTGAAATAGAGGGTCATCCAGGGCATCTCATCCTTCCACTGGGTCAAGTCGTGCGTCACGACCCAGCGCGTGCTGGCGTCACGAAGACCCTCGAGTGGACCCAGGGCTTTCCAGCCGTTGGCAAGCCCGTCCTGCCATCGGCTCAAGTACATTGGCACGTCGATGGCAATGAGAAAGACGAGATAGGCCCCGATCCCCGCGATTGCGACGACGAGGCCCGGGCGAGCCAAGCCGTCGAGCTCCGGCAGCAGCCGGCAGAGGCCAAGTCCGACCAGCAGGAAGGCAGCCGCCCAGGTCGAATTCTCGACGGCATGGGCCAGATGGTTCCTTGTCAGCACCCCGTACCATGAGCAGCACTGGGCCACGACGATCAGCGGCACGATCGCCCAGGCGATGGCCACGGTGGTATCCGCCCGCACGATCCCACCCAGCTGGTGCAGGACCATGGCCCACTGCGCGGCAAAGCAGACCTCGGCCACGGTCGCCACCGACCGCCCGACGACGACGCTCGACAGCCAGGTGTCGAACAGGCAGATGCGTTGCACATCCGCGCGCGGCAGGAACGACCTGAAAGCGCAGCCGAAAACGTAGGCCGCACAAAGCACGAGCATGAGCCCGATGTCGCCGGCCGCATCCGGACTGCCCGTCGGCTGCGTGTAGGACCGGCGGTACAGCACGAACCAGAGCGCGATATTTCCGCTGCTGGTCAGGGTCAAGAGAGCCCACCACCAGGCGAGAGGATTCGACCCCGCGCGCCACAGCAACCGCATGGACAGCTCCGTGCAATCGAACTGACACCGAACTGTCATAATAGTGTCATGAAGCGCAGCGGATCGCGAGGGGCATATGTGCAATGCGTCCGCGCATCCACCCCCCTCTGTGTCTGACACCGCAGCTCCTGCGCACATTTGCGTTACGGCGCCAACCAGCATTCAACGAATTCACGCTCCGGCGACAAACCATGACATTCGGTGGCGGACGCGGTGAACCCGCGTGACACGCGGCTGGTTTGCTCAAGGGCACGCGAGAGCCGACCAGCCAATACCCCGCAACGCGCGCAAAGGCCAAGACCCGCTCGCCTTCGACCTGCCGATGACGCGCACGGACATCGCCGACTTCCTCGGCCTCACCATCGAGACCGTCAGCCGCACCTTCACCACGCTCAAGGTGCTGGGCTTCATCGAGCTGCCGCAGGCGAGCCACGTGCTCATCACC
>JBIOWI010000295.1:0-16495 GCA_044868325.1 Hyphomicrobiaceae bacterium
CACGGCTTCGCCGTTGACCGCGATACCCTGCCGGCCAACGCCGAGGAGACTCACCGCTCCCTGTTCGACGGCTCCAATTGCGGGCTCCGCCTCAAGAGCAAGCCGGTGTTCTCTGTCCAGTACCACCCGGAGGCTTCGCCGGGCCCCGAGGACAGCCATTACCTGTTCCGCCGCTTCGTGAACCTGATGCGGACGAGGAAAGGGCTGCCGGCAGTGCCTGAGCGGTGAGGTGCCGTAGCTGTAGGTTAGGCCCGAAGGGCCGCAACCCAACGCTCTACCGCCCGCGCACGTAGTTCCGGAAATGCGGCTTTTCGCGCATCTCCTCGGCGGTCGCGGCGCAGCGGCGGCGGGGGTCCTTGGCGACCCACTCCCGGCCGGCGCGGAACATGAGGCGCATCTGCACCTGGCAGGCGTCGCTCGTGAAGTCGGCGTCGGCGGCATTGAGCTGGGCGAGCGCGCTCATGAACTCGGCCGGGTCCATGGCGCTCAGATTCTCCCGGCACATGCCGGTCGCGACGTAGTGCGTCGCCAGTTCCTGCGCCAGCGCGATCGACTGGAAGCAGCGCGTGCCGGCCGGGGCGCCGGTCATCTCGTTCAGCTCGCGCTGCGCCGCCTCCTGGGCGTGCGCCTGGCCTGCCAGCAACAATCCCGCAACGAGAATCAGCGATCGCATGTGATGAGGCGCTCCGAAGGTCCGGTCTTGATGGCCGCACCATAGCGGGCGCCGGTGGAGAGTCAGCCCGGCACCATGCCGCGGTGCCTGGGGAGTCCCTCTCCCCGCTTGCGGCGGGGTCAGACCCCTCGCCTCTACGGCCGAGAGACGCACCGGCGGCAGACGCGAGGGGTCTGACCCCACAAATGCGCGGGGGAGAGGGAGGGCTGCCTAGTTCGCGGCGAAGCAATAGAACAGGCCGTCGCCACCCGTGGAGCGCAGGTCGGCCTGGCTGCAGCCGCCATCGGGTCCGCGGGAAGGGTGCGATGTGTTCCAGGACTTGGACGGCGCGTCGTCTCGCAGGCCCATGCGGTCGTGATGGCCGACCATGGCCGCGCCCTTGCCGCTGCTGGTCCAGTTGCCGCAGGTCCGATCCTCGCCGGCTGGAAACGCCCGGCCGTCGCCGTCGGAACCCGTGAGGATATCGTGCCGGTTGGGCGAGTCTCCGCGGCCGTTGACCGGCTCACCCTTCTCGTTGAGCGCCGTCTGCTTGCTGATCGTGTTATTGCCCGAGTGGAGGTCGTCGACGCTTGTGGCGATCGCCTCGCCCTTGGCATTGTGCCACGGCCCCTTGCCGATGCGGTCGCGCGCATTGACGGCCTTGGCGCCGCTCGTTTCCTGGGCGCTCAGATAGGCGCGCCAGTTGGCGATCGTCGAGCCCGCAGCCTTGGCGAGCGCCGTGCAGTGGGCGTCGGCGCCTTCCAGGCCGCCGAGGTTGGCGCCATTGCCCTTGCCGGCACTGGTGATGAAGAACGTCATGGTGTTCTGCTGGGCGCCGGCGCCGGCGGCGATGCCGACGGCGATGAGCGCCGTGGAGACGGCGAGCGAAAGACGCATCGTTCTCGTCATTGCGATCCTCCGTGTTTGGCCTTTGGGTCGTGGCCTTGCGGACGGTCCAAGTGCCCGACTGGGACCTTGCTCAGTGAACGATGGAGAGCGCGGTGGTATTCGTCCCGCCGACGCCGCTTGGGTTCACGTTTGCGTGGTGATAATGTTGCGTCGGGAGCCCGCGAGCATGAGCACCGATCCGCACTGGTCCGACCTGCGCCTCCGCCTGCAGGCGCTGATGCGCGAGGTGTCCGAGGAGATCGGCACCTATCCCAGGCCCATCGCGGCTTGCGACGCCCAGTTCAACCACCTCCTCGACTTGCGCCGCAGGCTGCCCGAGGAGCTGGCGCGGCTGGAGGCTGCGGCCGGCGATCCGTCCACCAGCGTGGAGGCCTTCGTGCGCTCGTCGCCGTGCCGCGAGGAGCTGCTCGCCTCACTGGAGAGCCGGGGTCTGACCCAGCGGGCCTGACCCCATGGCGCGGTTGCAAGGGGAACCGACTCGCTGCCTCTGTCCTCTACTTCGGCGTCAGCGTCCACGTGCCCAGAGTTGCCGCCTCGATCGCCTCGCGCTTGGTCGGGATCTCGATGTACTCGCCCCTGGACCAGCGCACCGCGAACGAGCGGTAGAACGGCGAGAGCGGGTTGCCGGACTGGCCGGTGGTGTGGATGAAGAGCGAGCGGTCGAGGTCGGCGAGGTCGTAGATGGCGCGGAAGCTCGCCGCGTGGCGGTTGGCGAAGGGCGGCTCGGCGCCGAAGTCGGCCTGGCCGCGATTGAGCGTATAGTTCCCGCCGCCGCTCGGCACCTCCACGTTGAAGTACGGAGCGAGGCCGCCCACCAGCCCGAACGGGCGGTGCTCGCTGAAGGCGGCGTGCGCCTGCCCCCAGCGCCACTTGGAGCGGTCGCCGCCGTAGCGCAGCTGGAGGTCGTGCAGGGCGCGGTTGAGCGCGCCGGCGAGCACGGCGCCGCAGCTTTCGCGATCCGGCGTGGTGCGGTCGTCGCACCAGTCGCGCGAGGTGGCGCGGCCCTCCAGCAGTCGTATGAGCGCCGTGGCGCGATAGCCGAGATAGCGGTCGAACGCCGGCCCCAGGTCGTCGCGGTAGATGGCGCGCACGGCCTCGCGCATCCAGGCCGTGAAGATGAGCGGCTCGGCACGGTCGGCCTGCATGGTGGCGTCCCAGACGGTGAGCTGGTCCAGTAAACCGTGCTCGACGGAGCCCCCCGCTTGCGCCGCAGCGATCAAAAGAGGCTGCAGCTTGACGACGGCGAGCGACAGCACGTCGGTCTGGGCGGCGCGCATGCTCGCCATGTCGTGCTTGTCGGCATCGAAGACGAGCTGGTTGACGCGCTGCTGCCGGAAGGAAGGGTCCCAGTCGTAGGTGAGGTGGTGTGGGTAGTCGGGCTCGACCATGCGCGCGTTGGCCGTGCCGATGGCGCCCACGTTGGGGTTGTCCTCCCGCGGCAGGCTCTCGAACTTGAGATAGCCCTTCCAGTCGTAGGCGGCGTCCCAGCCCGGCACCGGCGCCCGGCCGGCCACCTTGTTGGCGGGGTCGCGCACCGGCACGCGGCCCGGCGCGATCATGCCGATGCGGCCCGAGGTGTCGGCCACCACCATGCTCTGCATGGGCACCACGAACAGCCGCATGCGCTCCATATAGTCGGCCACGCTCTGCAGGGACGGGTCGAACAGGCCGGCGGCGATCGTGGTGTCGTCGTCGCTGAGCGCGGTCCAGCGCAGCGCCGCCACGTGGTTGGCGTCGAGCAGGCTCTCGAGGTTGCGGTAGAAGCCCGGCAGCACGGGGCCGTGCCGGGTGCGCCGCCGCTCCACCTTGCGCGCACCCGCGCCCTTCACCGCGATGGTCATCTCCTCGACCGAGAAGGGCAGCCAGCCCTCGGGGGTGAGATACTCGCGCGGGTTGTTCGGGTTCACCTTCTCGATGAAGATGTCCTCCACGTCTGGGCCCGTATTGGTGAAGCCCCACGCGACGTTGTCGCCGCGGCCGAGCACGATCAGCGGCACGCCGGGCAGGCTGGCGCCGGCAGCGTTGGCGGTGCTGCCGCCGGGAAGCTGCAGGGCGAGGTGCGCGAGGTACCAGACCGCCGGGGCCTCCAGCTTGAGGTGCGGGTCGTTGGCGAGCAGCGGCTTGCCCGAGCGCGTGCGCGCGCCCGAGACCACCCAGTTGTTCGATGCCCCGGTGCCGATCGTCTCGCCGAGGAGGCCCTCGAACAGGTCCGAGGCGTCCGCCCGGCGCGTGGGCGCGGCGTTCCGGTTCAGGGGGTAGAGCTCCGCGATCTCGGGCAGGGGCGGCGGCTTGTCGGCCGCATCGAGGGGCATCAGGTCCTCGATCTCGGCCGAGTTGAGGCCCTGCGCGGCCAGGGTGAGGCGCAGGATCTCCTGGTTGATGTTCATGGACAGCGACAGCGCCATCAGCTTGATGATGGCAACGCTGTCGGCGGGGCGCCACGGCTCCGGCTGGTGTCTCAGCAGGAGGAGCTCGGGCGGCAGGCGAGGCTCCAGCAATCCCACAGGGCGCCTCAGGAAGGCGTTGACGCCGCGGGCATACGCCTCCAGCGCTTTGGTCCCCTCGGCGGGGAGCGTGGAGAGCGAGCGCTCGGCATGGCCGTAGAGATCGAGCGTGCGCAGGAACACGTCCGCGCCAAAGGTGCGCTCGCCGAAGATCTCCGACAGGCGCCCCTGGCCGGTGCGGCGGTTCATCTCCATCTGCCACAGCCGGTCCTGGGCGTGCACGAAGCCCAGCGCCATGTAGAGATCGTCGCTGGTGTTGGCGAAGATGTGGGGCACGCCCTCGCGGTCGCGCACCACCTGCACCGGCTCGGACAGGCCGGGGATGGCGAGGGTGCCCGACGGCGCGGGCACCGTGTTGCGCAACGCCGCATAGCCGATGCCGGCGGCGACGACGGCAAGGCCGAGGAGGCCCAGGAGGCCGAAGCTGGCCCATTTGAGGATGCGCTTCATGGCAGGAGGACTGGCATCATGCCGCGGTCCGGTAGATAAGGGTGTCCTCGATAACAACACCGTGATCGCCGATGTTGTGCCTCATGCGAACGTTGGCGAGACCTTTCACGTCGATGAGTGATTTCACCGCCTGCACGGTGCGGTTCTGGGGTACTTCGAGCCGAATTCGTGGCAAGTCCAAAACCTCTCTATCAGTCACCTTGGTTATTATATCGAGAACCGTCATGTAGGCCTTCTGAAGGTCTATCCCCGCGCGAGGCGTCGCAATCCAGAGGCTCCACCGCTCAAAGTTGCCATCGTAGAGCCAGAATGCGGCGTCGACAGGAAAGCCAGCATTGTCCAATGCTTCGATGACGTTGCGGCCAGCTGCGATGTCCTCGCCTACCAGTATTTCTGCAGCCATGGGAGGATTCCTGCTGACGACTCGCCAACCGCCCTGACGAGGGCCGTACTGAGCTGACGATCGATTATCTCATAACGGCTCTCAACGCTCCACGCGCCGACAATCGACCAATTCGTATTGAATCTAGCACTGGCTCGGCGCGCACGATCCAATTCTACTCTCAAATTGGCCACCCCCACGAGCCTATCAAGGTCGTGGTGATAGACGTCGCGGAAGAAGCCCGGTTCCGGCAGGACGTGACGCTCGATCCGCCGGACGATGATCGCTTTCAGAGCGAATTCGACAGCATAGCCGGCGAGGTAATAGGCGCTGGCATCCCGGCGCCGCCGGAGCAGCAGCCGCGCGTCGTCGAGCCGGGCGAGGGCCAGCGCCTGGAGATCGGCGCGGCTGATGGCCGCCATGAGCCCCCCGCCCTATTTGCCGGGGTTCGCCGCTCCCACCTCCTCCTCAAGCTTGCCGATCTGCTCGCGCAGGGTCTTCCGTTGCGCGGCGCGTCCGCCGATGCGGATATTGATCGTGCCGATCTCGCGGTTCACGAGCTCGCGGCTGGTGAAGTCGTTGGCGGAGCCATATTTGCGTTGGGTCTCGAAGATGAGCTGCTGGTCCTGGCGGTTCGCCTCGTCGAGCTGGCGCAGGCGCTCCTTGAGCTGGGACAGCTCGACGAGGCGCACGGTCTGCTGCGGATCGGTCTTGCGCTTCAGCTCGTCCTCCAGGCGCCTGATGCGCTCCTGCAGAGCCTCGCTGTCGGCCTGCGGGGCGGACGGCGGCGTCTTGGGCAGCATGGCCGGTGCCGATGCGAGGTGGAAATAGAAGTCCCCGGTCAGCGCCGAGTGGTCCCAGGGCACTTGGCGGTTGCGGGTGGCGGCCAGTACGTCCTTGCGCACGTCGATCATGACCGCGGTGAGGTTCTTGCCGGGCGCCTTGACCGCCTTGGCCAAAGCTGCGGTGAAGGGCGAGTTGCGACCCTCCCCGTCCTGGGCCACCTCGCCCGGCTTGGTGGCATAGGCGATGAAGGTGCCGACGCCCGCCTGGACCTCGGCGAGCCCCCGGCCCACGCCGGCCGAGCGCGTGCCCATGCTGCGGACCAGGTTGCGGGCCAGCGGGTTGTCGCGGCAGGCGTCGAGGAAGAGGATGTTGGTTCTGCCCTCGCGGCCGATCTCCATCTGGCGCATGACGAAGTCGAGCCCTACGCTCTCGAACTCCAGATCGCGCTCGCTCTGCAGCTGGGCATCCGTGGGGATGAGGTAGTTGCGCAGCCCCACCTGCAGGCCGTGCCCCGCATAGTAGAGGATGCCCGTGTCGGCGTCGGCAAGAGCACGGGAGAACTCGCGCAGCTTGGCATCGAAGCCGCGCCTGTCGAGGTCGAGCCCCAGGATCACGTCGATGCCGACCGCCTTGAGGGCCGCCGCCATGTCGCGGGCGTCGTTGGCCGGATTGGCCAGGCGGCCGGCGTGGGTGTAGGCGGCATTACCGATCACCAGCGCCACGCGCTTCTGGGCTGCGGCCGGCTGGGCCAGCGCCACCGCGGCGAGCAGGCCGGCGAGGTAGAGCGAGATGCCGGAAAGGCAGAAGCCGGCCAGACGACGCCGGCGCGCTAGGCGCGACATGGGCAACCCCTCCAAATTTTAAGCCCCCTGCGGGCGCGCATCAGGCGCGGCGATTTCGGCCGTTCCAAGACGGCCGGGGCGATGTCTACCCCAGCCGGCGCCGCGGTGCCGGCGGCGCGGGAACCCGCCCAATCTTGGCGTTCCAGTAGGCCCACGAGCGGGCATCGATGATCCCCGGCGGAGCGTTATCGATGGCCTCGCGCAGACCGTCCACGCCGATGTGGCCGAGGAGCAGCGCCATGTCCTGATCGGTGGAATGCTTCATGGCGTAGGCCATGAGCTCGATCGGATTGCCGAGAGCCTCCTCCGGAGGCTTGAACCAGACGATGCGGCGGGCGGCGGCGAGGAGGGCCGGCGTGGGGGGGAATGGCTTCATGTCTAGCGCTTTCGTTTGCGACTGAGGGGCCGCGTTGGCGCTCCACTAAGGCTTGGAAGCCGCAGGGGATCGACGGTACTCGCGGCCTTCGTGAGACGGTTCTTCACACTGCTCGGCAAAGATGGAAGATCGCCGTCCCCGAAGTAAGTCAGCGCCTTCAGGGTTGGCGTCGGCGCGAAGGCCGAGCCATAGACAGCGCGGGCTGCGGCCAACTGCATGGGCAGATCGATCCCGCCGTCGACGATGAGCGCATCGATATCGATGTAGTCCTTGGCCTGGGCACGCTGTTGCACGACTGCCGCTTTGGTTCCGGCAATATCGAGCAGCGACGCTACTCTGAGCCCGTTGTCCTTGGCGACGACGGGGGGGCGAATGCGGGCCAGGTGCGGCAGGCCAAAGAACGACACTTTCACCGGTGCACCGCGATCGATCAGGCAGGTGAGGGTGTTGGGCTCCTGCTGGGTGATTTGCGCTGCCGCCAGGAAGGGCGTGGTTCGATAGAGCTCGGCAGGGTCGATGTTGCGGTCGGCAAAAAAATCGAAGTCCTCCGACTGGCGGTGCCCCAGATGAAGGGCAAGCGCTGTGCCGCCATAGAGAACAAAGTGCGCCGGTACTGCAGCCAGCTCGTCCCACAGGCGGCGCTGCGCAGGAGGCAGTATGTCGAGACGTGGGCGAAATGTGCTGGCCATGCTGCAAGAACAATTATACTCCGCCCTGGCCGTGATGACGAGGCAATCGAGCCGTTTCGCTTGGTCCGCAATGGCATCCCGGGCGATCGCCCGCAATTGTGCAATGACGCCCGACTGCGACCCTAAAGCCACGCCGTCGGGGCGCGGGCGGCGCTACAAATCCCAGCAATTGGAGGAGGACGGGAGGGACAAGATGCGCGTCTTAGCAGCGGCCGGTGCGCTTGCCGTGGCCGCCCTGCTCGCCGGCTGCAGCAGCAGCACCGGCGCCGGCGAGGCTTCGCAGGCGGCCAAGGCGGCCGAGCCGGCCACCATAAGCTATGCCTCCGGGCTCCGCGTGGCCGATACCAAGGTCGGCACCGGCCCGTTCCCGAAGCGCGGCCAGACCTGCGTGATGCACTACACGGGCTGGCTCTATCAGAACGGACAGAAGGGCGCCAAGTTCGACAGCTCCGTGGACCGCGGCAAGCCGTTCGAGTTCCCCCTCGGAGCGGGCGCCGTCATCAAGGGCTGGGACGAGGGCGTCGCCGGCATGAAGGTCGGCGGCAAGCGCACCCTCATCATCCCCCCCGACCTCGGCTACGGCGGCACACCCCGCACCGGCATCCCCGCCTACTCGACGCTGATCTTCGAGGTCGAGCTGCTGGCGGTGAAGGGTTAGTCAGGTTTCAGGGATTAGGTTTTAGGTTTCAGGTCCGCCCCGACGCCAACCCCTGAAACCTAATCCCTGAAACCTGAAACCTCAGTTCAGCCGCGTCTTGAGCGTGCGGATGCTCTCGTCGATGAGGGCGGTGCCGGAGGCGCCGGCGGCCTTCTCGCGCAGGATCTTCTCGGCGGCGGCAATCGCCATGTCGACCGCGGCGGCGCGCACGTCCTCCACAGCCTGGGCCTCGGCGCGGGCGATCTTCTCCTCCGCCTGCTTGCGCCGGCGCTCCACGGTCTCGGCCAGAGCCCTGCGGGTCTCGGCGGCGAATGCCTCGGCCTCGTGGCGGGCCTGCTCGACGATGGCCTCGGCCTCCTGGCCGGCGTTGCGGTGCTTCCTCTGGTAATCGGCCAGCAGGGCCTGCGCCTCCTCGCGCAGGCGGCGCGCCTCGTCCAGCTCCTTGCGGATGGCGGCGGCCCGGTCGTCCAGCGCCTTCGCGATCAGCCCCGGCACCTTGAAGTAGGCGAGGATGAGCAGGAACGCGCCGAACGCGACAGCTACCCAGAACTCGGCCATTGCCAGCATCGGGCTTCCCCTCTACTCCGCGGCGCGCCGCATCAGCGCCCGTTTCACCTCGTCGGGGCTCGCTTCCTTGCCGATCAGCTTGGCGACGATGGCGCCCGCCGTCTCGCCGGCGATGTCGCCGATGCCCGCCATGGCCCTGGCCCTGTCCTGGGCGATGCGCGCCTCGGCGTCGGCGATTCGCTGCGCGATCTGGGCGTCCAGCCTGGACCGCTCCGCATCGACCTCGGCCGTCAGCTTGGCGTGCATCTCCTTGGCGAAGGCGTTACCCCGCGTACGCGCCTCGGCGAGCGCGCGCTCGTAGTTGGCGAGCGCCTGCTCGGTTTCCGCCTTCAGGCTCTCGGCCCTCGCGAGGTCGCGCTCGACACGCTCCCGCCGCTCCTCGATGACCTCGCCCACGCGCGGCAGGGCGAAGCGCTTGAGCAGCAGGTAGAGCAGGCCGAACGTCAGCGCCAGCCAGAACAGCTGCGGTGCGAACGTCCCCGGGTCGAGCGGCGGGAAGATCTTACCCGGTCCGACGCCCTCGGGTACGGCGGTGCCTGCGGTGACTTTGTCAGCCATGGTCGTGGGCCAGATTGCGCCTAAGGCTCGCCCGATCCCGATCAGGTGAAGAGCAGGAGGAAGGCGATCAGCAGCGCGAAGATGCCCAACGCCTCGGTCACGGCAAAGCCGAAGATCAGGCGCCCGAACTGGCCGTCGGCCGCGGACGGGTTGCGCAGCGCACCCTGCAGGAACTGGCCGAACAGGTTGCCGACGCCGATGGCGGCGGCCCCGGTTCCGATGGCGGCAAGGCCGGCGCCGATCAGCTTGGCGGTGGCGGGATCCATGTCTGTTTCTCCTGGCGTGTGTTGAGGGGAGGAAGCCGTGCGCTCCGGGTCCGGTCTAGTGCCCTCCCGGATGGAGCGCGTCGTTGAGGTACATGCAGGTGAGCATGGTGAACACGTAGGCCTGCAGGAACGCCACCAGCACCTCCAGCGCGGTGATGGCGATGGCCATCAGCAGCGGAAGGGGTGCGAGCGCCGCGAACGAGCCCGCGCTCAGCAGCATCACGACGAAGCCGCCGAACACCTTGAGGGTGATGTGGCCGGCCAGCATGTTGGCGAAGAGACGTACCGAGTGGCTGATCGGGCGCGACAGGAACGAGATGACCTCGATCAGGGTGACGAGCGGCAGCACGTACCAGGGCACGCCGGACGGCACGAACAGCTTGAGGAAGTGCAGGCCGTTCCTGGCGAAACCCACCACCAGCACCGTCAGGAACACCAGCCCCGCCAGCGCGGCGGTGACGACAATGTGGCTGGTGACTGTGAAGGCGCCGGGGACGGGGATCATCCCCAGCATGTTGCAGACGAAGATGAAGATGAAGAGCGCGAACACGAAGGGAAAGAACTTCATTCCCTCCTTGCCCATGCTGTCGCGCACCATGCTGGCGACGAAGTCGTGGGCGACCTCAGCCACCGACTGCAGTCGGCCCGGCACCAGCGCGCGCGACCGCGTAGCGAGCATGAAGAACACGGTCGTCAGCAGGACCGTGAGCAGCATAAAGGCGGCGGAGTTGGTGAACGACACGTCCCAACCGCCAAGGTTGAGGTTCAGGATGCGGTGCAGATCGAACTGATGGATGGGATCGGGCATGCCGCCCGCCTCCGCTCCTCCTTTTGGCGCCGCCACGTCAGTCCCCTATCCGCCTCAATCGTCGCCCCTGTCGTCGACTGGCACGCTCTGCCCAATCTTGCCGCCCTTGGCAGCGAATTCCTTCTGCATCCGCTCGTACGCCCGAAGCACGTTGCGGACGCCGGCGGCGAAGCCCAACAGGAAGAAGAGCAGGAACAGCCACGGGCGGCTGCCCAGCACCCAGTCGAGGCCCCAGCCGATGACCCCGCCCACGATCACTGCCGCGACCAGCTCGGCCGCCATGCGCATGCCGTAGGCCATGCCGCGCCCCCGCATCTCGGCATCGGCGTCCGCGCTCATCTCGGCATCCCGCTGAGATCGGACCTTGCCGAGCCGCTTCCCCAGCTCCGAAATCCGGCTTTCGAACTGAGCGCGCTCCTGCGGGCTCATTTCCCCGGATGCCGGGTCGCGTTTGTCGGGAGGATCGGACATGACACGCACGTCCTCGGCAGGAGGAGAGCCCCCTGGGGCCATCGAACGCGGGCGCACCTTACGGACGCCCCCAGGGGGTGTCAAGGAATGCGGCGCCGCAGCGGGGCCTGAACTGGGGCGGTTCTGCCGGTTTGCTCAGAGACGCGACAATTTCTCCCACGCCCACCTCTCCCAGAGGGTCATCTCCCTCTCCCCGCAAGCGGAGAAAGGGAGCTACAACCAGCCCTTGCGCTTGAAATAGACCCACGGGATCACGGCGGAGACGACCATCAGTCCGAGCGCTATGGGATAGCCGAGCAGCCATCCGAGCTCCGGCATATGCTGGAAGTTCATGCCGTAGATCGTGCCCACCAGCGTCGGCGGCATGAGCGTCACTGCCAGCACCGAGAAGATCTTGATGATGGTGTTCTGCTCGTTGTTGATCATGCCGAGCGTGGCGTCGAGCAGGAACGTGATCTTGGCCGAGAGGTAGCCGATGTGGTCGGCGAGCGACTGCACGTCGCGGTGGGCGGTCTTGATGCGCGCCCGGAGCGCCTTGTCGTCGCCGCGCTCGCTCATCACGTGACCGAGGTAGGTGAGAAGCCGCCCCAGCGTCAGCAGGCTCTCGCGCGACCTGGAGGTTAGCTCCCCCTCGCGGCCAATCGCCCGGATGCTCGCGTCGAAGCGCAGGGCCCGCGTGCGCTGCCCGCCCTTCACGCCGAAGATCGACTGCGAGAGCTGGTCCACGTCGGCCTGGATGCGCTCCACCCGGTCGGCCTCGCGGTCGATGATGGCCTCCAGGAGCCCAGTCAGCACGGCGACGCCGCTCATGCAGGGCGCGTCCCGCTTCTGCACGCGCGCCAGGAACATCTTGATGCCGCGCGGCTCGGCGTAACGCACCGTGACGAGGCGGTCGCCCGCCAGGATGAAGGTGATCGGCGTGGTCACCAGCGGCTCGGTCGGGGCATCCGGCTGGAACAGCACGACGGCCGTCATGTAGTGCGCGCCGCCCTCCTGGTAGAGCCGGCTCGACGCCTCGATCTCGGCCATCTCCTCGCGCGTCGGGATGGACGTGCCCAGCGCCCGCTCGACCAGCTGGTCCTCCTCCTTTGTGGGGTTGAGAAGGTCGATCCAGACGGTGGCGCCGCCGACCTCCCGCGCGTTCTCGCGCGGAATCAGCACTCCGTCGGCGGCGTCATAGACTGTGAGCATGCGCAAGCCTCTGGGTATCCCGGCCGGGATTGAATCGGGAGAGCCGGCTCGCTGTGTCAAGCTCGATGTTCGGCAGTCGGCAGTCGGGTGTCGGGCGTCGGGTATCGCAGGGGTCTCCTGCTCCCGCTTCGACTGCCGACTGCCGATTGCCGCCCTACGCCGACGAGGCCGCGCCGCTGTACGTGCCGGACCTCCTGAACCAGAGCAGCGCGCCGATCCCGATGAGCGGGATGCCAATCAGCACCGCCAGCACCGGCCCATCGGCGCCGATGCCGAACAGCCGCACCACCCAGTCGTTGAGCTGGTCGTAGCGCAACACCGCGACGCCGGCCACCACCACGCCCGAGATCTGCCCGATCAGCTCGCCCTGCCGGCCCAATCGGCGCAGGAAATAGAACAGCAGCAGGAGCGCCCACGGCACCAGCACGAGGCTGAGCCGCAGCTGCGGCCCCGATGTCATGCGGCCGAACAGGACGTTGGCCGTCTGCTGGTAGCCGTAGTCCATGGCCAGCCAGAGCAGCATGGCGAAGCCGCCGATGATGACGCCACGCTCCAGGCTGGGGATCTTCTCGGCGTAATGCCGGTCGATGCGCTTGCGCCAGACCGCCAGCAGCACGGCGATGGCGACGACGATGAGGATGAAGAACGCCTTCACCGGCAGGAACAGGAGCCGGTCCATGTCCGCCGAGAACGAGCGGGTGTCGGCGTCGCGCTGCAGGCGCGAAACGGCCTTGGCGAAGGCGGCCTGCACGGCGCAGCACGCCTCGCCCGTCAGGTTCTTCTTGGCGGGGAAGCAGTAGCGCTCCTTCAGCATCTCGTCGGGGACTTCGAGCAGCGGGTCGCGCACGCACGAGCGACCGAAGCTCGACAGCCCGAACCGTTGCTGGGCGGTCCCGCGCAGCGTGCTCAGCGCATCGAGGATCGGGACGCGGCCCTTGGCCGGATCGCCCCGGTCGGCCGCCAGCGCATAGGGTGCCGCCTCGTAGATGGCCCGCGGCTCCTTGTCGAGCGACCAGGCCAAGACGTAGCCCAGTCCCGCCAGCACCAGGACGCCGACGACGAAGCGCGCCTTCCCGTAGGGCAGGTGGCTCCAATAGAGGTGCGTCAGCACGACCGACGGCAGGTAGAACGCGATCAGTGCCAGCAGCCCGAAGAGCGGGAAGAACAGGAACAGGTGGCTGTGGGCGACGACCATCGTCAGCCAGTCCAGCTCCTGGAACTCGACGATCAGCAGTCCGGTGGACGCGATGAACGCCGCACCCAGGACGACAAACGCAGTGGCGACGAAAATGCGAGCACCGGCCATGGCTGCTCCCCCGTGCGAAGCGCTTCCCTTCCCTAGCCGTCCGATTATCGGGCCTGGCGCGGTTTTCGGCAAAGGGGGAGAAGTCAGAAATCTGAAGTCAGAAGTCAGAAGTCAGAAGTCAGAAATCGCAAGCCGGCAGGGGCCGCCTGCTGAAACGCAAGCCGGCAGGGGCGCCTGCTGCCTACTGACTTCTGATTTCTCGAAACGAAAGGAGCCGCCCTGGCAGGCGGCTCCCCGTGAGTCTCGGCGGCGATCGGCCGGGAAAGCTGCGGCCGGACGGCTGGCCCAACCTGCAACTCTCGTCTCGCTCAGCTCCTGTCGGAGGCTGCTCCAACAACAGCGTGATCGAGCAGCGCCATCGCCGACCTCAAGATCCCACTGACCATTGGATCACCTCCTTCCCTTTGTTGAAACCCGATAGCACCATAGCACGTTCGTCGCATCCGGGGGAGTGGCGAGATGCCACAACTTCAGTCGGAGCGAACCGGGGTCAGACCCCTCGCCACCTCGCAGGGCTGGGGTCAGACCCCTCGCCTCCAGCTCGAAGAGAATCCCCTACGGTCGCGGCGAGGGGTCTGACCTCGAATCGCCTCAGGCGGTGTGGCCGTTGCTCATGCTGGCCAGATCGAGCTTCAGCTCCGAGGGGTCCTGCGGACGGCGGCAGCGGCCGTCGAACTCTGCCCCCTGCTCGATGGCGAGCGACATGTGGTGGATGTCGCCCTCCACGCGGGCCGAGGCCTGCAGCGCCACCGTAACGCCGCGGATGACGCCGGAGATCCTGCCGCGCACGATCACGCGCTCGGCGGCGACCGTGCCCGTCACCTTGCCCTGCTCGCCGATGATGACCTCGGCGCCGGCCACGTCGCCCTCGACCTCGCCGTCGACCTGCAGGGTGCCCTGGCTGATGATCTTCAGCCCCTGGCCGATGATCTTGAGATCGTTGCTGATGACCGACTTGTTGCTGCCGCTCTCGGGCCCCGACCGGCGCTGCGGCATGTTGATCGCCGCGCTCGTGCTCGGGGCGGGGCTCGGCTTGAGCGGCTCAAGCGGCTTTGGCTCCGTCGGAGTGCTACGCGTGAACATGAAAGGTCCCCGGGTCTGTTGCGGGAATGCTGGCAGGCTAGATCGCAACACCGCGTTCGTGGTGGAATTATGTCTGCTGCAAGAGGGATTTTGCTTGCCGCACCAAGGCGATCCGCCCGGTCCCGGCCTCCGGTGCGGGATCTTGCCCCACGATAGCCCATGGGGCGCTGTAACGCTGTAAAAGCTCTTGCAATTCGTCGCGGCCATAGCCCAGGTTAGGGTCCGGCTCGGACCGTAGCGAAGACGAGAAAAAAGGGGGAGCGCCATGCGCATTGCGATCGCCTGCGCGGCGGCACTGCTTTTGTGGTCGGGTTCCGGGACTGCGGCTTTCGCCCAGGGCGGGCAGGGGGGGTGCCCCGATCCCAACACGCTGGGCATAACGCGCATCGTCGAGATCGATTCGACCGGAGGCCCCGGCTTCGGCTTCGAGCACTACAAGGCCTACGATTTCCTGCGCCTGCGCGAGGTGGTGCTCACCTTCGACGACGGCCCGCAGGTCGGCATCACGCATGCCGTGCTCGACGCGCTGGCCGCGCAGTGCACCAAGGCGACGTTCTTCTCCATCGGCAAGATGGCGGCGGGGCTGCCCGAGATCATCCGCGACGTGGCCAAGGCCGGTCACACCATCGGCACCCACACCTGGTCGCACGCCGACCTGAGCAAGGCCAAGACGGACGACGACTGGAAGGCCGAGATCGAGAAGGGGGTGAGCGCGGTGAAGCGCGCGGTGGGCGGCCCGATCGCGCCGTTCTTCCGCTTCCCGGTGCTGAAGGACTCCAAGGAGACCCTGGCGCACCTCGCCGGCCGCAACATCGCGGTGTTCTCGGCCGACTTGGACACCTTCGACTTCAAGTTCCGCAACCCCGACCAGTTCGTGAAGCAGGCCATGGAGCGGCTGGAGCGCAAGGGCAAGGGCATCGTCCTGATGCACGACGTGCAGCCGGTAACGGGCAAGGCGCTGCCTCGGTTGCTTGCCGAGATGAAGGCCAAGGGCTTCAAGATCGTGCACATGAAGCCGAAGGGCGAGGTCAAGACGCTGGCCCAGTACGATGCCCTCGTCGAGAAGGACATGAAGGGCATGGCCGCCGGCAACGACCGGCCGTTGTCCAGCGTGGTGCGCACCATCGAGGAGGCGCCGCCGCCGCCCACCGCCGCCGCGAAGCAGCGTTGAGCCGCAGGCGCTGCAACGCCGCCTCGAATCTGCGAGACTTCCGAGGTAGCTTCGGCGGTCGGGTTGGAGGCTCGGAAGGATCGCAATGGCCGGAGAGGGCTGGGTCTACGACGTGCTGAGGTACTGGTTCGAGGAGACCAGGCCGCAGCAGTGGTTCGAGAAGGACGAGGCGTTCGACGCAGAGGTACGCCGGCGCTTCCTGGTGCTGCACGAGACCCTGGCCGGGCGGCCGGTGGCGTCGCTTCTTGGCGAGCCCCGCACGGCCCTGGCGGCTGTCGTCGTCTTCGACCAGATGCCGCGCAACATGTTCCGCGGCACCCCGCGCGCCTTCGCGACCGACGCCAAGGCGCTGGAGCTTGCCGAGGCCGCCATCGCCAGGGGCTTCGACCGCGGCCGGACGACGGAGGAGCGGATGTTCCTCTATCTGCCGTTCGAGCACGCCGAGGACCGCGCAATGCAGGCACGCTCGGTGGAACTCGTGGCGGCGCTCGGCGATTCCGAGCTGACCAAGTGGGCGGAGATGCACAAGGTGGTCATCGACCGCTTCGGCCGCTTCCCGCACCGCAATGCGGTGCTCGGCCGGCCCTCGACGCCCGAGGAGATCGAGTTCCTGAAGCAGCCGGGCAGCTCGTTCTGACGCCCCGGCGTTGTAGCCCTTAGGTTAGGCCCGAAGGGCCGTAACCCAACATTTGTCGGAG
Organism: Hyphomicrobiaceae bacterium; assembly: GCA_044868325.1. Classification (GTDB taxonomy): domain Bacteria; phylum Pseudomonadota; class Alphaproteobacteria; order Rhizobiales; family Hyphomicrobiaceae; genus AWTP1-13. The sequence goes on from JBIOWI010000295.1 coordinate 16,368, forward strand.
GCTGCCATGATCGCGGTAGGGACGTGAGTTACCTCACGCCCCCCGCACAGATCCGTACGTGCCCAATTAAGGCATACGGCTCCCACCTCGGGTATTTGGCGGCAAAGCGGATGCTCGGCCATGGGTGT
>JBIOWI010000296.1:0-7873 GCA_044868325.1 Hyphomicrobiaceae bacterium
AAGCGACCAATGTCCAGGCCGCAAGTGGTACGGGCGTTTCTGAGGCGATCGCCCGATACCGCTTGCGGCCTGAATCTGGCTCTTTGCGAAGCCCGCGACGCGAAGCCTCGTCCCTACCGCGCCGCAAAGCCCGCCACGGCCGACACCACCTGACCGTCGATGCCGTTGAAGCCGTGGTGGGCGCGCGCCTCGCAGGGCGGACCGACCGAGCTTCCGCCATCCAGCCAGACCACGCGCGCCTTGCCCTTGGCCCAGGCCACGAACGGCCCGACGCCGTCCGGCAGCGTAAACCTGCAGGTGTCCCGCTTGTGGTGCACGATGAGCGTCGGCGGCAGTGCGGCCGGCGAGCCGACGATGGACACGACGTTGTCGCCGGCCCCGGACGCGTTCGAGAGGAACCCCGCGGTCAATACGAGCCGCGCCGGGCGCGCGCCGGCGGCGATGCCGCGCGCGGCCCGCTGGGTGCCTCGGCTGGTGCCGACCAGCGTCACCGGCCCGTACTTGCCCATGAATTTCACTGCGGCAGCGATGTTGACATTGGCCTCCGGCACCAGCACCGCAAAGCCGCGCGCCGCATAGGCCTTGCGCGTGCGCACCAGCTGGTTGCCCTGCAGCCTGGAGATGCTGCCGTCTGCGCCGACGCCGAGCTGGCCGTCGCCGCCGGCGAGCAGGATGATGGCGCCCCGCGCCTTGCCCCCGGCCGGCATCAGCAGCGCCGCGCTCACGCCGTCCACCGAGACCCCCGTCGTGCTCTGGGCGCCGACGTTCCCCACGCCGGCGAGCAGGATCGCCAGCGTTGCCAACACGCGCTTCATGAACCCCTCCCCTGCAATCGTTCAGATGAGTGACTTTGATCCTTCCCACCCCAATGGCCCGCGACTGTATCGCACCGCCGGCACCGTGTCGAACGGGAGCCGGCGCGCTCACTCCATGAACCCGAGGATCGCTGCGGCGACTGTGTCGGGCTGGTCGAGCTCCGCCAGATGGCCGGCGTCGGGGACGATCTGCACCCCCGTGCCGCCGCCGATGGCGTCGGCGATGGCGTCGGCGTAGCTCCGCGGCAGCGCCCGGTCGTGCTCGCCCCAGAGCACCAGGGTCGGCGCCTGGATCAGCGGCAGCCGCCGCGCGAGCTGCGTGTCGCCGAGCGGCCAGAAGATGCGCGCCGCGGCCTCCGCCGCGCGCGTCTGCTCGATCGGCCACTCCGCGGGGTCGGCGCCCGGCGGCATCTCCTTCAGCGCCTTGTAGACCTCCGGTCGCGCCGTCATGAGGGCGGCCAGCTCGTCGGGCCGCTGCGCCCAGGGATCGGCCGCCGGGTCCTCCGCATCGTAGAGGCCGAACGGCGCGATCAGGGCCAGCCGCCGCACCTTCTCGGGCCAGATCGCGGCCACCTCGGCGGCGAACGAGCCGCCCACGGAGCTGCCGACGAGGTCGGCGCCGGCCAGGTCCGCCTTGTCGATCAGATCGCGCACGGCCAGCACCCAGTCGAGATGCCCATCGAGCACGGCGTGGCCACGGCCGCCGCCGGGGAAGCCCGGCAGCGACGGCACGATCACCGTGCGCCGCTCAGCCAGCAGGTTTAGGAACGGCACCCACTTGGGCAGCCCGCCGTAGCCGGCCAGGAAGCCGATGCGCGGTCCGCTTCCCTTGCGCCACACGCGCGTGGCGAACCCGTTGATATCGACGATCGACGTTTCAGGTTCGGTCACGCCGCAAGCTCCGCTCTACCTGCCCGCGTGAACCGACCGGATTCCCCTCCTCCTTGTGAGGAGGGGTTAGGGGCGGGGGGAACCACGATTTCCGACGTTGGGGATTTCCCCCCACCCTGTCCCTCCCCCACAAGGGCCCACAAGGGGGGAGGGGACCCTGCGGCCATGAGGTTGCTCAACTTCGACCTCACTGCAGCCTCGCTGGCATCTTGGTTTCCGGATGAAGAGTGGTAGCGCGGGCATTCCGTATCACTCGGCAGCCGCTGCAGGCGCCGAGGCAGAGAGCGCGGCGCGCCGGCGCTCCGGTATCGGCTTCGGCCACCAGCGGTTCTCCCATTCGGAGAACAGCGGCCTGAGTCTGGGGATCACCTTCTCGGCGAACAGCCGCGTGTTGTACTTGACGGTCTCGCTCGGCAGGTTGCCGAACTGGAGCAGCAGCATCAGCTGGCCGACGTTGAGCGTGGTCGCCAGCTCGGTGAGCTGCTCGGCCACCTCGTCCGGCGAGCCGATGACGAGATAGCCGTTGTCCACGATGCCCCGCATATCGCGCGCGAGCGATTGCAGTCTGGCGGGCCCCGTGGTGGAGGCTCCGCCAGTGGACTCACCTGGGGCCTTGCCTTCCGCCGCCATCTTCACCTGGCTTTCGATGCCGGCGCGCTGCGTCGCCTCCGTCACGTAGCCCGGCGGCGCCGCAAAGCGCGGATCGACGTGCAGGCAGCGGCCATAGAAATACTCCGCCGCCTCGGTGTAGAGGTCGAGCGCCTGCTGCCGGGTCTCGGCCACGCCGACCATCTGGGCGAAGCCCGCGCGATACGGGTTGCGGTCCTTGCCCAGCCGCGCCATCTCCTCCCAGAAGCCCTTCATGACGGTCTGGGCCATCTTGTAGCCGTAGTAGGAGAGGTAGCAGAACACGTAGTCCATCTCGGCCGCCCAGCGCCACGTCTCCACCGAGCCGGCGCCGGGAATCCAGATCGGCGGATGCGGCTGTTGGATCGGCCGCGGCCAGACGTTCACGTAGCGCTGCCGGTTGAAGCGGCCGTTGAAGGCGAACACGTCCTTCTCTGTCCAGGCGCGCAGGATGAGGTCGTGCGCCTCGTGGTAGCGCTCGCGCAGCTGGCTCGGGTTGGTGCCGTAGGCGAACGTGGTGTCCATGGGCGTGCCCACCGGGAACCCGGCGATCAGCCTGCCGCCCGAGATGCAGTCGATCATGGCGAACTCCTCGGCCACCCGCGTCGGCGGGTTGTAGAGCGCGAGGCTGTTGCCCAGCACGCAGATGGCCGCGTCGGCGGTGCGGCGCGCCAGGGCGGCGGCGATCAGGTTGGGCGACGGCATCAGGCCGTAGCCGTTGGCGTGGTGCTCGTTGCAGCAGATCGCATCGAAGCCGCACTCGGCGGCGTATTCGAGCTCGTCGAGGAATTCGTTGTACATCAGATGCGCGCGCTTCGGGTCGAGCAGGGAGGAGGGAATGTCGACCCAGACGGAGCGGTGCTTCTCCTTGAAGTTGGCCGGCAGCTCCTTGTAGGGCATCAAGTGGAACCACAGGAACTTCATGCGGCCGCCTCCCCGTTCCCGCCCGCGTCTTGCGCCGGGCGTCGCCACCAGACTACGGCGGGCGCGGGAAGCGGTACAAGCGCGGATGTCAGCCGGGGTCAATCGGGGTCAGACCCGCAGGGTCTGACCCGTTGTCTACTGCGGCGGCGGCTGCGGAGCCTCGGACGGCCCGCTCGTCGGGCGGTCGCGGCGTTCCTGCATGTACTCGTCGAACTCGGCGCGGTCGCGGGCCATGCGCAGCCGCTCCAGGAAGGCGCGGAACTCGTTGGCCTCCTCCTCCAGCCTGCGCAGCGCGTCGGTGCGGTACTCGTCGAAGGCGCGGTTGCCTGTCTCATGCAGGCCCTCGCGCGTGCCTGGCCCGCGGGAGCCGCCATACCTCTGCATGCGCTCCTCCCAGCGGGCGCGCTTGCGCTCCATCTTCCGCTCCATGCGGTCAAAGGCGTCGTTCACCCGCTCGATGGCGCGCTGGCGCCACTCCCCGATGTCGCCGCGGCGACCGTGCCATCCGCATCCCATCGGTCCACTCCACATCCCCATCCGTCCACTCCATATGATGTAGGCCAGGATCGCCAGACCGATGGGCCAGTACACGATGAAGCCGAGCACCATCAGCACGATCCAGGCCGGCCTGCCGAAGTCGTCTATGCGCGCGATGACCCCTGACATCTGCGGTTCTCCGATCCTGAACCTGTGTGAATGTATATAACATTTACATAGCGCCCCAAAGCGACCCCGTCAACCCGCCGACCGGGCGCTGACAGGAATGTGAAGAAAGCCTCGCCCAAACCCCTGTTCGGAAACTTCGGAGGGGTCCGACCACAGCCCCGGCTGGTAGAGGATCACTTATTGGTCACGGGTGCGAGAGCCCTCTTCCAGCCCTGCAGCGCACCCCCATCTGATCCCCGCGGAGATCGATAAGGCAACCACCGCCGACTCCTCGGCAGCCGCAGCAAACACGCTAGGCCGGATGACAGTCCGCACCTGTCATCCAGGATCGACGCGGCACCTCCCACGGCGCGCCCCTCGGGCGCATACAGGGACCGTGATCGATCCGGACCCAGGGCCGCAAAGCCCGCCCTCCCCTCGGGTGGCCCTGGGTCCCGGCCTTTTCTCGGCGGTCAGCCGACCTGACCCGCAGGCCCCACCGCTCAGAACGGATAGTGCCGATGCCCGGACTGGATGGTGATCCACCTCAGCTCGGTGAACTCGTTGATGGCGGCCTTGCCACCGAAGCGGCCGTAGCCGGAGTCCTTCACCCCGCCGAACGGCATCTGCGCCTCGTCGTGCACCGTGGGGCCGTTGATGTGGCAGATGCCGGTCTCCAGCCGCCGGGCCACTGCGAAGGCGCGGGTGACGTCCCGGCTGAATACGGCCGAGGATAGGCCGTAGGGCGTATCGTTGGCGATGCGCACGGCGTCGTCCGTGTCCTTGGCGCGCACCACCGTGGTGACCGGCCCGAACGATTCCTCCTCGTAGATGCGCATGTCCGGCGCTACGTGGTCGAGCACGTGCGCGCCGATCAGCGTGCCGCTGATGGTGCCGCCCGCCACCAGCCTGGCGCCCTTGGCCACCGCGTCCAGCACCAGCTGGGTGACGCGCTCTGCCGCGGCATGGTCCACCACCGAGCCCAGGATCGCCTTGCCCTCGCGCGGGTCGCCCACGGAGAGCGACTTGGCCTTGGCGGCGAAGCGGGCCACGAAGTCGTCCGCCACCTTCTCGTCCACCACGATGCGCTCGGTGGACATGCAGATCTGGCCCTGGTTGGCGAAGGCCCCGAACGCCGCAGCGTTCACCGCCTCGTCGAGGTCGGCATCGTCGAGCACCACCAGCGGCGACTTGCCGCCCAGCTCCAGCAGCACCGGCTTTAGGTATTCCGCGCACTTCCTGGCGATGATCTTGCCCACCCGCGAGGAGCCGGTGAAGTTCACCCGCCGCACCGCCGGGTGGGCGATCAGCGCCTCCACCACCGCGCCCGCGTCCTTGGGCGCGTTGGTCACCACGTTCACCACTCCGGGCGGGAAGCCGGCCTCGCGGAACAGCGTGCCGATCAGCCGGTGGGTGCCGGGGCACATCTCGGAGGCCTTCAGCACCACGGTGTTGCCGCAGGCGAGCGGCATGGCGAGTGCGCGCACGCCGAGGATGACCGGCGCGTTCCACGGCGCGATGCCCGCCACCACGCCCACCGGCTGGCGGTAGCCCATCGCAAGGCTGCCGGGCACGTTGGAGGGAATGATCTCGCCGGCGATCTGGGTGGTCATGGCCGCGGCCTCGCGCACCATGCCGGCGGCCAGCATGCAGTTGAAGCCGGCCCACATGGCCGTGGAGCCGGTCTCGGCGCCCATCACGGGAGCGAACTTGGCGCCCGCGGCCTCGATCAGGTCGGCGGCCTTGTTGAGCAGCGCCCGGCGCGCCGCCGGCGCCATCTCCGACCAGGCCGGGAACGCGGCAGCGGCGGCATCCGCTGCGCGCACCGCGTCGTCGGCGCTGGAGGCGGCGGCACGCGCGGCCACCTCGCCGGTCATGGGGTTGAGCCGCTCGAAGGTGGCGTTGCCGGACGCCTTGACGTCGGCGTTATCGATCATGAGGTCGACGGCAATCATCGTTTCACTCCCGGGAGATGCTTGATTGATTGGGAACGGGTCAGACCCCTCGCCACGACGGTTGTGAGATGCACGTAGGTCTGGTGCGAGGGGTCTGACCCCTTCTCCACGATTGTGGGTCGCACCCACGTGGGGCGCGAGGGGTCTGACCCCTGGTTCCGCCCAGATGCGGCCGTTGCCGAGCGGCGACCTACCCGCCCCGGCGGGGCCGCGGCCGTTCGCCTGCGCGCCGCCGCCCAGATAAGCGCGCCGCACGGCCGGATCGTCTCTGAGGTCGGCCGCGGCGCCCTCGCCGACGATGCGGCCGTTCTCCAGGAGATAGCCGCGGTCGGCGATGGCGAGCGCAGCCCGCGCGTTCTGCTCCACCAGCAGCACCCCCACGCCCATCTCCTTGATGCGCCCGAGCGCCTGGAACAGCTCGCTGCAGACCAGCGGTGCCAGCCCCAGCGACGGCTCGTCGAGCAGCAGGATCGTGGGATCGGACATCAGCGCCCGCCCGATCGCCACCATCTGCCGCTCGCCGCCGCTCATGGTGCTGGTGAGCTGGCCCATGCGCTCGGCGAGACGGGGGAAGAGTATAACCACCCGCTTGAGGTTCTCGCCGACCTTCGCCCGGGCGCGCGGGGTGAAGGCGCCGAGCTGCAGGTTGTCGTGCACCGATAGGTCCGGAAAGATGCCCCGGTCCTCGGGCACCAGCGCAAGCCCCACCGCCACCAGCTGGTGCGGCGCCAGCCGGGTCAGGTCCACCTCCCCCAGCGACATCCGCGCTCCCGGCAGGTGCGGGACCAGCCCGCCAAGGGCCTTGAGGCACGACGACTTGCCGGCGCCGTTGGCGCCCAGCATCACCACGATCTCCCCCCGGCCGACGCTCAACGCGACGCCGTGGATGGCGAGATGCTTGCCGTAGCTGACCGACAGTTGCGAGACTTCGAGCATTCCCATCCCCGGAGAACGCCCCATTTGCGCGGGGCTATTGGCCGGCCTGGGCCGTTGCCTGCGCGCAGACACCTCCACGGGTGCAGCCTTTCACGTTCCCGAGACTACACATCACAGCGGCTGACGCCCCGGTCAACCCCTCGCGGGGTGCACAATGAAACGGCAGACCGCCATCGGTTAGAATGCCCGAAAAGTACGCAATTGCCCATACGCAGGGCATCGACGCTACGGCGCCTCGATCTGCGGCATCGGCACCTATCCCAAAACGCCTTTCCTGTCCGTCTCCTCCGCGGCCCGCCGGCCGCGTGGCATGCCGATTGCTGTTGACCGCCGGGGCACTGGTGCACCCGCAATTGCTAGCCATCGAAGGTGGTGTCACTCATGACTCGCAATTTCCTTAGAACTGCGGCGGGAGCCCTCGCGCTCGCCGCGGTCTCGCTCGCCGGGCAGCCCGCCCAGGCGCAGGAGACCGTCAAAGTCGGCATTCTGCATTCGCTCTCGGGCACGATGGCCATCAGCGAGACCACGCTGAAGGACGTGATGCTGATGCTGATCGAGGACCAGAACAAGAAGGGCGGCCTCCTCGGCAAGAAGCTGGAGCCCGTGGTGGTCGATCCGGCCTCCAACTGGCCGCTGTTTGCCGAGAAGGCGCGCGAGCTGATCGCCAAGCACAAGGTCGCAGCCACCTTCGGCTGCTGGACCTCGGTGTCGCGCAAGTCCGTGCTGCCCGTTTTCAAGGAGCTGAACTCGGTCCTGTTCTATCCCGTCCAGTACGAGGGCGAGGAGAGCGAGCGCAACGTGTTCTACACCGGCGCCGCTCCCAACCAGCAGGCCATCCCGGCCGTCGACTACCTCGAGAAGGAGGAGAAGGTCGTGCGCTGGGTGCTGGCGGGCACCGACTACGTCTACCCGCGCACCACCAACCGCATCCTCGAGGCCTATCTGAAGGCGAAGGGAGTCGGCGCCGGCGACATCTCGATCAACTACACGCCATTCGGCCATTCCGATTGGCAGACGCGGGTGAAGGCGATCAAGACGTTCGGCTCGCAAGGCCGCAAGACGGCGGTGGTGTCGACCATC
>JBIOWI010000297.1:0-11348 GCA_044868325.1 Hyphomicrobiaceae bacterium
TTACCCACTTCCACAACAGGAGCCGGAATGCCCAAGCTCGAGCTCTCCATTGCAGTCGGCGACTACGACCGGGTCCGCCCGCTGATCGATGGCACCGTCGCCATCGACGGCGTGGCGCCCCTGATCATGACTCTGGAGCCCGAGGAGATCTTCTTCCGGGCCTTTCGCCATGCCGAGTTCGACATCGCCGAGCTGTCGCTTTCGAGCTTTACGGTGCGCACCGCGCGCGGCGACAACCCCTACCTCGGGGTGCCGGTGTTCCCCTCGCGGGCCTTCCGGCACTCCGGCATCTACATCCGCACCGACCGCGGCATCCACGCGCCGCCAGACCTCGCGGGGCGCAAGGTGGGGCTGGCGGAGTACCAGCTCACCGCCAACGTCTGGATCCGCGCCTTCCTGGACGACGACTTCGGCGTGCCGCCGGCCTCGATCTGCTGGGTGCGGGGCGGCATCGAGGAGCCCGGGCGGCCGGAGAAGATCCCCATCCGCCTGCCGCGCGACGTGACGCTGACGGACGCGCCGGCGGGACGCTCGCTGTCCGAGATGCTGCTGGCCGGCGAGATCGACGCCCTGATCGGGCCGCGCACGCCCTCGGCAATGACGGTGCCCGGCTCCAACGTCGGCTGGCTCTTCCCCGATCCGCGCGCGGCGGCGATCGAGAGCTACCGGCGCACCGGCAACTTCCCCATCATGCATCTCGTCGGCGTGCGCAGGACGCTGGCGGAGCGCCACCCCTGGCTGCCGGCCGCCATCCTCAAGGCCTTCGACCGCGCCAAGGCGGTCGCCCTCGCCAAGCTCGCCGACACCTCCGCCAGCAAGGTCATGCTGCCCTTCGTCGACCAGCAGCTGGCCGAGGCCCGGGAGCTCCTGGGAGCCGACCTGTGGCCCTACGGCGTCGAGGCCAACCGCCGCTGCCTCGACTATTTCCTCGCGCAGCACCACAAGCAGGGCCTCTCGGAGCGGCTCGTCGCGCTCTCCGAGCTGTTCCCGCCCTCCACCTTCGAGACCGCGCGCATCTGAGCCGTGCGCGCCGCCGCCAGGCAGATTGACCTCCGCACACGGCCAGCAACGATGGCTTCGCTCGAGTACGCACTGAGAACAGGAGATCTGGAAGCGCTGCGGTCGATCCCGAAAAGCGATCTGCATAACCATGCTTACGCGGGCGGGAATCGCGAATGGGTTGCCCGGGTGATGGGGCGCGACATCGCCCCCTGGAGCGGCCACTCGCCTCCTTGGCCGAGATGCATGCGTGGGTCGATCGCCAGTTTGGCTCGGTCTTTGCCGGGCCAGGTGGACGGCTCATGGCATTCGAGGCGGCGTTTGTCCAAGCTCGACATGACGGGGTTACGCGGCTCGAAGTCGGCGAGGATGTCTGGGCGATCACACTGTTCGATCAGGACGCCGCAAAGCTAACGCGCAAGCTCAGCGAGATTCATTCACGCGTCGCATCGGACATTGAGTGGATTCCGCAGCTTGGAATGTTGCGCCATTGCACGGTCTCGAACCTCGCCAATTGGCTGAAGCCGTTCCTTGAGCTTGGTTTCTGAGCCTCTTCCAAGCCAATGCCTTCAGCCCGACGAATTGGAGAAGATTCGCTTGGCAGGATTGATCGACTAGAGCGTTTCCGGTCGATGTGGATCGCTTGCGGCCGCTGCAGACTGGCGGGGTCAGACCCGGCGGGTCTGACCCCATGGCAGGACCTTACGACAGGGCGGGGCGACCGCGTCCACGTCGGCGCTGGGAGATGTACAGGATGCCAGGAGCGGGGCTTGATCTGCCGGAATGCCGAGGTCGGAGCATGGGGTCAGACCCGCAGGGTCTGACCCCGGTTGCCGGCTGGTTCGCCGTGGTGCCCAGGCCCAGCCTCTACCCCTCGGAGATCGAAGTCGCTCGCCCATGTGCCGTTCCGATCCCCATCAGGTGGAAAGCGCACTACCGCCGGATGCGGCCGTCGGCGCCGATGAAGGGCTCGTCGGCCGAGGACCAGCCCTGGCTTGCTTCCGGTGTGCGCGGGCGGGCCGCTGGAGCATCGGCAACGATCCCAGGCGTTGCCCTGACCGGCTCCACCGTGGGCCGGGCCTCGGCGCGCGCCAGATCGATCATGCGCCGGTTGGCGTCGGCGGCATATTGGCCGTTGGGATGCCGGGTCAGGTAGGCGGCGTATGCGGCCCGGCTGTGGACTCGCACCGCCTTGTCCCAGGCGGCATCGTCCCTTCGCCTCTCCTCGGCCTTCAGCACGGCAACGCGGCGCCTGGCCTCGACCGCATACACGCTGTGAGGACGGGTCCGGGCGAACCGCGCCAGGCGCCCCTTCTCGCCGCCCTTCTGGGCCTCGGCCCACGCGATCGTCTCGCGGCGGCGGACTTCCGTCAGATCGATGGCCGCGATCCGCTGCTGTGCCCGGCCGGCTTGCGTGCTGCTAGGATAGGTCAGAACGAACTGCTGCAGGTCCTGCTTGCTGCCGCTCCTCTCGACCTTGGCCCACGCGGTCTGCTCCTCGCGCCGGCGAGCCTCCGCCAGCTCGATGGCTGCGATCCTGTCCCGTGCCCGGCCCGTGTAGGTGCCTTCGGGATGCTTCAGAACGAACTGCTGCAGCTCCTGCTTGTCGTCGCTCCTCTCAACCTTGGCCCAGTCGGTCGCTTCCTGGCGCCGGCGGGCTTCCGCCCGATCGATGGCCGTGATCGTCTCCCGTGCCCGGTCGGCGTCGGCACTCTCCGGATAGGCCTGAACGAACCGTTGCAGAGCCTCCTTGTCGCCGCCGTTCTCGACCTTGGCCCAGGCGAGGGCCGCCTCCTGCCTGCGGGCCTCCGCCCGCTCGATGGCCGCAATCGCCGTCCTGGCCTCGGACGTGGCCTCCTCGTCCGGGAAGGCCGCCATGAGCTGCTCCCACGCCTCTCTGGTGCCCTGCTTGCGGGCTGCGGCAAGCGCCCGCCCGCGGCCGCTGTCGGTCTCCTTGACATGCACGGAGATGGCGCCCGTCTCAGCGGCCCCGCTGTCGGCTCCGGCGTTCCCAGGCGCGCCGTTGCGAGCGGCGAGGGCCGCACCTCCCGTCCGGTCCGGCACGGCCGCCGTCGTGGCCGGGCCCGGCGCCGCGCGCGACCACGCGGCGTAGAGCCCGACAGCCGCCACCGGCACCATCGCGGTCATGACGCCCGCCACGAACACTGCGCTGGTCCGGCGCCGACGCTCGACGTTGCGGGTGGTCAGCTGCCGCTCTGCGCCCTTCAGGGTTTGATACGCATCGTTGATCAGCTTCAGCCGCTCGACGGCGTCGTCGGCGTCGTCGCCGGGGGTCCGACCGTCGGGATGCAGCTCCTTGGCGAGGCGCAGATAGGCCGCCCGGATCTCGCTCTGCGAGGCTTTGCGGCTGACGCCCAGGATGCTGTACGGGTCGCCGCTCGCGCCACTGTCCTTGCCGGCGCCGTTGCCGGCCCGCTTGCCCGCGCCCCTGTCTGCCCTACTGTCCGCCTCCTCCTCCGGCTTGTCCGCGCCGGGCTCGGCCGCCTGGGGCTGCGGCGACACCGGCTCCTCTCCCAGCCAGGCCGGTGGTGTTACGAGATGGCTCGGCAGCACGGTGGTCCCGTGGCCCCTGGCGCGATCGATCTGCGCCTGCGTCAGGCCGCGGGCGTCGCCCAGCCACGTGCCGGACAGGTCCGCGCCGACGAGTTGGGCACCGGTCAGATCGGCCTGGCCAAGGGTGGCGCCGCTCAGGTCGGCGCCGCTCAGATCGGCATATTCGAGGCGCGCGCAGGAGAGGTCGGCTCCTGCGAGCGCGGCGCGGCGCAGGGTGGCGCGGCTCAGGTCGATGGGCCCGCCCTCGTCGGGCCCGAACCGCGTGGCGCCCGCCGGCAGCTTGAGGTCGCTGAGGTCCGGCGCGACGCCGGGGTTCTGCGCCCGCCAAAGGTTCCAGGCCCGCGTACCCTCCCGGAGCTTCGCCGCATGCCGCACGTTTGCCATGGCCATCGACTTTCCATTGGCCGCACCCGGCCGAATACGCGTGAGCGTCCTCATCCGGAGCTGGATGGGCGCTCCAACCGCCACGCCTTGCCGCGCCACCCCTTGCCGCGCCACCCCTTGCCGCGCCACCCCTGGCAGCTTCCCTGTCTCGTTCGGCCCGCTGCCGGCGATGTCATCGCTCGCAGGAGACGGGGCGCCGAGAGACCGCCGCACAAGCGTGCGCGGGTGCTGCCGGTGTGCAGCACTCGCCTTTGGCTCGACAGTGCAATGGCTGAGACAAAGCCTCTCTTCGGCCGGCGCGGGCCGAGGGCCACAGGCGGCGAGAGCAACCCGGCAAGGCAGCAGGCACACGACCGTGTGCTCGCCGCGACGAGGCTACGCATACGAAAACCCCCGCACGAACCTGAACAACAAAACCCATCGAGCTCGGCCCCCGAAACCGAGCCCATTTTGTAATTATCGTACTGCCGATAGTGGTTATCGGCAATCGGCCGCCTCAATCCCCCACGAAAAGCTGTTGAAAACAGTTCTACAATCGTCGAACATAGAACGATGGCTGGACGCGAACTGGTGCTGCCCAACCGCGCGGTAATGGCGCCGACCTGCCGTGCCGCTTTGCGCTTAACGCACAGCTGAACCGGTGGAACAGTGAGACGTTCTGCCCGCCCGGCCCTGAGGGCTACACGGACTACCCGGCAGTGGCGTGACGAGGAGGTGTCAGACCCTCCGGGCCCTCCGGGTCTGACACCATGGCTGCAACGGCCGGCTGCGGAATGGTGCCGGATGCTCCGGCTCTTTCCCCGCCGACGCCTACTTGCGCGCGATCGCGATCGCCTCGTCCAGGGTGAACCACAGAGCGTCGCTGTCGTGCCGCGGCTTGAGGAACGCCTTGAGTGCCGGCGTGCCCTCCTCCAGCATCGATCGCAACCGCGCCACCGTGGCGGCGTCGACGTCCATGCGGGCGGCCCAAGGAGCGAACTCCATGTCCTTCGGCAGGATCTCCCGGTGCTGCACGGCGAGGCCCGCCGCCGCGATGACAGCGCACCACTCGGCGAGGCCGAGGCAGCGGCCGTGGCTCGGATCGCGGAGCTTCTCGAAGGCGTTGTAGCCGGCGGCGGCATCCGCCAGCTCGGCGTCGGTGTAGCCGGGCGTGGAGAGCGAATCGGGGGAGATGTTGTCCACCAGCGCGAAGGTGCCGCCCGGCTTCAGCACGCGCTTCACCTCGGCCACGAAGCGCGGCACATCGGGGAAATGGTGCGCGGCGATGCGGCAGGTGACGAGGTCGAAGCGCGCATCCTCGAAGGGCAGAGCCTCGGCGTCGGCGGTGGCCGTCTCCAGGTTGGCGAGCCCTTTGGCGGCGGCGAGCTTCCTCGTCTCCTCCAGCATCTCGTCGGTGACGTCGCTGGCGATCACATGCGCCATGTGCGGCGCGAACGCCGCCGCCGTGTGGCCGGCACCGGTCGCGATATCCAGCGCCTGCCAGTAGCTCTCAGGCTTGACCAGCTCGACCAGGCGGCCGAGGCTCGAGCCCTTGGCGTGCACGGCTGAGGTCGCATAGGCCGCGGCATGGGCCCCGAACTGCTGCTGCACGAGTGATTTTGTCATGGTGCCCCCGCGCTGGCCGTGGCGGGGTCAGACCCCTCGCGCCCGCCCTTTTGCTTTCTGCTTCGACGTCGGAGGCGAGGGGTCTGACCTCGCTTCGACCACCGCTTCCACAAGCTCCCCCTTCAGCGCCTTGGCGATCAGCGCCCGGGTCTGCTCCACGCCGTAGAGCTCAATGAAGCCGCCGAAGCGCGGGCCCTGTGTCTGGCCCAGCAGAACCTCGTAGAGCGCGCCGAACCAGGCGCGCAGCCGCTCGAAAGCGTGCGTCTTGCCCACCTCGTAGACGATGTTCTGCAGGTCCTCCCCGCCGGCGCCGGGCGGGGCCTTGGCCAGCGCGTCGGAGAGCGCCTGCAGGGCGTTGCGCTCCTGCTCCGTCGGCAGCCGGTAGGTCTTCTCCGGCTTCACGAAGTCGCGGTAGTACGCCAGCGCATAGCCCACCAGCTGGTCCAGGATCGGATACTGCTCTGGCGTCGCTCCGGCCGCGTACTTGCGGATGAAGCCCCACAGCGTCGCCTTGTCCTCGGCGTTGGACACCGACACGAGGTTCAACAGCAGCGCGAAGGTGATGGGCAGCTCCGCCAGCGGCGGGTTGCCGGCGTGGATGTGCCAGGCCGGGCTCTCCAGCTTCGCTTTCGGCTCCTCCTGCGGATAGGCCGCCAGGTAGGCGAGGTACTCGTCCACCGCCTTGGGGATCACGTCGAAATAGAGCCGCTTGGCCGCCCGCGGCTTCTGGAACATGAACAGCGACAGGCTCTCCGGCGAGGCGTAGGTGAGCCACTCCTCGATGGTGAGCCCGTTGCCCTTGGACTTGGAGATCTTGGCCCCGTTCTGGTCCAGGAACAGCTCGTAGATGAAGCTCTCCGGCGGGGTGCCGCCCAGCGCCCGGCAGATCCGGGACGACAGCGTCACCGAATCGATCAAGTCCTTGCCGCACATCTCGTAGTCGACGCCGAGCGCGGTCCACCGCGTCGCCCAGTCGGCCTTCCACTGCGCCTTGACGCGGCCGCCCGTCACCGGGCTCTCCACCTTTTTGCCGGTGTCGGGATCGACATAGACCACCGTGCCCTTCTTGGGGTGGCGCTCGATCATTGGCACTTGCAGCACCTTGCCCGTGGTGGGCGAGATCGGCAGGAACGGCGAATAGGTGGCGCGCCGCTCGGGCCCCAGGGTCGGCAGGATGATGTCCATCACCTCGTCGTAGACCTTGAGCATCCTGATGAGCGCGGCGTCGAGCAGGCCGGCGCGGTAGCACTCGGTGGCCGACAGGAACTCGTAGTCGAAGCCGAAGCGGTCGAGGAACCGCCTCAGGCGCGCGTTGTTGTGCGCGGCGAAGCTCGTGAACTCGTTGCTGAACGGGTCGGGAACCGCCGACAGCGGCTTGTTGAGATGCGCCTGCAGCATGTCCCGGTTGGGCACGTTGTCCGGCACCTTCCTGAAGCCGTCCATGTCGTCGGAGAAGCACACCAGCCGAGTCGGGATGCTCCCCTCCGTGAGTACCTCGAAGGCGTGCCGCACCATGGCCGTGCGCGCGACCTCGCCGAACGTACCGATGTGCGGCAACCCGGACGGCCCGTAGCCGGTCTCGAAGATCACCGTCTCAGGTGCGCCGCCCTTTGCCTTCTCCAGCCGCTTGACGACCTTACGCGCCTCCTCGAACGGCCACGCGCGCGCCTCCTGCACAACGGCACCCGCCGGCACAACCGGCTTCACGGCGCGGGCCTTCTCTCTTGGAGCCACGGCTGTCGCATTCTCCTTGTACAAGCGCGGCGGACCCTATGGATGTCCGTAGATGCAGTCAACTGCAGGGATCCCGATCGCGTCGGGCGCCGATACGGCACGGTGCGCCCAGCCGGGCATCGCTGGCCGCTCCTCCTTCGCCGCGGGCGGCGGCATCGATGCGCCAGATCGCCGTCGCACCTCACAGAACCTCAACTGCCTTGGAGCCTGCACCGCATCCATCGATCGATGGACGCGGTACTGGCCGCCGCCGTCGTCGTAACCTCGCCGGACGATGCCTCCGCCAAGTCGGGGGTGGCGGCGACGACCGTCCTTCTGTCCCGCGATCACCGCGCGCCCAAGTCGGCCGCGCCCGAGCGCCCGGGATTCGTCTGGGTTGAGAAGAATGGCCAGCCCGGGGCGCTCCCCTACGCAACTTCGAACGATTTCGGCAGGGTTTGTTGGATTTCAGCAAGGTCCCGGAAGCGACTGTGGACAGCCGATGGACCTCCGCATGCCGGGGCAACAGGGCGCTGCCCTAGCGTCCGCTCGCCGCATGATCCATCCCTTTGATGGGATGTGGCCCCCCACCCGTGCACAAGTTCTTGGGGTATCATGGCCCCGTTCTATCAGCCTTCGGTGCCCGCACGCGGCTGGGCGGTCGAGATCGCGCTATCCTCTTACAGTTATCGCACTACAGGGTGACGCAAACGTGATGCCCACGGACCGAATGTTCCGGTCCATGATCCGTTGTCCGAGGGCGCGCGCGATGGATGGCTTTGGCCCGACACGCCCCCCAGCCCCGTCGGGTTGGCCATTCGCGCGGGCGCTGCCAGCGGCGGGGCAAAGAGGGCGTGGCTGAGAGAGGCGGCCACGCCCTCCTCTTTTGCGGAGCCCGGCTCCCGCCCCTACGCGCTTGCCGCGTCGAGCTGCTTGATCGCCGCCGCGTCGAGCTTCAGCCGTGTCGCAGCGATCAGCTCCTCGAGCTGGTCCAGCGTGGTGGCGCTGGCGATGGGCGCGGTGATGCCGGGTCGCGCCATGAGCCAGGCAAGCGCCACGCTGGCAGGTGTGGACCGGGTGCGCCCCGCCACCTGGTCCAGGGCTGCCAGGATGCGCAGGCCCCGCTCGTTGAGCATTGCCCTGGCGCCGCCGCCGCGCGGACTCTTGCCGAAGTCGGCCTTGGAGCGGTACTTGCCGGTCAGGAAGCCGCTGGCCAGCGCGTAATATGGGATGACGCCGATCCCCGCTTTCAGCGCCAGCGGCTCCAGCTCGCGCTCGTAGTCCGCACGGTTGTAGAGGTTGTAGTGCGGCTGCAGGCTCTGGTAGCGCGGCAGGCCTTTCCCGGCGCTCACGCTCAGCGCCTCCCTGAGGCGCGGCGCGGTGTAGTTGGAGCAGCCGATCGCGCACACCTTGCCCTGTTTCAGCAGGGCCTCGTGCGCGGCCAGCGTCTCCTCCAGCGGCGTCACGGGGTCGTCGAGGTGCGACTGGTAGAGGTCGATGTAGTCGGTCTGCAGCCGGCGCAGCGACGCCTCGGCCTTGGCGACGATGCGGTCGCGCGCCAGGCCGCCCTGCTTCTGGTCCCAGCCCACCTTGGTGGCGATGACGACCTTGTCGCGGCCGCCGCGCGCCTTGAGCCAGTTGCCTATCACAGTCTCCGACTCGCCGCCCCTGTGGCCCGGCACCCACGCCGAATACACGTCGGCGGTGTCGATGGCGTTGAGGCCGGCTGCCACGAAGCGGTCGAGCAGCATGAACGAGGTGGCCTCGTCGGCGGTCCAGCCGAGAACGTTGCCGCCGAACATCAGGGGCGCGATCTCGATCCCCGAGCTGCCGAGCTTGCGTCTTTCCATCCGTGTCTCCGCTCTTGTCCTGAGCTACCTGCCGGCCCTCACCGGCGCGACCACGGCCGCCACGATGCGGCGCACCAGCGGCCGGATCAAGAGCGGGGTTGGAAACGCGACCGACCAGGGCATGCCCCGCGCTCCCAGCCGTTGCGTGGGAAGGGTCGGCGGCAAAGCCGATGCTCGTCCAGGTCGGAATGCCCGAGACGATGCCAGACATCAACAGCGACGGGATGAAAGGCATGGCAATAGCATTGAAGGAGGCCGGCAGCTTCCGCGACCTGCGTCGATGCGAAGGATTAGAGCTCACGCAATCGTGCGCACCACGCCGCCATCGACGCGCAGTGCCGCACCGTTGGTGGCCGAAGCTTCCTTGGAGACCGCATAGAGCACCATGTTGGCGACCTCCTGGACGCTGGCGAAGCGCTGGATCAGAGAGGTCGGACGATGCTCCCTGACGAAGCCCGCCGCCATCTCATCGATGGACACGCCTGCCCGCTCCGCCATCGCCTGCAGGAACTCCTCGACCCCCTCGGAGCGCGTTGGCCCCGGCAGCACCGCGTTGACGGTTACGCCGGTGCCGGTCGTCAACTCGGCCAGGCCGCGGGAGATGGAAAGCTGCGCTGTCTTCGAGAAACCGTAATGGATCATCTCCCTCGGAATGTGCAGGGCCGATTCCGAGGAGATAAAAACGATGCGGCCCCAGTCCCGCTCCAGCATGCCGCGCATGTAGGCGCGCGAAAGCCGCACGCCGGACATGACGTTGGTCTCGAAGAAGCGGGTCCAGTCGGCGTCCGGGATGTCGAAGAAGGCCTTGGGCTCGAAGATGCCCGCGTTGTTGACCAGGATGTCGGCGGTGGGCACCGCCCCGATCAGCTCGGCACAACCTGCCGCCGTACCGACATCGGCCACGGCGCCGCGCACCCTGCCGCCCGGCACCGCCGACACGATGGCCTGCACTGCCGCGTCGACGGTCGCACGCTTGCGCCCGTTCACCACAACGCTAGCCCCCGCGGCCGCCAGACCCTGGGCCGTTGCCCTGCCGATTCCCGAGGTCGAACCGGTAACGACGGCGGTCTTGCCTGACAGATCGATTTGCAACCGATTCTTCCCGCGGCTGGCCGTCAGGCAAGCTTCCAGTCCAGCGCGATCTCCGCGTTGAGAGCCTTGGAGATCGGACAGCCGGCCTTGGCGGCCTCGGCGATCTTCTCGAATTGCTCGCGGCTGATGTTGGGCACGCTGGCCTCAAGCGCCAGGGCGGATCGCGAAATCTTGAAACCGGGCCCATCCGGCTCGAGAGTCACGCGGGCGGTGGTGGCGATGCTGGTCGGCGTGAAGCCGGCGGCGGTCAGCGCGAACGCCAGCGCCATGGAGAAGCAGCCCGCATGCGAGGCGGCCAGCAGCTCCTCGGGGTTGGTGCCCTTGGTATCGCCGAAGCGGGTATTGAAGCCGTAGGGCGTGGTGGAGAGGACGCCGCTCTGGGTGGTGAGCGTCCCCTTGCCCTCCTTGCCGGTGCCCTGCCAGTGGGCGCTTGCGGTCCTGGTGATGGCAGCCATGGCATCGATTCTCCTCTGCGCGGTGGAGACGGGGCCGGTCCGATGGCTGGGAGCTTCGTGGAACAGCCGGGCGACGCGGCCCGCTACCCGCCGAAGGTGGGGACGGCAGTCCCGCAAACAAGGCGGCTGGACCGGAAATCCGGCTATTTCTTGCCCGACCCGGCCTTCGGCGTCTCCGACACCCAGCCGTCGCTGAGATCGGGCGCGGTTGGAAATGCGCTGTCGGCGCTGGGACGGACCGCGGGCGAGCTCGATGCGCGTGCGCCCGATTCGCTGCGTCCGCCGCCCTTGCGGGGCGCCTCGCTCGGCTCCTCGGGAATGATGGGGAAGACCTCGCGCAGCGCACCGGGCGCCACGCCGGACAGAGGGTTGACGATGATCTGCGGGTTCTCGAGGCCGCCGTGCACCCCGAAGTTCCAGGCGAACACACCCTCCCGCTTCGGGCCGGTGATCAGGTCTCCGAAGATCGGCACGTCGGAGAACATCTTGTTCAACGGCGCCAGCGGTGTGAAGGTCCCGGTCAGGTGCACCTTCCTGGTGCGGAAGTCCACCCTGCCGTTCATTGTGGCCGCCATCAGCGGGCCGTCGATACTGGCGTTGTTCAGCACGAATTGGCCGGCGCCGACCGAGAACGGCGCCCGCAGGGTGTCGAACTCGAACCTCTCGCGCACAACTG
>JBIOWI010000298.1:0-22961 GCA_044868325.1 Hyphomicrobiaceae bacterium
TCCGCTTTCGTGCTTGTTGCGACTGCCGACGCCCGACTGCCGACTGCCGAAACCCAGGGTTGGCTAGCGCCTTCCCGATTGACACCGGTGCTGCCGGCTTCCGACAATCGGGCTCCACACAGCGAGAGGGCACGGGGAACCATGGATCTGGAACTCGGCGGCAAGGTTGCGATCGTCACCGGCGGAAGCCGCGGCATCGGCTTGGCCATCGGACGGGCGCTGGCTGCGGAAGGCGCGAAAGTCGCGCTCATCGCACGCAGCAAGGCGACCCTCGACGCGGCCGTGGCGCAGGTGGGCGGGCAGGCCAAGGGCTTCGTGTGCGACACCACCGACGACGCGGCGGTGAAACGCATGGTGGCTGACGTGGTGGCCGCCTTCGGCCGCGTCGACATCCTGGTGAACTGCGCGGCCAAGCCCAGCGGCCAGTCGCGGCCGCCCACGCTCGGCGAGATCACCACCGAGGAGTTCTGGGATCACATGAACACCAAGGTGATGGGCTACCTGCGCACCGCCCGCGAGGTGGCGCCCTACATGATCGAGCAGCGGTGGGGTCGCATCGTCAATGTCAGCGGGCTGGGCGCCAAGCACGTCGGCACCACCATCGGCAGCATCCGCAACGTCGGCGTGGCCGCCCTCACCAAGAACCTGGCCGACGAGCTGGCGCCGCACGGCATTCAGGCGGTGTGCGTCCATCCAGGGTTGGTGCGCACCGAGGCCACGCCTGGCGTGATCGCCGCCCAGGCCAAAGCGCAGGGCGTGAGCGAGGCAGAGATCGAGAAGCGCATGGGCAGCCGCAACCTCCTGGGCAAGATCGTCACCGCCGAGGAGATCGCCAGCGTGGTGACATTCCTCGCCTCGCCCAAGGCCATCGCCATCAATGGAGACGCCATCCCCACCGGCGGCGGCACGCCCGGCTCGATCTTCTACTGAGCGCCGCGGAGCTTCCGCGATTCCGGACGGAGCGATGCGAGCCCGAGGCCGGCGGCGCTCCGATCCGAGATCCGGTTGCGATGAAGCCGAGCGGCGGCTCAGTTCACCATCGGCTGGGTGGCGACGTAGATCGCCCCCGCCAGAGCTGCAATCGCGACGAGCACGAACAGCCAGCCGAATGCCGGCTCTACTCTGTGCTTAATCCTTGACGACATGTCATGCACCCCATCAGGCACGTTCCTTGAGGTACCGCAAGTCCGCCTGTCCAGTACCGACAATCAATGACTTCTTCATGATAACCTTCTGCAATTAATTTGGTAATGCTTCCGTATCGCCGCAAGGGGCGACACATGCAGCCCCCGTGGCGGGGCAGGCTGCGCCGCGGTGCGCTTACGACTACGCGAGCGCGCGGATCGGCCCACGCCTGGGCGCCGAGAGACGGCCCAAGGACGGCCGGATAAGGGTGCCCCACATCCCGACCATATCCCCTTCTTGGGGGAAGTTGCCGCTTGCTGCAGTGGTTGGCGCACCCCGGCACCGCAGAAAAGCCTCCTTTGTCCGATGTTTGGGCGCCTGGATTGCCGGGCGAGGGATTGCTTACGTCATCGAGCAGCGATCTGCAAAAGGCAGACAGCGGAGGCATTCATGCGAGCGACACTGCGTACGGTTCTTCTGATGGCCGGCATCGGCGGCATAGGCATGATGACCGGTGCGACGGCCGGCCCCGCCGCCCCGGACGGCAACGTCCTGCACGAGACAGCGGGCATCGAGACGCTGGTCCAGCCGGCCCAGTACTGGCGCGGCAACCGTTGCGAGCGCCTGCGGCGCGCCTGCATCTACAAGGAAGAGCGCGGCGAGGTGGGCGAGGGCAACTGCCGCCGCTATCGCGAGGAATGCGGCGGTGGGATAAGCTACTGCGAGCGCCTGCGGCGCGCCTGCGTGTACAAGGAGTATCGGGACGAGGTCGGCCAAGGCAATTGCCGCCGCTACCGCAGGGAGTGCGGCGGGTATTGATGCCGGCTGGATGAGCTAAGCCAGGGGGCCTCTCTGCGGACGCGCACGCAGTCAAGCCGGTTCGAGTCGATCCGACTTTCAGCGCGCGTCGCCCCCGCTCGCCGGGGGCGGCCTCTCGGCGTCGCGCTGCTGCGCCATCCCGAAGGCGTTGCGCAGGGCGTCGCGGTAGACCTCGGCGAGGTTCTCGGCCGTCTCCCCGCGCCGGCGCCGATCGAGGTAGTAGCTCGCCGCCTTGCCGATGGCGTAGGTGGCGGCAAAGCTCGCGGCGGCAGCCGTGGCCGCACCGATGGTCTGGCCGTATACGGGCACGAGCTTCACGAGCTGCCTGACGCCGAACGTTGAGGCCGTCCGCAGCAGCGTGCCCGTGCCGAGCGCCGCGAGGAACTCGGCATAGCTGCGCCGGTCCCAGCCGATGTCGTAGAGCTGGGCGAGGTGCCGCAGCATCGCCGCCTGCAGGACCGGCACCGTCACTACGCCGGCCACGGGCAGCGCGTCGCTGGCGCCCGCTGCCGCCGCAAACCCCAGGATATAAGCGCTGACGGAGCGGGCGCGGTCCTCCCCCTCGGCCGCCCCCGGCAGCTCCTGCACCGCCAGCCGCATGGCCGCCGGCGCCACGGCCACGAGTGCGGCGATCAGGGCCTCGCGGCCGTAGTCGGCAGGCTCGAAGCCGTCGCCGGGCAGCGTGAGGTCGACGGGCACGAAGCGGAGCGCTCCCCGCCCGGGCATGGCCTCGAACAAGGATCTCTGATGCGCAAGAGATCCCACGAGGCGCTCGGGCACCGTGCCGGGCATCTCCTCGCCGCCGAACGGGTAGGGCAGCACGTGTCCCTGCCCCGGCAGGTAGCCCTCATGGAGGCTGGTCTGGGCGACGACCACGGGCCATTCCGGATGCCGCTCCCTTGCGGTGCGCACAGCTTCGACCACCGCACTCTGCTCGGCATCGAGCGACTTGGCCACCGCCAGGATCAGATGCGCCCGGTCCTCGCAGTAGGCGATATCGGCCGCCGGGTCATAAGCCGCCTCGCCGAGGCCGCGCGTGTCGAGAAAGCGGATGATCGGCGCCTCGGGCGGAAAGTCGAAGATGCGCGCCGTCTTGGTGCAGGCGCGGAAGCCTGCTCCGATCTCCGCGTCGCTCGCCCCGGTGAGGGTGCGAACGATCGAGGTCTTGCCGCTCTGCACCTTCCCGACCAGCCACACCACCGGCGCGAACCGAAGTGCCCGGTCGGAGATCGGTGCTGAGGATGTGACAGGGTCGGTCATGGGCTGCTCGCCTCCGAAAAGCCTATTGGCGAGCTGCTATTGCCGGGAAAGTCAAGTCGTTGCGCAGAACGGCAACAAATCCGCTTCTGACAGCGGAGAAAGCCGGCTCAGGCCAGCCGGGCGATCTCTGCGGCAAGGTTGGCGCGCGCCGGCCGCTCCCAGGCAGCACGCAGGCGGTCCGTGAGATAGATCCGCTCGCGCTGCAGAAATCCTTCCAGCACCCGCCGGCGCCCCGGACGATAGAGGACGTCGGGCACGAACGCGTACTCGCGCCGCACCGCCTCGGTATAGGCGCGATAGTCGCCGAGCGGGGCCGCGAGGACCGACAGGTCGAGGTCAAGCAGCAGCGCAACGTCGGCCTCGTCGGTTGCGTCGCCGTACCCGTCATGCCGCGTGGCGAGGATATAGCGCGCGACCTTGGCCCGTTGGCCCTCTGGAAAGCCCAGAGCTGCCAGCCGTGCGTCTGCCCACGCCGCGCTCGCCTCCTCGTTGTCATGCCGCGTCGGATCGTAGACGACGTCATGAAAGAGCATCGCCAAGGTCAGCGCGTCGCGATCCTCGACGTTGTTGCCATGACGGCCGAGCAGCTCCAGCAGCGCGGCGATATGGTCGAGTGTGTGGTAGTGCCGATGCGGCTCTCCGTACGCCCGCGCCGTGTCCTCCAGCACGGCCGCGGCAGACTGCGGGTCGCAGCCTCGGTGCAACACGAGGCCGTTCCAGCAACGCTGCACATGATCGAGCGCGTCCATGCGCGGTCCTCGTGCCGTTTCCACCGTAGCATGGTCCGCAAGCCGAGCGCGCGCACACGCCGCTGCGGCTCAGCCTGGAGGGGCGCGTCATTGCTGCCCGGACCAAAGTGGGTTGATGTGCGAGGCCGTCTCCGTTAGTGTCCGCGCATGCATCCCGTCCTTCGCATCGTGATTGCGCGAATTACGGCCCCGGCCGCCTGAGGGCGCCGGGCTTCCGCCGTTCATTTCGCTATCGCCTGCAAGGACAATCCCACATGACATCGCCTGTCTCTGCTCCCGGCGCGGCTTGCGCCGAGCCGCACACCGTTCGTGCCTACTTTTTCATCTCCGCTCCCGCCGATCCCGGCCTGCTGCCGCGCCTGATCGAGCCGGTGGCCAAGCTGGGCGCCGTGCCTGCCCGCGTCCACGCTTCGTGCGAGTCGGGCGACGGCAGCGAGCTCACCGTGGACTTGCGCCTCGCCGGAGTGGCCCCGCGCACGGCCGACCTGGTCGGGCGCGCGCTCAGGGCCGTGGTGGGCGTGCGCCAGGTCATGTCGGTGGTGGAGCCGGAGCGCGCGGATTGAGGCATCGGACTGCCTCGGGTAGGTTTGCGACGAGGCGAATAGCGAATGGGGAGTGGCGAATGGGGACCGCCATTCGCGATTGGCCATTCGCCATTCGCCCCATATCTCGCGCAAGGGCTCACGGATGCAGAGCGCCAAGGACTGGGCCAGGACGGAGGCGCCGAGCCTCGCCGATATCGAGGCGCTGGCGAGCGTGGCCTGGCGACGGCTCCCGCGCCGGTTCCGCGACCTTTGCGACAACCTGGTGATCCGGGTCGAGGATTTCCCCACCGACGAGGTGCTGCGCGATCTGGGCCTCGAAAGCCCCTTCGACCTCCTCGGGCTGTTCCAGGGCGTCAGCATCGACCGCCGGAGCGTGATGGACCCTGCGGGCCTGCCCAACATGGTTTACCTCTACCGGCGCCCGATGCTGGACTACTGGGCGGAGCACGAGGAGACCCTCGGCCATCTCGTCACCCACGTCCTGGTGCACGAGATCGGCCATCATTTCGGCTTGTCGGACGCCGATATGGACAACATCGAGGCAGCGGCCGGCGGCTGAAGCCCGGCGGTCGCTACCGGCTTGCATGGGCGGTCCGGCCACACTCGACCTGAGTTTTATCCAATCCCTAACGAATCGCAGCCAACAATCGGTTGCAAACCCCGCATCGCGCGGGCAAGGGTTGTCGGAAAATTTCTGAGGGCTTGATCATGGGGGCTGTCCGCGCCGGAGCGTTTCCTCTTTCGAGCATGCCGCGCATCGCGGCGGCGGCGCTGCTCCTCTGCTTCGTCTGGCTGACCGAGGCGTCGGCAGCGAGCCCCACGCCCGAGGAGTACCTGGCGCGCTCCGGCCCCGACGCCAAGCTCGTCCAGTCCGGAGAGCTTGAGTTCGACGGCCGCAAGCTCATCTGCGGCCGGCGGCCGACGGTGCTCGACGAGAAGCTCGACGACTACGGCGCGGCCTACCCTGGCTTCCTCATTCTCAACCCGAAGCTGATGGCGAAGGTGTCGACGCCCGTGAAGCTGTGGATCCACGCGCACGAATGCGGGCACCAGTATCGCGGCCCCGACGAGGAGACGGCGGATTGCTTTGCCGTGCAGCGCGGACGCCGCCAGGGCTGGCTGACCCCGGAGGGTCTGGAAGAGGTGTGCCGGTTCATCGCCCCCGCCAAGGGCGACACCATGCACCTATCCGGCTCGCATCGCTGCGAGGCCATGCGTCGCTGCTATGCCGACCCGACCGTAAGGTAGGGTGGTGTCTGCCACCATACCCTCCAACGGCGCCGCTGAGAGGGCATACCGCGAGCTCACGTGTGCGCAAAGGTGTCAGACCCGGAGGGTCTGACACCTTTTATCCGTGCATGCGCGTGCGCACAATGTGCGGCGGCTCCTTCGGCTGATCTGCGCTCTGGTCGTCGAAGGACTCCTGGCGCATCCCGGCGCGGGCGTCGCCGTGCTTCCACCAACGGCCGTCGCGGCCCTCCACGGCCAGTGCATGTGCCACGGAGTGCGCCGCCTGCGGGGCTGCTATGGCCGGCGTGGCGCGACCAGCCGCGCGTTCCGGCCTTTGTGCCGTGCCGGTTCCGAGGAACCACGCATCGATCAAGTGCAGCTCGTCGGCGGACAGGTTGAGCCCCTGGCCGCGGCAGCGTGCGACCACGAAGGTGCGGAAGCGGCTGGCGAACAGGTCCGCCGAGGCACCCTGCTCGAACCAGGGGTCGGCCTCGCTCACCACCTCCAGCACGAACCGGACGTCGTCGCGACGCAGGTCGATGCCACGGCCCTGGGCCTGCTCGCTGATCTTGTCCAGCGTCTCGGCGCCTAGAAGGTCGTGCTCGCTGATCTCGCTGGCCATGATCTCGAACAGCACGCGATACTCCTGCGGCGCCAGCGGCGGGGCCTGGCAGGCCTCCTGGATGCGCGCGATGGACTGCTGGATCGGGTTCGGCGGATCGAGGCGCTGCGGCGGGGCACCCACGGCCAACTGGGCCGCGGACGCCTGCGGCAGTGCCGAGACGCGCGCGGGATGAGCGGCAGCCGGCGCATCGGTGCGGACGCCTTCCGGCGGCGCGTGCTTAGGGCCGCGAGCCGGCGCAAGCTCGGCGTCGGCTTCCGCCTGCCCGGTCGCGGCGACAGGAGCGTCGGAATGCGACGGCGCACGAGCCTCGGGCTGCTCCAGGGCCGGATGCAACGGCGTTGGGCTGGGCTCCACCGGGGCATTGGGCGTCTCCGGGGCCCTCCGCGACGGCCGCTCCTTCTGCTGGTGGCGCTTGGGATCGAACGCGAGATAGGGCGGGTCGCCCGTCAGCTTGATCTCGTCGGGCAAGCTGCGCCGCAGCAGCTCGCTGAAGCTACCCGCGCCGGCCCAGCCGGTGGCAATCGTGCGCTCGTGGCCGAGCGCCCTGAGCGCGCGGTCGGCCAGCGCCTCCAGCGGCACCGGAGAGGACGAAGCCCGCACGCCGGCGATCACCTCGGCCAGGATCTCGCGGCGAGCTTCCTCGATTCTGCCCTTCGCTGCAGCGGCCGCCGTCTCCTCGCGAGCGCCATCGCCACCGTCGCCCGTTAGGATCAGCTCGATCAGGGCCGCCTCGCGCACCTCGCCGTCGCAGATGGCCGTGTAGGGCGCGGCGGTGAAGTCGTTGGCGAACACGACCGTGCGCCGGGCATGGGCGCGCAGCCGGATCAGCACCGGCGTGAAATCGGCATCGCCGGAGAGGATGATGAACTCGTCGAAGTAGGTGTCGTGCAGCAGCAGGTCGCGGATGTCCATCACCATCCGGATGTCCGCGGAGTTCTTGAGCTGCGCGGTCAGCGGCGGGCAGTCGATCACCTCGAAGCCGGCGCGCAGGAAGTGGTGCCGCACGAACGGAAACGAGCTCATGTCGGTGGAGTTGTCGTGCTGATTGCGGCGCGGCACCGGGTTGCCGTAGCAGCGGTTCATGACGATCCGGCGCGGGGCGGAGCCGAACGGCGCGTTGGTGGCCGTGATGAGCCCGCCGCTCTCGATCTCGCGCAGCCAGCGGCCAGCCTCCTTGGCGAAGCGCTTGGCGGCTTCCTCGCTCTTGCGCTTCAGCGAGAGGTAGATGTTGTCGTAGTCGACGAACACCGCGCTGAGGCACGGCCCGCCCGCTTCACGCTTCATTCCAGCACCCCCGACCCTGCCGCCTGGCGCCCTTGGGGCAACTTCCCCAGCCCATGCAAAATCTGAGTCGCGCAGCGGCTGCAAGGCGTAGGGCGACACACGTGTGTATCGTCAACATGAATGCTTGGGTCGATTGCGCGGTTTGGCGGCGGCGACGCCCTGAGGCGGAGCCGGTGTCAAGCCAGCCATGCACCGCCCGGTTTGGCCGAACCAGAAAAAAGGGGCTAGCCTGTCCGGACACGGGCGAGAGAACGCCCGGCGATGAGGAGCCCATGGACTGCGCACTGCGCGAGCGCCTGCATTTCCTCTTGCTCAATGTCGGGCATTTCCTCGACCACCTGTTCACGCTGATCTTCGCCACCGTCGCCGCCCTGGCGCTGACGCGCGAGTGGGGGCTCGGCTATGCAGACCTCCTGAAATACGCGACACCCGGGTTCTTCGCGTTCGGCGTGTTCGCGCTGCCGGCCGGCTGGCTCGCAGACCGCTGGAGCCGGGACGGCATGATGAGCGTGTTCTTCATCGGCATCGGTCTCGCCTCCATCGCCACCGCGCTCGCCCGCACGCCCCTGGAGATCGCTGTGGGGCTGTTCGTGGTCGGCGTGTTCGCGGCCATCTACCACCCGGTCGGCCTCGCCATCGTGGTGCAGAAGTGGAAGAATACCGGCATGCGCATCGCTGTGAACGGCGTGTGGGGCAACCTGGGCGTGGCCAGCGCGGCGCTGATTGCGGGCTACTTCATCGACCATGGGGGATGGCGTGCGGCGTTCGTGGTGCCCGGCCTCGTCTCCATCCTGATCGGCGTGGCCTACACTGCCATCATGTGGCCCGAGATCGTCGCGCCGCGGCAGCGGGCGCAGTCAAAGCCCGCGGCGAGCGTGGGCCGGTCGGCCGAGATCAGGGCGCTGCTGCTCAGGGTCTCGATCATCGTGTTCCTGACCACGGCAGTGTCGAGCATCGTGTTCCAGTCGACCACGTTCGCACTGCCCAAGGTGTTCGACGAGCGGCTCGGCGGCCTCGCATTGTCGGCGACCGCGATCGGGCAATTGGCGTTCGTCGTGTTCGCGGTGGCGTCGATCGGCCAGCTGATCGTTGGGCATTTCCTCGACCGGCTGGGGCCCCGCACGGTGTTCATGACGGCGGCGGCAGTCCAGGTGGCATTCTTCGCAGCCATGCCAGGGCTGGCGGACTGGGCGGCGCTGCTGTGCGCCATGGCGTTCATGCTGGCCGCCTTCGGACAGATCCCCATCAACGACTACATGATCGGCCGCCTGGCCGATGGCGAATACCGGGCGCGCATCTACGGCGTGCGGTACGTGGTGAGCTTCACGGTGCTGGCGGCATCGCTGCCGCTGATCGCGTTCGTCTACGAGAATTGGGGATTCGACGCCCTGTTCAGGGTGCTCGCCGTCTCCGCCACGGTGATCCTCGCCGCCGTGGTGCTGCTGCCGCGCAAGCTCCCGACGCCGGCGGGCGTTGCGGCGTAAGTGCCAGACCCTCTGGGTCTGACACCTACGAGCCTTCGCCGACGACCACGAACGGGGCCCAGCTGGACGGGTGCGCGGAGCGGCCGCCTCGGGAGATGAGGGCCAGCATGGCACGCTGCAGGGCCTCGGAGCGGCCGAGGCCGGGGGTTCGCTTCAGCTCGGCGAATGCGCCGGTGACGAGGGCGACGGTGGCATCGCTGTCCACGTACCAGTGCGACGCCAGCAGGGCGCGCGTGCCGGCGTAGAAGAACGCGCGGGCGAGGCCCGAGAGCGCCTCGGCGCCGAGTGTCTCGCCGGCGCGATCCTCGCCGGCGGCCGTGTTGCACGCCGACAGGATCACCCAGTCCGCGTCGAGCTTGAGCTGCGCAACCTCCGAGGCCGTAAGCAGGCCGTCGTCGTCCTCGCTCGGCTGGCTCGGCGGCGTCAGCAGCAGCGCCGGCTCGGCCCGGGTTCGCGCCACCCGCTCGGTCTCGGCGGCCAGCAGCCCGTGAGTGGCGAAATGCACGAAGCGCGCCTGGCGCAGTGTGCCGCTGGCCGACAGCGCCTTGATCCGACCCTCGGTGGCGGCGGCACCCAGGTGCACGGCCGTCTCGGGCGCGCCCATGAGCCGCGCCACGGCGCACAGCTCGTCTGCGGTCTCGGGAAGCGGCGGCTGGCGCAGCAGCGCCCCGACCTCGGCGAGGCCGCCGTGCAGGAGCTTGCCCGCCGGCAGCGCCCGCCGGCCGGCGTCGGCCACATGCCGGTAGGAGGGAGGCGCAGGCGCGCAGCCGACCCGTTCCAGGGCGCGCCGGTCGGTGCCGTCCTGGCCAGTCAGCAGCGGATTGCCGAAGCCGATGAACTCCACCTTCGCCTCGCTCTGCTGTGCCAGCCGGCGCAGCGCCCGCAGGCTGGCGACCGACGGCAGGACACTGATCGCATGGCGCCTGGCGAGCCAGCCGGCAGCGCCATAAGTCTCGGCAGAGTGCGTTTCGCCGGGTGCCAGCGGTGCCTGCGGCGGCTCCGTTACCAGCACGTGGAACGGGAGGCTCGCCAGCGCCCCGGTGGGCACGATCAGCAGGCGCCGGCCGGTGATCAGGTTCTCCACGTCTCCGAACAGGGCGCGGTAGAGCGTGTACGCCCGCCCCATATCGAACGGCGCAAGCTCGGCCTGGCCCGGCGGTGCACTGAGCCGCAGCAGCTCCATGCAGCGGCGCGCGCCCTCGCCACGCCACGCCCCCACGTGGTCGAGACCGCAACGCAGGGCCGCCACGTGCTCGCGCAGCTCCTCCCGGCCAAGGGGGACCTTGGCCCAGCGGCTCGTCTCGCGCGTGACGGTCCACACGTAGACGTGGTCCCTGGTGGGGACGAGCAGCAGCAGCGCCTCGTCGGGGCGCAAGAGGCCGGCGGCTTCGCGCAGGGACACGGGGCCGGCACTGACGAGCGCTGCATACTGCGGGAAGCGGACGGCGAGGGTGGCGTCGATCTCCTCGAGCCTGCGCGCCACCGCATCGGCCTGACGGCGCAGCGCATCGTGCGGAGCGGACGCTCGCTGTCGGTCCTGCCGCGACATGAGCTCGATCAGCGCGCGGTCGATGGCCACGGCCTGCTCGGCCAGGTCCTGCCGCTCGCGCACGGCCTCGCCCAGCTCGCCGCCGCCGCCGGCCGCGCGCACAGCCATGCGGGCGATGGCGGCGCCAGCGCTTGCATCGGCGCGCCACTGGGCGCTCTCGAAGTTTTCCGCGCGCAGTGCCAGCGCCTCGGCGGCGGGGGCGCTCTCGGCCAGACGGTAACCGGCGACAGCGAGGCCCAGGTAAGGGTCTATGGCTCCGCTGAGGCTCTCGATCCACCGGCCTTCGTCGGCGGCGCCGGCCATGGCGTTCCGACGCCCAAGCCAGATGGCGTATGACCGCTTGAGCGTCGCGTAGGCCTCCTTCCATTGGCCGAGGTCGAGGTGGTGCTGGCCGAGGTTGTTCAGCGACACCGCGACATCGGGGTGGCTCGTGCCCAACGCCGCTTCGCGGATCGCCACTGCCCGGCGCAGCAGCGGTCCGGCCTCGTCGTGGAGCGTGAGGCTGTCGAGGACCGTGCCGAGGCTGTTGAGGCTATCGGCCACCAAGGGATGGCCGGCGCCCAGCGTCTTCTCCCGGATAGCCAGCGAGCGGCGCGCCGGGTTCACGGCTTCCTCGAAGCGGCGCTGCTGGAAGAAGAGAGCGGCGATGTTGGCGAGGCTCGACGCCACCGAGACGTGCTCGGGACCGAGGACGGTCTCGCGCAGCGCCAGCGAGCGGCGATAGAGCGCCTCGGCTTCCTGCGTGCGACCCAGCTCCGAGACGGCATGGGCGAGATTGTTCAGATAGGAGGCAACGTCGGGGTGGCGCGCTCCAAGGGCCTTCTCGGTGATGGACAGCGCCCGCCGCTGCAGGCCCTCGGCCTCGTCGGCGCGGCCCTGGTAGGTCAGGAGCGTCGCCAGGTTGCCGAGGCGGGTTGCCGTGTCGGCGTGGTCCGGCCCCAGCGCCCGCTCGGTGATCTGCAGCGCGCGACGCATCAGGGTCTCCGCCTCGGCATACCGCCCCTGGCGTGTGTGCACCTCCGCCAGGTTGCCCAGGTAGCTGCCGACGGCGATGCTCTCGGGTCCAAGGACTTTCTCCTGGATGGCGAGCGCCTCGCGCAGGCGCGTCTCTGCCAGCGCCAGCCGGCCCTGGTCCTGCGCCACGACCGCCAGGTTGTTGATGACCGTGGCCACCAGCATACGGTGCTCTGGCTGCGGCGATTTTCGCAGCGCCGTCAGGGCCGTCTCGAACTGCGCCTCGGCCTCGGCGTAGCGGGCCTCGGCATGGCGAATGCGGCCGAGGGCCACGCGGGTCATGGCCGTGTCGTGGTGGTCCGGACCGAGGCTGCGCTGGTAGATGGTGAGCGCACGGCCAAGGGTGCGCTCGGCCTCGGCATAGTTGCCGCGGGTGACGGCGATCTGGCCGAGCCGGTCGACGACGGCGGCCACTTCGGCGTGGTCACGCCCGTGCGCCTTCTCGCGGATGGCCAGCACCCGGTTGAAGATCGCCTCCGCCTCGTCGAGCTTCCCCTGCAGCATGTAGATCTGACCCAGCGCGAACAGCGTGGTCGCTGTCAGCTGATGGTCCTTGCCCGCAATGCTCTCCCCTATGGCGACCAGCCTGCGGCCGACATCTGCGGCCTCGGCCAGCTTGCCGTCCTTGGTGAGGGCGGTGATTTGCTGCATCAACTTGGCAAGATCGGCTACCTGGGTCTGACCTTGTGCCCGGGCGACCTCCGGGGAGCCACCGAGGGCCACGGTCGCGAAGGCGAGCACCAAAAAAGCGAAGGCAAGGCGAAAGGTGCGCATCCCGGCATCCCCTCTTGCTGTGAGCTGCACCGAAGGTGCCAGCCTTGCCGCACCCGAGTGGCGGTGTGACGACGGCGCACAAGGACAGGCTGCAACACGGATGGCTTGCGGATTTGGATATTGAAGGTTGGTGCGACCGCAGCGGGGCGCCTCAGTGTTTGCAGGATCTTCGATAGGAGCTGCTGGGCGCGCTCGCTGCGGCGGCCGAAGAAGTCCTCCACCGGCTACGGCTTCGCCAGGCTACTGACAAACGCTGCCACGGCGTCGGCGGCGGCGGCCAAGTTGGCCTTGCGGGTGAAGCCGGAGCCGCCGCGGGGGCCCAGGTCGTGGTCGCCGTCGCCGGCCCAGTGGAAGCGGATCGCGGGGGCGAGGGCCTTGGCGGCAATGAGAGCCTCCACCTCGGCTCGGGTGCCGAACGGGTCGCGCTCGCCCTGCACGATGAGGGCCGGGCAGGACAGGGCCTGCAGGTGGGCCGTGCGCAGCTGCTCGGGCTTGCCCGGCGGATGGAACGGGTAGCCGAGGCACACGAGCCCGGCAATGCGGCCGGCGGCGAGGAACTCGTCGGCCACCAGGCTCGCCACCCGGCCGCCCATGGACTTGCCGCCGACGACAAGGACGGCTCCTGGGGGAGCGCCAGGGCGCATGCCGGGAGCCGCGCCGAGGCCCGCGGCGGCTACGGCGGCGCGGTATTCGTCCACGAGGCGCTCAGCCTTGGGAGGCGGCTTCCGCGGGCCGCCGGAGCGGCGGGCGGCCATGTAGGCAAACTCGAACCGGAGCGTCGCCACGCCGCGGTCGGCGAGAAGGCGGGCGAAAGCCTCGAGGAAGGCAGTCGTCATGCCGGCGCCGGCCCCGTGGGCGCACAGAAAGCGCACCGGTGCGTCGGCGGGCCCGGTGTGCAGAAAGCTGTCGTGCAGGTGGTCCATGGGCTCCAATGGGCTCCATCGGCCCGGAAACGGCCGGGCGGAACGGCGCGATACCGCCTTACATCTGTCAACCTAATTGTCCTGAATTGCCATTTTAGGGCTATTGTGTGCCATATCGGCGACACAAACGGCAGCGTATATAGGGACAGAGCCGAACACAAAGCGAACGATCGGCTAAGAAAGTGTTAACGGCCCCTTGGGTTCCGGTGTTGCGTCAGGGGCCATCTCTCTCACCCTGGTCGGGCGTGGTGTGGTCGACTTCGGGCACGTCGATTGAGCCGTGAGCTGGAATCGGGCCGTCGCCCGTTCTTATAACGGTGGTCCGCTGTTGAACGGGTGATGGCGAAATGAATGGCGTTCAGTACCGCGTCGCTGAAAGCGTCCCGAGTGGCGTCGTCCGAGTCCCAAGTCGCGTCTGCGTTCGAAGTGGCGTCCGCGTACCCAGTGGTGTCCGCGTGCCGAGTAGCGTCCAGTTGCGTCCAGTCAGTGCCGCGTCCGAGTTCGAGTTGCGTCAGTCGCCGAGAAAGGCATTGGGCCCCACGCTTCGGGGCCTGAAACGGGCCGCCGAGGCGAGGAAGTTCCAGCGTATCGCCGGGCGGCTCGCCGCCATCGCCGGGGCGGGTCGGGAACAGGTAGTGAGTCTTGGTCCAGGCAAGCGGGCGCGCACGGCCGTGTTCAAGTCCCAGTAAGTTGGCCGGGCACGTCGGCGACAGTACCCAACCAGAATGAAAACGGCCCCAGGTCGGGAGGGGCGTCTGAAGTGAGCTTAGGGACCGCTTGGTCGGCGTCGGTCCACGAGGCAGGCGCATTCAGCGCGTGACGCGCACGTCAAAACGGGCTTCACGGGTCCAGGTCTCGCGTCGGGAAGCCGCAGTGCTGGATGCGCCTGCCGCGCTTTGACGACTGTACGGCCTGCCGCGCCTCGGGCTGGCAGGCTTCGGCTGGAAGATTTGTTTGATGCACAAGACGGGGACGGGAATGCAGCACAACCGCCACATCAACTCGGTGCAGTGGGAGCAGGCCCTCGGCTACGCGCGCGAGGCGTGCGCCAGCATCTTCCGCGACGGGGGCAGCCCGCGCGCGGCGCTGAGCGCGTTCGGCCTCGGCATCGTCGAGCCCGCCGACTGGAGCGCCGCCGTGGACCGTATCGCCCTGGCCCTGTGCTCGCGTCCCGTCCGCACCTGGCAGACGCGCAGGGCCGCATAGCGCGGGCCCGCCTTTCCAGGGCGTCCACCGGCCCCGGCTGGGCCTCTTCAGAGCCTCCAGGCCGCAGGCAGTGGCGGGTGGGCTTCACGGGAGGCGCGCCGGTCGCTACATAGCGGGCGACTCGCACCGTCGCCAGCCGGGCAGCTCGGACCCCATGGACTTCGTCGCCGACATCGCCACCGGGCCTCGCACATCCGAGCCGCCGGCTGCCGCCAAGCCGTCGCTGGCCGGGCTCGGCCGCGAGGGCCTCGCCGCCGCGCTCGCCGCCGCTGGCGTGCCCGACAGGCAGCTGAGGATGCGTGTCGGCCAGCTGTGGAGCTGGCTCTACGTGCGCGGCGCCCGCACGTTCGAGGAAATGTCGGATGTCTCCAAGGACCTGCGTGCCGCCGTGGCGGGCGCCTCCACGCTGGCGCGGCCGGAGATCGTCGCCGCCCAGGTCTCTGCCGACGGCACGCGCAAGTGGCTCCTGCGCCTCCCCAGGCGCGGCCACGAGGCCCGCCCGCCCGAGGTGGAGACCGTCTTCATCCCCGAGTCCGACCGCGGCACGCTCTGCATCTCCAGCCAGATCGGCTGCACCCTCACCTGCTCGTTCTGCCACACGGGCACGCAGCGCCTGGTGCGCAACCTCACGCCGGAGGAGATCGTCTGCCAGATCCTCATCGCCCGCGACGCCGTCGGCGACTGGCCGGGCGCCACGCCGCCGCAGGACGGCCGCCTCATGCCCGGATCCGGGAAGCCCGGGAAGCATGCCTCCGGCATGACCGAGCGCAAGATCACCAATGTGGTGCTGATGGGCATGGGCGAGCCGCTCTACAACTTCGACAACGTCCGGGACGCCGTGCGCCTTGCCTCCGACAGCGCCGGCCTCGCCTTCTCCAAGCGGCGCATCACGCTGTCCACCAGCGGCGTTGTCCCCGAGATCCCGCGCTGGGGCGCCGAGGCCGGCACCATGCTTGCCATCTCGCTGCACGCCACCAACGACGAGCTGCGCAACAAGCTGGTCCCCATCAACCGCCGCTACCCGATCGCCGAGCTGCTGGCGGCCTGCCGCGCCTACCCGGGCCTCTCCAATGCCCGCCGCATCACGTTCGAATACGTCATGCTCAAGGGCGTCAACGACAGCCTGGCCGAGGCCAAGGCCCTGGTGCGGCTGCTGGCCGGCATTCCGGCCAAGATCAACCTGATCCCCTTCAATCCCTGGCCCGGCGCCGCTTATGAATGCTCTGACTGGGAGCAGATCGAGCGGTTTGCCGAGATCGTGAACAGGGCGGGGTACGCGAGCCCGGTGCGCACCCCGCGCGGCCGCGACATCATGGCCGCCTGCGGCCAGCTCAAGTCGGCGAGCCTGAAGCTGGCCGCGCGCGAGCGCGCGGCGCCCGCTGTCCCGACTGCGATGCCAAACGGCCGATGAGGCGGTCGCGGCCCTAAAGCTCGTCCCCCAGCGCGGGCTGTAGGGTGCAGCGCCGACCCGTAGGGTGCGTTGGCGCGAAGCGCGTAACGCACCGTCGGCAGCCGATCCATGGTGGATTACGCGCCTTTGGCGCTAACCCACCCTACGATCCTTCCTTCCGCCGCTTCGCACACGAACCGGTCCACCGTCTCTGGTATCGCAGACACACATCGGTCGGAAGCTCGGTCGGCCGCATCGCGACAACGCCAGCGCGCTTGTCGCAGGCTTCAGCGCAGCCTCGAAGCCGCCGAGCTCGAAGCTCTCCGCCACCGTACCCCTGGATGCATGGCGCAGCTTTGGCGTTGAGCCCGGCGGCGCGGGTGCCTATAGACGCAGGATAAAGATCAGCACCGCAGCAAATCCCACAGGCCAACATGCTCCTGCGCGTCGTACGGATACTGATCGGCTTTGCGCTGGCGAGCTTCGCCGCGGCGGCCACGCTCGTGCTGTTCGTCTACGCCCCCGGTGACCTGGCGAGCCTCAGTACCGACCTGAACGGTGCACGCCTGTCGGCGGCCGGCTACTTCGCTCTCATGAGCACCCCGTGGGTCGCCCTGTGCGCCGCCCTGCCGGCGTTTGCCGGCGTGCTGTTCGCCGAGACGCGCAAGGTGGCCGGCTGGACCTTCTATGCGCTCGCCGGCATCGCCACGGCAGGGGCTGGCTTTCTCGTCCAGCACTGGTCGGAGCCGCCGGGCGAGCTCAGCATCTTCCAGGCCTACGCGCTGATCGCCTTCCTTGCCGCCGGGCTCGTCGGCGGCCTGGTCTACTGGGCGTCGTCGGGGCGCTATGCCGCGCGCGCAGGGTGATGCCGCAAGCGGAGCACCCAAGACCGTAGGGTGCAATGCGCAAAACGGCATTGAACCGAGGCCCCACCCAAGGCCCTTAGCGAGTGCAGCACAGCCTGCGGCAACGGTAGCCCGGTGCAATCGCGCTTTTCCGCACGATTGCCCCCTACATTGCTGCGGGGCTTCCATCGCGCGTCAAGAGCACCACTGCACAGGGCGGCTCACAGCGCGTTCAGCGTACCCCAATCGTGCGTCTTGTTGCGACGCAGCAACCGGTGTAGGTTCGGCTCGCTCAAGCACCACAGGACCCTGCATGCTCGGCACCGGCTCCCCACACAGCGCCGACAAGCCCCCGCACACCTCCAGGAGCGGCTCCAGAAGCGTCGCCGTCGTCACGACGGAGATGATGTGGGCCGTCGCGCTGGCCACGACGCGAGCCTCCATCGCCTCCACGGCACGCGGCCTCTCGCTCTGGTCACAGATGCTGCGCGCGCCCATCGCCCCGTGGCCGCTGCTCGCGAGCCGCTTTGCCTGCAGCTCCGATAGCGCGCTCGAAGCTTCGGTCGCCGTACCCACCGGTACCGGCGCAACGGCAGCCTCTGACGCCCCAGGGCATGAAGCAACCGACAACGCTATGCCGGCGGACCCGGCCGACGAGCAAGCCGCAGCCTTCGCGAGCTACCGTTCGTCCGGCGGCCACGCCGCGGCGCAAGTCATCACCACCCCCATTGAGCCGGTCGACTCGCGGGCTTGAGGCACTCAATCCCAGCACGCTCGGTCCGGCATCGAGGCAGGGCGACTCCGGAGCTTCCGGGTGCCGCCTCCCCCGGACGCTACGCCTTCTTGCCCGGCTTGAGCCGGCAATAGGCCTTCTGCTTTCCCTTTTTGGGAACGATCCACGCGCAGTCCGCGGTCTTTCCCTTGCAGGCCTTCTCGTCGAGGCCCTTGCAGGGCGAAGCGGCCTTCGCGGGCGGCGCCTTCTTGGCGTCCTGTGCCGAGGCGTCGAAGCCGGACACAAGCAGCGCCGCGAAGACGGCCGCCGAGCTCAGGCCCACCCACCGGCCACCGTCGATCTTCATGGTGCGCACTCCCTCTTACGAGAACGCATATTAGCACGCTGTATATCAGTGTCAATAGGATTTGGCCGGACTTTCATTATTTTTTTGCTGTCGTCACTGCCGCCAGCGCCTGCTCGAGACGGTCGTCGCCCCAGAACAGCTCACCTCGGGCCAGAAACGACGGCGCGCCGAAGATGCCGAGCTCCTGGGCATCCTCGGTTTGCTGGCGCAGGCGCTGCTTGTTCTCCGGCGTCTCCGAGCGGGCCAGCACCACATCGGCCTCCAGGCCCATGTGCCGCAGGATCTCCAGAAGGACGCGCCGGTCGCCGATATTGGCGCCGCCGCCGAACTGGGCCTCGTAGACGGCGCGGGTGAAAGCAACCCCCCAACCCTCGGCGTGCCCGATCAGGGCGAGGCGCGCCGCGTGCAGGCTGTTCTGGGGGAAGGCCGACGGCAGCTGGAACGGCAGGCCGCGCGCCGCGGCCAGCCGCTCCATGTCGCGCACCATGTACCTGCCCTTGGCCGGATAGATGTTGAACGGCGAGGTGTCCCAGCCCTGCGTGCGGAAGATCGGCCCGAGCAGCAGCGGCTTCCACGCGATCTCGACCCCGGCGGCCGAAGCCAGCGCCTCGATGCGCATGGCGGACAGGTAGGAATAGGTGGAGGCGAGCTCGTGCCAGAACTCGATCCGCGGGCTTCCGGCGTCCGTCATCCCCTCCTCCATGCCAAGAGCTGCGTGAGCCAACGCCTTGCCCGGGCGGCGTTCTTGCCTATAGTGCGCCGCGATCTCCCATCCCGGCAAGAAGGTACGCTCCATGCCCGCCCTCAAGCCCGCCCCCATGTCCACCCCCATGTCCACCCCCATGTCCACCGGGGGCGCCAAAGGCACGGTCAAGAAGGTGGTGCTCGCCTACTCGGGCGGCCTCGACACGTCGATCATCCTGAAGTGGCTGCAGGAGACCTACGGCTGCGAGGTGGTCACCTTTACGGCCGACCTCGGCCAAGGCGAGGAGCTGGAGCCGGCGCGGCGCAAGGCTCTGATGCTGGGCATCGAGCCGGAGAACATCTTCA
Organism: Hyphomicrobiaceae bacterium; assembly: GCA_044868325.1. Taxonomy (GTDB): domain Bacteria; phylum Pseudomonadota; class Alphaproteobacteria; order Rhizobiales; family Hyphomicrobiaceae; genus AWTP1-13. The sequence goes on from JBIOWI010000298.1 coordinate 18,952, forward strand.
TCGAGGACCTGCGCGAGGAGTTCGTGCGGGACTACGTGTTCCCCATGTTCCGCGCCAACGCGCTCTACGAGGGAACCTATCTCCTCGGCACCTCCATCGCCCGCCCGCTGATCGCCAAGGCCCAGATCGAGATCGCGCGGGCCGTTGGCGCCGACGCCGTCTCCCACGGCTCCACCGGCAAGGGCAACGACCAGGTGCGCTACGAGCTCAGCTACTACGCCCTGGAGCCATCCATCAAGATCATTGCGCCCTGGCGTGAATGGAGCTTCAAGAGCCGCGAGCAGCTGATCGAGTTCGCCGAGAAGCATCAGATCCCCATCGCCAAGGACAAGCGCGGCGAGGCGCCGTTCTCAGTGGACGCCAACCTGCTGCACTCCTCCTCCGAGGGGAAGGTGCTCGAGGACCCGGCCCGTGAGCCGCCGCCCTACGTCTACCAGCGCACCGTCTCGCCCATGGAGGCGCCGGATCGCGCCACTGAGATCGCTATCGGCTTCAAGAACGGCGATGCCGTGAGCCTCGACGGCAAGCCGCTGTCACCGGCCGCCCTGCTTACCCGCCTCAACGATCTCGGCCGCGACAACGGCGTTGGCCGGGTGGACCTGGTGGAGAACCGCTTCGTCGGCATGAAGTCGCGCGGGGTGTACGAGACGCCGGGTGGCACCATCCTGGTGGCGGCGCACCGGGCGATCGAGTCGATCACGCTCGACCGTGGGGCCTCCCACCTCAAGGACGAGTTGATGCCGCGCTATGCGGAGCTGATCTACAACGGCTTCTGGTTCTCGCCCGAGCGCGAGATGCTGCAGGCGGCCATCGACAAGAGCCAGGAGCACGTGGAGGGCGAGGTGCGCCTCACGCTCTACAAGGGCAACGTGATCGTAACCGGGCGGGAGAGCGCCAAGTCGCTCTACTCCTCCACCCTCGTCACCTTCGAGGACGACAAGGGCGCCTACGACCAGAAGGACGCCGAGGGCTTCATCCGCCTCAACGCGCTGCGGCTCAGAACGCTCGCCATGCGCAACCGGCGCTAGCCTGGGCCGGGCCAAGCAGGCCTACGGCATGGGCAGCGCCTCGTGCTCCTTCAGCACGCGGCCGCCAGCGCCGTCGGTCTCGATCAGCTTGACGCGATAGCCCCAGAGCTGGGCCAGGTACTGCAGCGTGCGCTCGGCCTCGGTCTTGTCGAGCAGCACGCCGTTGCGGACGTGATGGGTGAGCACCAGCCGGCGGCTGCCCGACAGGTCGGCGTCGGTGATCTGCAGGTCCGGGTCCTGCGCGGCCACGTCGTAGAGCTGGGCCAGGCGACGGCGCAGAGCCTTGTAGCCCTGCTCGTTGTGGATGGCGGAGACGTCCATGGTGCTCTCCCTGGAGTCGTCGTCCACCGCGAACAGGCGGAAGTCGCGGATCAATTTGGGGCTTAAGAACTGGCGCACGAAGCTCTCGTCGCGGTAGTCGGTCCAGGCCTGCCTCAGGGTGCCCAGCCAGTCGCCGCAGCCGGCGATGTCGGGAAACCACTCGCGGTCCTCCTCGGTGGGCTCGGTGCAGACGCGCCGGATGTCGTTCATCATCGCGAAGCCCAGCGCATAGGGGTTGAGCCCCGAGAAGTGGCGGTTGTTGAAGCCGGGCTGGTAGATCACCGACGAGTGCGAGTGCAGGAACTCGAGCATGATGCCGTCGGTGAGCAGGCCCTTCTCGTAGAGCCGGTTCATGATCTCGTAGTGGACGAACGTGGCGCAGCCCTCGTTCATCATCTTGGTTTGGCGCTGCGGATAGAAGTACTGCGACAGCAGGCGAACGATGCGGAGCAGCTCGCGCTGCCAGTCGTCGAGCTTGGGCGCGTGCTTCTCCAGGAAATAGAGCAGGTTCTCCTCGGGCAGGCCGAGGCGGCGCTGCTCGGTCTGGGCCTCGGTGGGCTCCGCCTCGGTCTCGCGCACGATCTCGGGCAGGGTGCGGTAGATCGGGTCGAACGTGGCCTCCTCGTAGGCCCGGCGCCGCGCGGCGCGCTCGCGCTCGCGCTTGGCGATGTTGCGGGGGCGAGGCCGCAGGTCGCGGCTGATGCCCTGGTTCATCAGGGCGTGGGCGGCGTCGAGGACGGCCTCCACAGCGGCCTCGCCGTGGCGCTCCTCGCACTCGGCCACGTAGCTCTTGGCGAAGCTCAGGTAGTCGATGATGTGGTCGGGCTGGGTCCACATCCGGAACTGGTAGTTGTTCTTGAAGAAGTGGTTGTGGCCGTAGGCCGCGTGCGCGATCACCAGCGTCTGCATGGTCATGGAGTTCTCCTCCATGATGTAGCTGATGCAGGGATCGGAGTTGATGACCAGCTCGTAGGCCAGGCTGCGCATGCCGCGCTTGTAGTAGGCCTCGTCGCGGGCAAAGCGCTTGCCGAAGGACCAGTGCCGGTACATCAGCGGCATGCCGATCGAGGAGTAGCTGTCGAGCATCTGCTCGGCCGTGATCACCTCGATCTGGTTGGGATAGATGTCGAGCCCGAGCTCGCCGATGCCGATCTCGCGGCAGGCGTCGTCCACCTTGCGGATCAGGTCGAACGTCCACTCCGCGCCGTCGAACAGCGGCCTCACCTTCGCTGCCCTGCGCCTGGGAAGCCTTGCCTGCGTCACAGCCACAGCCTTGTCCTCGCCCTCTCCCGGTCCCGCACCCTCCTCAAGCGCCTCACACCGCGGCGTCGCTGGCGGAGAACAGCTCGTGGAAGACCGGGTAGATATCCTCCGGCGACGCCACGCGGCGCGTTGCGAAGTTCTTGTGGCGCCGGGCAACCTGGCTGTAGCCGTACCAGACCGGCGTCTCGTGCGAGTCGGAGAACCGCTCGCCATGGGTGGTCTCGACGTAGGCGAAATACTGGCAGATCGGCAGCACGTCCTTGTCGAGCAGGCGCAGGCAGCGCGGCATGTCGTCGTGGAAGTTGTCGCCGTCGGAGGCTTGCGCGGCGTAGATGTTCCAGTCGGCCGGCGAGTAGCGCTCCTTCACGACCTTGAGCATCTCCTCCAGTGCCGTGGAGATGACGGTGCCGCCGGTCTCGGTGCCGCGGAAGAAGGTCTCCTCGTCCACCTCCATGGCCGTGCTGGTATGGCGGATAAAGACCAGATGCACCTCGCGGTAGTAGCGCGTCAGGAAGACGTGGAGCAGCATGAAGAACCGCTTGGCGAGGTCCTTCAACGGCTCCGTCATGGAGGCCGACGCATCCATCAGGCAGAACATGACCGCCTGCGTAGTCGGCTTCGGCACCCGCTCGAACCTGTTGTACTGCAGGTCGATGGGGTCGATGTAGGCGATGGTCCTTCTCAGTCGGACCTTGTGCTCCAGCTTGGCCCGCAGCTCCGCAATCTTGGCCTCGTTGCGCGGGTTCTCGGCCTCCGCGGCGGACAGCTCCTCCTCCAAGCGCTCGACCTCGGCCTCGCTGGGCCGGCGCAGCGCCATACGGCGGCCGAGGCTCTTGCGCATAGTGCGCGTGTGGTTGAGCCGCGCCGGCGGGCCGTCCGTCGTGAAGCCCGCTCGCATGGTCCTCGGCGTCTTCAGGTCCTTCAGCTTCACCTTGACCAGGTTGGGCAGCTTCAGGTCGTCGAAGAACAGGTCGAGGAACTCCTCCTTCGTCAGCGTGAAGGTGAACTCGTCGTGGCCCTCGCCGTCGGGGCTGCCCTGGCTGCCGCGCCCGCCGCCGCTCGGGGGCTTCGGAATCTCGTCGCCGACCTGGTACTCCTCGTTGCCAGGTAGCACGTAGTTGCGCCGGCCGGTGTTGCGGCCGAGCGAGAAAGTAGGCTCGCGCAGGCTCTTGGAGCGGATGGTGACGCGCTCGGACCCCTCGGCCTCGGCCACCCTGCGGGATTTCAGCGAGTCCTTGATGGCCTCGCGGATTTCCGCCTTGGCGCGGCGGAGAAACCTCTGGCGGTTGCCGAGACTCTTGGCCTTGGGGTTGAGTCGCCTATCGACGATCTGCATTACATGAACCAGCCGCTCGCGGTGAGGGTGCGCCGGTGCCCGGCCTGCCCTGCAACCGCGAG
>JBIOWI010000299.1:0-9348 GCA_044868325.1 Hyphomicrobiaceae bacterium
AAGCGAAGCGCTGACCCAAAGCCTGGATCGGATTGTTACGTCTGCGCCGCGTTCGACACAACCATTCCGCGTCCCGCCATGGGGTCAGACCCGCAGGGTCTGACCCCGACCTCCCCGCTCGACACAACTTACATCCGAAACACGCCCCACCTCGGTTCCGGGATCGGCGCGTTGAGCGCCGCTGACAACGCCAGCGCCACCACGCGCCGCGTCTCCTGCGGCGTGATGATGCCGTCGTCCCACAGCCGCGCCGTCGCGAAATACGGGTGCCCCTCGCGCTCGTACTGGTCGAGCACCGGCTGCTTGAACACCGCCTCCTCCTCCGCACTCCACGCCTTGCCCTCGGCCTCCAGGTTCTCGCGGCGAACCGTCGCCAGCACGCTCGCCGCCTGGGGACCGCCCATCACGGAGATGCGGGCGTTGGGCCACGTAAACAAGAACCGCGGCCCATACGCTCGCCCGCACATGGCATAGTTCCCCGCCCCGTAGGAGCCACCGACGATGACCGTGATCTTGGGCACCTGGGCGCAGGCGACTGCCGTCACCATCTTGGCGCCGTCCTTGGCGATGCCGCCTGCCTCCGCCGCCTTGCCCACCATGAAGCCGGTGATGTTCTGCAGGAACAGGAGCGGGATGCGGCGCTGGCAGGCCAGCTCGATGAAATGCGCCGCCTTCAGCGCCGTCTCGGAATAGAGGATGCCGTTGTTGGCCAGGATCGCCACGGGATAGCCCTCGATGTGGGCGAAGCCGGTCACCAGCGTCTGGGCGTAGTTGGCCTTGAACTCGTCCATCTCGCTCGCATCGACCAGCCGCGCGATCGTCTCGCGGGCGTCGTACTGCGTCGTGAGCGCGGCGGGCACCACGCCGTCGAGCTCGGCCGCGTCGTAGGCCGGCGGCTGCGGCTGTCGCAGCGCGATGTCCACCCGCTTCACCGTGTTCAGGTTGGCGACGATGGAGCGCACGATCTCCAGGGCGTGCTCGTCGTTAAGCGCGTAGTGGTCGGCCACGCCTGAGCGGCGCGTATGCACCTCGGCGCCGCCCAGCTCCTCCGCGCTCACCGTCTCGCCGGTGGCGGCCTTCACCAGCGGCGGGCCGCCCAGGAAGATGGTGCCCTGGCGGCGCACGATCACCGACTCGTCCGACATGGCCGGCACATAGGCGCCGCCCGCCGTGCACGAGCCCATCACGCAGGCGATCTGGGGCACGCCGAGTGCGGAGAGCGTGGCCTGGTTGTAGAAGATGCGGCCGAAGTGCTCCCGGTCCGGGAACACCTCGGTGTGGTGCGGCAGGTTGGCGCCGCCGGAGTCCACCAGGTAGATGCACGGCAGACGGTTCTCGCGCGCGATCTCCTGGGCGCGCAGGTGCTTCTTCACCGTCATCGGAAAGTAGGTGCCGCCCTTGATGGTGGCATCGTTGCACACGATGACGCACTCAGCACCGGAGATGCGCCCCACGCCGGTGATGAGCCCGGCGCCGTGGATGTCGCCCGAGTAGAGGCCGAAGGCCGCCAGCTGCGACAGCTCAAGGAACGGCGAGCCCGGATCGATGAGCCTGAGCACCCGGTCGCGCGGCAGCAGCTTGCCGCGGGCGGTGTGGCGCTCCTTGAGCTTCCCCGGCCCGCCCGCCGCCGCCTCGGCGCGCTTGGCGGCCAAGTCCGCCACCAGCGCCCGCATGGCGGCGGCGTTGGCCTTGAACTCGTCGGAGAAGGTGGAGATGGACGACTTGATCTTGGGCATTGATCGCTACGGCTTCACGTCCTCCAAACGCGTTCCCCGGCCGGCACGCAAGCTCTTGCGCGCGCTTTCGATCCGCTTCAGGAACCGCTCGTCATGCTGAAGACGGTAGTCGAACCAGTCGTCCTCCGACTTGAAGCCGATCAGGACGCCTGCCGGCTTGCCGTGGCGCGTGATGACGATCTCCTGCTCCTCGGCTTCCCGGAGAAGGCGCGAAAGGTCGTCCTTCGCCTCCGACAGCGGGACCTCCTTCATTCCGGACTTCCGAACTGAGTCAGCCATGCATCGGCCTCCGATTTCGACACGATCGCCAGTACCTCAACCGTTTCAGCAGACACGTCGTAGAACACACGGATATCCCCGACGCGGAGCCTGTATTGCGGCTGACGCAGGCCGCGCAGGCGTTTGATGCGGCTGCGGCTTGCCTTCCTCGGTTCATGTCTCAAATGGGTTTCCATGGCATCGCGCACCTCGGCACGAAGGTGCGCCTTGAGCCTCTTGAAATCCTCGACGGCCTGCGGGGCCATGACGATCGCGAACGGCATTCTGGCCAGATGATAGCCAAAATTGATGCAACGTCAAATTCCGCTCACGCCTCGACACGCGAGCGCCAGGAGATTGGAGCACCGCTCGTTGCGCGCCTATTTCTCTTTGGGCGGCGGCGCCTCCACCGGCCCGCCTTCCTTTTTCCACGCACCGAAGCCGCCGACGATGTGCGCCACGGGCTTGAGCCCCATGTCCTGGGCGGTCTTGGCGGCGAGCGCGGAGCGCAGGCCGCCGGCGCAGAAGAACACGAACCTCTTGTCCTCGCCGAACACCGGCTTGAAGTAGGGGCTCGCGGGGTCGATCCAGAACTCCAGCATGCCGCGCGGGGCGTGGAAGGCGCCCGGCACCTTGCCGTCGCGGGCAAGCTCGCGGACGTCGCGGATGTCGACCAGCACCACGTCGTCGCGGCCCGCGAGCTGCACGGCCTCGGCCGCCGGGATCTCCTCGATCTCGCGCTTGGCAGCCTCCACCATCGACATTGCGCTCTTCGTAATTTCCTGCGCCACGCTCTCCTCCAGGTTTCAGGTGTCAGGTGTCAGGTTTCAGGTGTCAGATAGAGTGCTACAAACTATTCCCTGAAACCTAAAACCTGAAACCTAATTGCGCCACGTTTCGTTGGCTAGGCTGGCGTAAATCAGCTAGTCAGGGCCCATGCTCGCACGCGCCGCAGTCCTCGCCTCGCCGCTTCTCCTCGCCGCCTGCGCGGCGGCCATTCCCGGCTATACGCCGACGCCGTTCAAGGAGAGCAAGATCATCGAGCCGATGCGGGCGGGCGACATGGACGCGGACGGCGCCTACCACATGAGCAACCAGGAGAAGGCCACGGATTGCCGGCACCTGCGGGGCTCCATCATGGTCACCATCAGCCGGATGCGGCACCGGGCGAGCGAGGCTCCAACCTCGCCGCTCGCGGTCGGCGCGAACCAGGCCGCAACCACGGTGTATGGCGGCTCATCCAGGGGCCTCGATCGCGACGCCGAGCACAGGCGCGATCGCGCCCGCATCGAGGCCTACAACCGGCACCTCGCCTCCAAGAACTGCCCCACCGTGGACATCGCCGCCGAGCTGGCGCGCCCCACGAAGTAGCAGCGGTCTCGGGTCTCCGCCGCCGGCGACACGGCGTTTGACGCAGGACAGGCTCCGTGCGCTAATCCCGCATCAACCCGAACGGGACGTACAACGGGCGCAAGGGCATCGCAACCCCGCGCGCAAAAGCGCCCGCTCACAGGGAGGAGGAGCACAATGCAATTGCGACGTTCGCTGTCGGCCGTCCTGGCCCTGGCGCCGGCCGTAGCGCTGGCGCCCGTCACGGCACCGGCCTCGGCCCAGGACAAGCCAGTGCATCTGAAGCTCGCCCACTGGGTGCCGCCGTCGCACCCGCTGCAGAAGGCTCTGGAGGATTGGGGCGGCTCGATTCAGAAGGCCACCAACGGCACGGTCACCTTCACGGTGTTTCCCTCCCAGCAGCTCGGCAAGGCCTTCGACCACTACGACATGGCCCGCGACGGGATTGCCGATGTCACCTACATCAGCCCCGGCTACCAGCCCGGTCGCTTCCCCATCATCGACGCCGGCAACCTGCCCTTCATGATGAGCAACGCCAAGGGCGGCTCGCAGGCGCTCGATGCCTGGTACCGCAAGTATGCCGGCGCCGAGATGAAGGACGTGAAGTTCTGCTTGGGCTTCGTGCACGACTACGGCTCGTTCCACTCGCGAACCAAGAAGGTGGTGGTGCCGGCCGACGTGAAGGGCATGAAGATCCGTCCCGCCCACGCCACCATCGCCACGCTCGTCACCCAGCTCGGCGGCACCAACGTGCAGGCGTCCGCCCCCGAGGTGCGCGATGTCATCGAGAAGGGCGTGGCCGATGCCGTGACGTTCCCGTGGGGCTCCATCCCACTGTTCGGCATCGACAAGGTCACCAAGTACCACATGAACACGCCGCTCTACGTAACCGCCTTCGCCTGGGTGATGAACAAGAGCACCTACCAGAACATGTCGCCCGGCCAACGGAAGGCCGTCGACGACCACTGCACCACCGAGTGGGCGCTGCGCGTCGCCGCGCCGTGGGCCGACTTCGAGCGGGCCGGCGTGGCGAAGCTGCAGGGCGATACCGCCTCCGGCCGCGAGGTGTACACCATCACCGACGCCCAGCTCGGCGAGTGGCGCAAGGCCGCCGAGCCGGTCGTGAAGGTGTGGGCCGACAGCGTGCGCAAGGCCGGTGCGGATCCCGATACGGCGCTGGGCGAGCTCAAAGCCTCGCTCGCCAAGTACAACGCGGCGCCATAGCCGGAGCGCCGGCCCCCGACGCATCGACCGTGATTGCGCGAGCCGCGTGCCGGCGCGCCGTGGGTCATTGCCCGCCGGCTAATGCGTTTGACGGGTCAGGCGGTGTGCCATATTGGAATACGGAAGTCGCTGGGCCGGTAACGAAAGTCTGGGCCGACAGCTTGCATCGGGCCGAGGTAGATCCGGAGGTCTTCAGCGAGCTCAACGCCTCATCACAAAAGTACAAAGCTCAAGCGACTGGGAGAAAAATGCCTACGGGAGGAGACACTAAATGCGCTTCATGCGCTCTGTTTCGGTCGTTGCGGCGCTGTGGCCGGTTGCCGGCCTGCTCGCGCCTGCTCAGGCCCAGGACAAGGCCGTCCACCTGAAGATCGCGCACTGGGTGCCGCCGTCGCACCCGATGCACAAGGCCATGGAGGACTGGGGGAGCTCGATCCAGAAGGCCACCAACGGAACGGTGACTTACACCGTGTTCCCGTCCCAGCAGCTGGGCAAGGCCTTCGACCACTACGACATGGTCCGCGACGGCATCGCCGACGTGGCTTTCATCAACCCCGGCTATCAGCCCGGCCGCTTCCCCATCGTCGATGCAATCAACCTGCCCTTCATGATGAGCAAGGGCGGGGCGGGTTCGCAGGCCGCCGACGCGTGGTACCGCAAGTATGCCGCCCAAGAGATGAAGGAGGTGCAGTACTGTTTCAACTTCGTCCACGACTACGGCTCGTGGCACTCCAAGACCAAGAAGGTCGTGGTGCCCGCCGACGTGAAAGGCCTAAAGGTCCGGCCAGCGCAAGGGACTGTTGCAACGCTCGTCACCCAGCTCGGCGGCACTAACGTGCAGGCGTCGGCGCCTGAGATCCGTGACGTGCTGGAGAAAGGGGTGGCTGACGCCGGCACCTTCCCTTGGGGATCCGTGTTCCTCTTCGGGCTCGACAAGGTCACGAAGTACCACATGAACGCGCCGCTCTACGTGACCGTCCTCACCTGGGTGGTGAACAAGAACACCTATCAGAACATGTCGCCGATGCAGCGCAAGGCGATCGACGATCATTGCACCACCGACTGGGCGTTGCGCGCCGCCGGCCCCTGGGGCGAGTTCGAGCGGGCAGGCGTTGCCAAGCTGATGGCCGACAAGACCCCCGGCCGCGAGGTGTACAAGCTCACGCCCGAGCAGCTCGACGAGTGGAGGAAGGCTGGGGAGCCGGTGGTGAAGGCCTGGGCCGACGCGGCACGCAAGGCGGGCATCGATCCCGACGTGGCGCTGGCCGAGCTCAAGGCCTCCGTCGCCAAGTACAACGCCCTCGAATAGCTGGCGGCGTCCCAGCATCGGCCCCGAACCGGCGGCGGCGGGTCCACTCGCCGCCGCTGCTGCGATGGAACGGGGTCAGACCCCTCGCGACAGACGTCGAGATTTCATGCAACGTTAACGCGAGGGGTCCGATCCCGTCGAAACGCAGAGGAATACGCGCGTGGCTCGCAACCCAATGGATCGCTTCATCGACGGCATCGAGCTGGCCGCCGCGCTCTTCATCGGCATTGTCGCCGCCGACGTGTTCCTGACGGTGAGCCTGCGCTATTTCGGCTTCGACATCCCCGACAGCTACGACCTTGGCATGCTGCTGCTCGGCATACTCATCTTCTGGGGGATCGGCGCCACCTCCTACCGCGGCACGCACATCACCGTCGACCTGCTCTGGGCCAACGTCGGTCCGCGCTGGCAGCGGGCCATCGACGTGTTCGCCACCCTGGTGCTCCTGTTCGTCGTCACGGTGCACACGTACTGCCTGTTCGACAAGGTGGCGAGCACCTACCAGGCCAACATCTCCACCTTCTCCCTGCGGCTGCCGACTTGGCCGCTGTTCGCCGTGGCCTGGCTCGGCGACGCCGCCGCGGTGTTGCTGATCGCCGTGCGCACCGGGCGGCTGATCTTCAACCCCGAGGCGATCGCGCGCGCCGCCGACGTGGCACGGCCGGTGGAGTGACGGCACACCCATGAATACCGATCTCGTCGCCATCCTCGGCTTCGTTGCCCTCTTCACGCTGATGCTCTTGCGCGTGCCGGTCGGCATGGCGATGGGCCTCGTGGGCGTGGGCGGCTTCGCCTATCTCGCCGGCGGCACGCCCGCGCTCAAGATCGTCGGCCACACGTCGATGCGGTCGGTGACCGACTGGAATTTCGCGGTGGTGCCGCTGTTCCTGCTGATGGGGTCGTTCGCCACCACCTCCGGCATGAGCCGCGAGCTGTTCCGCGCCGCCAACGCCTATCTGGGCCACCTGCGCGGCGGCCTCGGCATCGCCACCATCGCCGCCTGCGGCGGGTTCTCCGCCATCTGTGGATCTTCCGTTGCGACCGCAGCCACCTTCTCGCGCGTCGCCTACCCGGAGATGCGCCGCTACAATTACCCCGAGAGCTTCGCCACCGGTGTGATCGCCGCGGGCGGCACGCTCGGCATCATGATCCCGCCGTCCACGGTGCTCGCGGTCTACGGCATCATCACCGAGCAGGACATCGGCAAGCTGTTCATCGCCGGCGTCGTGCCGGGCATCGTCGCCGTGCTCATGTACATGGGCACCATCTCCCTCATCGGCCGTCTGCAGCCGGGCTATCTGCCCGCCGGCAAGCGCGCCGGCTGGGGCGAGCGGCTCGCCAGCACCCGCGACGTGTGGGCCACGCTGCTGCTGTTCCTGTTCGTCATCGGCGGCATCTACGGCGGGGTGTTCACGCCCACCGAGGCGGCCGGCATGGGCGCCGCCGGCGCCTTCATCATCGGCATCGTGCGCCGCCGGCTGGGCCGGGCGGAGGTCGTGCAGTCGCTGCTGGAGGCGACGCGCACCACGGCGGCCGTGTTCACCGTGCTGATCGGCGCGCTGCTGTTCGGCTACTTCCTCACCATCACCCAGGTGCCGCAGAAGGTCACCGAGTTCCTCACCGGGCTCGGCATCGGCCGCTACGGCATCCTGGCACTGATCATGATCATGTATTTGGTGCTCGGCTGCCTGATGGACGCGCTGGCCATGATCATCCTGACGGTACCGATCGTCTTCCCCGTCATCAAGGAGCTGGGCTTCGACCCCATCTGGTTCGGCATCATCATCGTCATGGTGGCGGAGCTGGGCCTGATGCATCCGCCCGTGGGCATGAACATCTTCGTGATAAAAAGCGTCGTGGAAGACGTGAAGATCTCAACCATCTTCCGGGGCGTGCTGCCGTTCATCGTTACCGACATCCTGCGGCTTATCCTGCTCATCGCCTTCCCGGTGCTGGCGCTGTGGCTGCCGTCGAAGATGTAAACGGCGGTAAAGCGACATGAGACAGGCGCGAATGGCGAATAGCGAGTGGCGAATGGTAGGGTGCCATTCGCCATTGGCCATTCGCAGGTCCGCCACTGGCTTTCGCCTGTGCTGACCCAACCCACGAGGGCCGCAACCGCATGAAACGATCAGCATCGGCCCGTGCCCGCGACACCGACGAGTTGCAGATCGACTTCGACGAGCTGCCGGGATACGTCGGCTACCAGGTGCGGCGCACGCAAGCCAAGATCTTCGCCGACTTGGAGGCTACGCTGAAGGATCACGACTTCACGCCCGGGTCGTTCGGTGTGCTGATGCTGATCCGGGCCAACCCCGGCATCACGCAGGTGGCTCTGGCCGCTGCCTTCGGCGTGGACAAGTCCACCATGAGCCCGGTGATCTTCCGCCTGGAGAGCCGCGGCCTCATCCGCCGCCAGGTCCAGGCTAGCGACCGCCGGCGCCACGCCCTCTACTTCGAGGAGGCCGCCGAGGCGACGTTTCTCCCCGCGCGCGAGAAGGTCCGGGCGTTCGAGGGCAGCGTTGCGGCCCGTCTTACCAAGGCCGAGCAGCGCGAGCTGGTGCGGCTGTTAACCAAGCTGCAGGGTCGGGCGGTTTCGGCGTGAGGTGCAGCGGCGTTTACCTTTCCATCGCGCCGTTGCCCCCGGCGTGGGTGTGCTCGCGCCGCCTTTGCGACATTCTGCCGCCCTTCCGGCCGGCCTCGGCCGCCAGGAGGCGGTTCTTCGAGAAGCTGCGCGACTGTGGCGCGACGTGGCGGCCGCCCTTGCGGCCAGCCTCGGAGGCCAGCGCGCGGTTCTGGGAGAAGCTGCGCTTCTCGCTCGGGACGTTGGCACCGCCCTTGCGGGCAAGCTCGCGCTGCTTTGAGGGCTCCATGCGGGCGAAGCCGCGTAGCGGCCCGCCGTCCTCGCTTCTGTGCTGACGCGACATGACGGTTGGCTCCTGAAAAGTTTGGCGTGCTGCAACGCCAACGTTGGACCACGCTCCAGGTTCCAGCGGGTGTCTCCCGACGGTGTCAGACCCTCTGGGTCTGACACCGTTGCGCAAACCGGCGTCGGTTCTGCAGTGCCGTAGGTCGACTTGAGCCCTGCGGCCCTGGGGCATCCCGAGATTGGCGTTGCAGCGATGGTGTCAGACCCAGAGGGTCTGACACCATCGACGTGGGAGCACGCCCACAGCTCCGACATCGGAACGGGCGATATCCGGGCTGTCGATGCTGGTGGCCCAAGCTTGGCTTGGCGCACGATTTGCGCCTAGTGTAGGGGACAAAAAGAACAAGGGGCAGGAAATGCCTCGTCGCTTCGTCGCGCATTCAGGAGGACAGAAAAATGCATACTCTACGGAGGCTCTGGCGCGTGGCCGCCGGGGCAACGGCCCTGGCGACTATTCTGGCCGGCTCGCAGGCGTCGGCACAGGAGCTGAAGATCGGCTTCGGCATGGCCCTTACCGGCCCGCTCGCGGCCAACGGCAAGTC
>JBIOWI010000300.1:0-15293 GCA_044868325.1 Hyphomicrobiaceae bacterium
CCGAAGCAACCCTTCGCGCCGCTCTCGGTGTCGGGGCGCGGCGCCTACACGGGAACTGTCCTGTTCTACACGCGGGAGTACAAGGAGCAGCCCTTCCTCGCACCCAAGTCCAAGGTCGAGCTGACACTGCGGGTCGTTACACCGACACCCAGCGGTTTTCTCGACCGCATGCTGCAGACGACGCCCGCAGCCATCACGCTTCAGGCCGAGGTGCCGAATTATCTGGTGGGCATCCTTCTCTCCGGAGACACCGTCCGGCTCAAGGTCGCGGGTGCGCCCGGGCAGTGAAACCGGCAGTGAAACCCGGTTGTGGCGGGCGGTGTAGCCGAACGGAACCTACGACCTCCCCAGCATCCCCGCCACCAACTCCCCGATCGCCAGGGACGCCGTGAGGCCCGGGCTCTCGATGCCGTAGAGGGCGACGAGGCCGGGCAGCCCGTGCCGCTCGGGGCCGTGGATGGCGAAGTCGGGCACCGGCTCGCCCTCGCGATAGAGCTTGGGGCGGATGCCCGTGTAGTCGGGGTGCAGACGGCCGGCATCGAGGCCCGGATAGTAGCTGCGGATGAAGCCTAAGAACCTCTCCAGTTTCTCCGGCTCGAAGCCGTAGTCGATCTCGTCGATCCACTCGATGTCCGGCCCGAACTTGCAGCGCCCGCCGATATCCACCGTGGCATGCAGACCGAGCCAGGCCCCGTCGGGCACCGGATAGATGTGGCGCTTGAACGGCGAGGGACCCGACAGGGCGTAGTACTGGCCCTTGGCGTAGTACGTCTCGGGCACGCTGTAGCCGGCGCCGAACTTGAGCGTGCGCGCGAGCGTGGACGCCGAGAGCCCGGCCGACAGCACCAGGTTGCGGCACGTGACGGCGCCGGGCGCCCCGCCGCCCGTCGCCAGCCGGAACGGGCCCTCGCCCGTGCGCTCGATCCGCTCCACCGGGCAGCGCAGCACCACCGAGCCGCCGTTGGCCTCGACATGGCCCACCAGCGCCAGCATGAAGCCGTGGCTGTCGACGATGCCGGTGGACGGCGAGACCAGCGCCGCCACGCAGGCGAGCTCCGGCTCCAGCGCGCGCACCGCATTGGCTCCGAGCGGCTCCAGATCGGTCACGCCGTTCCGCTCCGCCGTCTCCTTGATGGCGGCGAGCTTGGGCACCTGGCTTTGGTGCGTGGCCACCAGGAGCTTGCCGCAGCGCGCATGGGCCACGTTGCTCTCCGCGCAGAACCGATAGAGCAGCGCCTTGCCGCGTACGCACAGCACCGCCCGCAGGCTGCCTGGCGGATAGTAGATGCCGGCGTGGATCACCTCGCTGTTGCGAGAGGAGGTCTCCGACCCGATCAGCTCGTGCCGCTCCAGCACCATCGTCTCGTGGCCGGCCGCCGTGAGCGCCCGCGCCACCGCCAGCCCGACCGCACCGGCGCCGACAACGATGGTCTCGACGTCTGCCGTCATCGCGTGCGCCAGGCTACCCAGGTTGGGACGTAACCAAACAGGTGGGCCGAAGCCGCACGAGCGGAAAATTTTCCGCTTGTATCGAACAAATAAAGAACGTAAATTGAACGAAGTGAGATTATCAGCGTTCGGGGCTGCGTCATGGACTTGATCTTGGCCTTCGTGGCCGGGTGCGGCGTCGGAGCCGCCGCCGGCGGGCTTCTGCTTCACGTCGTGCGCAGCCATTTGCGCGCCGAGCTTGCCGCCGCGCAAGAGGCCGAAACCGCGCGCTCGCAGGAACTGGCCGCCGCGCGCCGCGAGGGCGAGAGCTGGCGGGAGCGGCTGCAGGACGAGCAGGTGGCGCGTGCGGCGCTGGAGGCCAGGCTGCGCGAGCAGGCGCAGGGCCAGGCCGAGCAGCTCGCCCTGCTCGCGCAGGTGCGCGGCGAGATCGAGAAAGACCTGAAGGGCATCGCCGCCGACGCCCTGCGCGCCAACCAGGGCAGCTTCGTCGAGCTGGCCAACGCGATCCTGGAGAAGCACAAGCAGGGCGCCGAGGCCGACCTTGCGGCCCGCCAGATGGCCGTGGAGACCCTGGTCGTGCCGCTCAGGGAGACGCTGCACAGCTACAAAGCCCACGTCGAGGAGCTGGAGCGGGCGCGGGCGCACGCCTTCGGCGCCTTGTCGGCGGAGATCAGGGGTGTGGCTGCGGCTCAGCACGCCGTCCGGGCCGAGACGGCGAAGTTGGTCAATGCGCTGCGCGCCGCGCCGAAGACACGGGGTCGCTGGGGCGAGCAGACGCTGCGCAACGTGCTGGAGCTGTCGGGCTTGAGCGCCTACTGCGACTTCACCACCGAGGAGAGTTTCGCCCGCGACGGCGGGACGGCGAGGCCCGATGTCGTCATCCGTCTCCCCGGCGGGCGCCGCATCGTCGTCGATGCCAAGACCTCGCTGTCGGCCTATCTGGACGCCGTGGACGCCACCGACGAAGCCGAGCGCGAGCGCCATCTGGCGCTGCACGCCGCCCAGCTCCGCGCGCACGTCAAGTCTCTGGCCGGCAAGTCCTACCGCGACCTGGTACCCAGCCCCGACTTCGTGGTCATGTTCGTTCCGGGCGACAATTTCTACGCCGCCGCGGCCGAGCGCGACCCTTCGCTGTTCGAGGACGCCGCCGCGCTGGGCGTCGTCATCGTCACGCCGGCCACGCTGATCGCGCTCGCCAAGGCCGTAGCCTACGGCTGGCGCCAGGAGAAGGTGGCCGAGAACGCGCAAGCCGTGCACGACCTGGGGCGCGAGCTCTACCGGCGGCTTGCGAGGATGGCGGAGCACATCTCCCGCTGTGGCGATGCCCTGGGCCGCTCGGTGCAACACTACAACCTGCTCGTCGGCAGCCTGGAGCACTCCGTCATGCCGCAGGCGCGGCGCTTCACCGAGCTGGAGGTGGAGGGCACCGCAACGGAGCTGCCGCTGCTGCGCCAGATCGAGGTGCAGGCGCGGATGCTGCGGCCCGAGACCGGCGCCGGCCCGGAGGCGGACGCCGCGGGAGATAAGGCAGTGGCCGCGTAGGCTCGATCGGCGGTTGGGGAGAACCGCGTCCGCGGGTCGCGCCCCAACCGACTCAGTTTAGAGATGTCGCACTCGTATCGTTGGGAGACTGCTGCGCATGAACCTGCTTCAGCTCAATCGCCAGCCCAAGCCCCACGCGCATGCCCAGGGCGGCCACTGCCCCCTGTGCGAGCAGCCGATCGGGCAGGACATCGCCCGCCGCATCGAGGCGAGGATGCGCGAGCAGCAGGAGGCGGCCATCGCGCAGGCCCGCGGCGAGATGGCCGCGGCGGCCGAGCAGGCCGTGGCCGCGGCGCGCAACGAGGCCCAGGCTGAAGCCAAGGCGCAGGCCGAGGCTGCCGCCATGGCCAGGCTCGCCGACATGCAGGTGCGCCTCGCCCAGGCCGAGCAGGCGCGGGCCGATGCCGCCGGCCAGATCGCGGCCCTCAAGGCCGAGCAGCAGGCTGCAGTGGAGAAGCGCATTGCGGAGATTGCGGAGACGCTGACCCGCCAGAAGGAGGACCTGCAGCGCGAGAAGGAGGCCGCCGTCCTGGCCGAGAAGGCCAAGGTCCTCAAGCTCACCTCCGAGCTTGCCGACATGCAGCGCAAGCTGGAAGGCAAGTCGGCGCACGAGCTGGGCGAGGGCTCCGAGATCGACCTCTACGAGCAGCTGAGAGCCGCCTTCGAGGGCGACCGCATCCAGCGCGTCCCGAAGGGTGTCAACGGCGCCGATGTGATCCACGAGGTGGTGCACAACGGGCGCACCTGCGGCAAGATCGTCTACGACGCCAAGAACCGCGATGCCTGGCAGAACAACTTCGCCGTCAAGCTCAACGCCGACAAGCTGGCCCAGGGCGCCGACCACGCCATCCTGTCGAGCAACAAGTTCCCCAAGGACAAGCGCGAGATCCACCTGCAGGACGGCGTGATCGTGGCGGCGCCGGCGCGCGTGCTCGCCATTGTCGAGCTCCTGCGCGACCAGCTGATCCGTCTGCACGAGCTGCGCGCCAGCAACGAGCAGCGCGAAAGCAAGACGGAGGAGCTCTACGCCTTCATCACCTCGGAGCACTGTAAGCAGCTGATCGCCCAGATGGAGGCCCAGGCCGGCAAGATGCTCGACCTCGACGCCAAGGAGGTGGAGACGCACCGGCGCGTCTGGGACCAGCGCAAGAAGCTGATCCTGGCCGTGCAGAAGGCCCGCAGCGACCTCTCCTTCGAGATCGACCGCATCATCGGCACGGCCGGCAACGGCCCGGAGGAGACGGCATAGGCGGGAAGAGACGGCCCTCAGTGCCACGGCGCTTTCGGGCGGCCCTTCGACGGTTCGAATGGCTGCCTGATGGGGCTCCCTCTGGGTCGCGCCGAGGTGCGGTCTTTCGTATACGTGCCCAGCGGAGTCTCTTCTCCCTCCCGGCGACGTGCCCCTGGCGTCGATACACCACTGCCGTCACTCGTGCCAGGAGCACTTGGGCCAGCAGCTTGGCACCGCGGCAGCTCGCCTGGCCGGGCATCCACCTGCGCAAACGCCCGCTGCATGAAAATTGACAGGCTCGGGCTTTGGCACTAGACGCGACGGCGGGAGACCCCTCCCCACCGAGGGGCGACTATCTGGAAGGGTAGGTTCATCATGGCGATATCCCGCAAGCCGGCCCAACGGCCGGTCAACCGCAATTTTTCCTCCGGCCCCTGCGCCAAGCGCCCCGGCTGGTCCCTCGCAACCATCGAGAACGCATTCCTCGGCCGCTCGCACCGCGCCAAGGAAGGCAAGGCGCGCCTGAAGCGCGCCATCGAGGAGACCAAGGCGCTGCTCGGCCTGCCGCCCGGCTATGTGTGCGCCATAGTGCCGGCCTCCGACACCGGCGCCTTCGAGATGGCCATGTGGAGCATGCTGGGAGAGCGCGGCGTCGATGCGCTCGCCTGGGAGAGCTTCGGCGAGGGCTGGGTGACGGACGTGACCAAGCAGCTCAAGCTCGCCGACCTGCGCATCCTCAAGGCCGACTACGGCAAGCTGCCCAATCTGCGCGAGGTCGATTTCAGCCGCGACGTGCTGTTCACCTGGAACGGCACCACGGCCGGCGTGCGCGTGCCCGACGGCGACTGGATCGCGCCCGACCGGCAGGGCCTCACCTTCGCCGACGCCACCTCCGCCGTCTTCGCGCAGGCCATCCCCTGGGACAAGATCGACGTGGCCACCTTCTCCTGGCAGAAGGCGCTCGGCAGCGAGGCCGCGCACGGCATGCTGATCCTCTCGCTGCGTGCCATTGCCCGCCTGGAGAGCTACACGCCGCCCTGGCCGCTGCCCAAGCTGTTCCGCCTCGTCAAGGGCGGCAAGCTCATGTCCGCGGTGTTCGAGGGCGAGACCATCAACACGCCTTCGATGCTGTGCGTGGAGGACTGGCTCGACGCGCTCGCCTGGGCCACCAGCATCGGCGGCCTCCCCGCCCTCCACGCCCGCGCCGACGCCAATGCCCAGGTGCTCTACGACTGGGCGGCCAGGACGCCCTGGCTGGAACCGCTGCCCGTCGACCCCGCCACGCGCTCCAACACCTCGGTGTGCCTGAAGGTCGTCGACCCGGCGGTAGCCAGCCTGCCCATCGATGCCCAGCGCGCCTTCGTCAAGCAGATCGAGGCGATCCTCGACAAGGAGGGCGCGGCGCACGACATCGCCGGCCACCGCGACGCGCCTCCGCACCTGCGCATCTGGACGGGCTGCACCATCGAGGCCTCCGACCTGGAAATCCTCACAGGCTGGCTCGACTGGGCTTTCGCCGAGGCCAAGGCCGGATTGGCGAAGGCCGCGTAGCAGGTATCGCGCCGGTGTCAGACCCTCTGGGTCTGACGCCATCACTTCAACGTCCGCCGGGCGCCGAGGGGTTCAGACCCCTCGCATCGACCGACCGATTTGAAACTCAGCCGAGGAGGCGAGGGGTCTGACCCCCGTTCCGTTGAACCCATGTCACCCCGCGTTCTCATCGCCGATCAGCTGTCCCCCGCCGCCGTCGCCATCTTCCGGGAGCGCGGCATCGAGGCCGACGTGAAGGTGGGCCTCTCCAAGGAGGAGCTGGAGCGCACCATCCCCGATTACGACGGCCTCGCCGTCCGCTCCGCCACCAAGGTCACCGAGAAGGTGCTGGCCGCGGCCACGCGGCTCAAGGTGGTGGGCCGCGCCGGCATCGGCGTCGACAACATCGACGTGAAGGCCGCCACCGCCAAGGGCATCATCGTGATGAACACGCCCTTCGGCAACTCCATCACCACGGCCGAGCACGCCATCTCCCTGATGATGGCGCTTGCCCGCCAGATCCCCGAGGCCGACCGCTCCACCCAAAACGGCAAGTGGGAGAAGTCGAAGTTCATGGGCGTGGAGGTGTCCGGCAAGACGCTGGGCGTGATCGGCTGCGGCAACATCGGCTCTATCGTCGCCGACCGCGGCATCGGCCTCAAGATGAAGGTGGTAGCCTACGACCCGTTCCTCTCCCCGGAGCGGGCGATGGAGATCGGCGTCGAGAAGGTCGAGCTCGGTGAGCTCCTGCGCCGCGCCGACTTCATCACCCTGCACACGCCGCTCACCGATAAGACCCGCAACATCGTCGACGCCGCCGCCCTCGCCAAGACCAGGAAGGGCGTACGCATCGTCAACTGCGCCCGCGGCGGCCTCATCGACGAGCGGGCGCTGGCCGCCGCGCTGCGGTCGGGGCACGTGGCCGGCGCCGCGCTCGACGTGTTCGAGGTGGAGCCCGCTCGCGACAGCGTGCTGTTCGGGCTGCCCAATGTCATCTGCACGCCGCATCTCGGCGCCTCCACCGGCGAGGCGCAGGAGAACGTGGCCCTGCAGGTGGCCGAGCAGATGTCTGAGTACCTGCTGCGCGGCGCCATCTCCAATGCCGTCAACTTCCCCAGCATCACCGCCGAGGAGGCGCCGCGCCTCAAGCCGTGGGTGAAGCTCGCCGAGCAGCTCGGCTCCTTCGCCGGCCAGCTCACCGAGACGCCCATCAAGGGCGTGCGCATCGAGTATTCCGGCGAGGTGGCGACCCTCAACACCAGGCCGCTTACCGCCGCGGCGCTGGCCGGCGTGCTGCGTCCGCTGCTGACCGAGGTCAACATGGTCTCCGCTGCCATCAGCGCCAGGGAACGCGGCATGCAGGTGGAGGAGGTGACGCGCGGCCAGGAAGGCGCGTTCGAGAGCTATATCCGCTTCACCGTCTGCACCCAGAAGTACGAGCGCTCCGTGGCCGGCACGGTGTTCTCCGACGGCCGCCCGCGCATCATCCAGGTGCGCGACATCGACATGGAGTTCGAGCTGGCGCCGCGCATGCTGTTCATCCGCAACCAGGACAAGCCGGGCTTCATCGGCCGCTTCGGCACGCTGATGGGCGAGGCCGGCCTCAACATCGCCACGCTCAACCTCGGCCGTGACAAGCCCGGCGGCGACGCCATCTGCATGGTCGCCATCGACGAGCCCGCCTCCGACGAGGTGGTGGCCAAGATCCGAGCGCTGCCGCATGTGGTGCGGGTGAACAGGCTGGAGTTCTAGCGGACTGAGCGTTATCTACACACCAAGGCGGGGCCGCTATCGCTTGATCTCCGCAAGGCGCGCGACGAGAGATGAGCAAGACCACTACTTCACGCAGAATAGCAAAGGCTCTACCTGAGCCCCGCACACGGCCGATGACCGAGGAAGAGGTCATGGCGGCTGCGCTGAGCGATCCGGATGCAAAGCCCTTCTCGGCCGCCCAGCTTGCACGAATGAAGCATACACCGCGCGCCAAGTTGATCCGCCGCGCCCTCCGGCTGACGCAGGAAGAGTTCGCGGCCCGCTTCCGCATCCCTCTCGGCACGCTGCGGGAGTGGGAGGAGGGTACGAGCGAGCCCGATCAGCCGGCGCGCGCCTATCTCACCGTCATTGCCCGCAACCCCGACGCGGTGGCTGAGGCGTTGAGCCGGTCGCGGTGAGGGGCCGAGCAGCCGGACCTCTTCGACCAGAGCGGTCTCCCGGGCGACCGCACCTTTTGAGCAGCAGAACGGCGAGGGAACGCCATGCGAAGCGTCGCGCTGAAATCGGGTGACAAGGTGCCGGTGCTGGGGCTCGGCACCTGGCGCATGGGCGAGCGCCGATCGGAGCGGACGGCCGAGTTGGCGGCGATCAGGCTCGGCCTGGAGCTCGGGATCACGCTGATCGACACGGCGGAGATGTACGGCGAGGGCGGGGCGGAGGAGGCGATCGCGGAGGCTATTGCCGGCAGGCGCGACGGCCTCATCGTTGTCAGCAAGGTCTACCCGCACAACGCCTCGCGCGCCGGCGCCATCGCCGCCTGCGAGCGCAGCTTGAAGCGGCTCAAGACCGACCGGCTCGACCTCTACCTGCTGCACTGGCGCGGCACGGTTCCCCTGGCCGAGACGGTGGAGGCATTCGAGAGGCTCAGGACGGACGGCAAGATCCGCAACTGGGGCGTGAGCAACCTCGATACCGCCGACATGGCGGAGCTGGCCGGCGTCAAGCACGGCGGCAACTGCGCCTCCAACCAGGTGCTCTATCACCTGGACTCGCGCGGCGTCGAGTGGCACCTCCTCGACACCTGCCGCAAGGCCAACGTCATGGTCATGGCCTACTCGCCGCTCGGGCAGGGGCCGCTGCTCAGGAAGGCCGCCCTCAAGAGGATCGCCGACAAGCACGGCGTCGACCCGGCGGCAGTGGCGCTCGCCTGGGTGCTGCGCCAGCCGGGCGTGGTGGCGATCCCCAAGGCGGTGCGCCCCGAGCACGTGCGCGCCAACATGAAGGCGCTCGATGTGATGCTCGATGCCGACGACCTGAAGGCCCTCGATGCCGCCTTCCCGCCGCCCAAGCGCGCAACGCCGCTGGATATGACGTGACAAGGGAGGTCAACGCATGATCCGCGCCGCTGTCGCCGGGCTCGGCTGGTGGGGCCAGCACGTGGTCCGCTCCCTTGCCGGCTCCGAGCACCTGCGCATCGTGGCGGCCGCGGAGACCAATCCCGCCCGGGCCACCTTCGCCGCGGAGCACGGACTGAGCTTCAGGGGCGATCTCGCAGATGCGCTCGCCGATCCCGCCGTCGATGCGATCGTCCTCTGCACGCCCCATGCTCTCCATACCGAGCAGGTGCTCGCCTGCGCGGCGGCGGGCAAGCACGTGTTCTGCGAGAAGCCGCTGGCGCTCACGCGCGCCGATGCGATGCGGTCGGTGGCGGCCTGCAACGCGGCCGGCGTGGTGCTGGGCATCGGCCACGAGCGCCGCTACGAGCCGGCCATCGTCGAGGTGCGGCGCCTGGTGCGTGAGGGCGTGCTCGGCACGCTGATGCACGCCGAGGCCAACTTCAACCACGACAAGCTCGCCAACGTGCCGGCGGGCGACTGGCGCACCTCGCCAACGGATGCGCCCGCGGCCGGGATGACCGCCATGGGCATCCACCTGAGCGACCTGCTCGTCGCGCTCATGGGGCCCGCACGCGAGGCCTTCGCAGCCACCACCTCGCGGGTGGCCTATCCCGACAACGGCGACGTCGTGTCCGCGCTCGTCCGCTTCGAGAGCGGCGCTACCGGCTATCTCAACGCGATCCTCGTCACGCCGCACTACCTGTGCCTCACCGTGTTCGGGTCCGAGGCCTGGGTGGAGGTGCGCAACGAGACGCATCCCGACACGCCGGGGCCGTCCAGCCTCACGCTCCAGCACCGCGACGGGCGGCGCGAGACGCGCACCTACGAATGGGTCGACACGGTGCGCCTGAACCTGGAGGCTTTCGCGCAGGCGATCCAGGGCGGCGCGCCATACCCGTTCACCGACGCCGAGAAAGTCGGCAACATCGCCGTCCTGGAGGCGATCTGCCGCTCGGCGGAGAGCAACGTGCCGGTTCGAATCGACAGCCTATAGATGAGGGGGCAGACCCGCAGGGTCTGATCCCATGCTCCGACCTCGGGAAGAGAATCGTAGGGTGCAATAGCGCTGTAGCGCGTATTGCACCGCTTCCCCTCCCACAGGCGTGGATCGGTGCGATGCGCTCCGCTTATCGCACGCTGCGCCATGCGGCGGCCTTCCTGTCCTGGCAAGATGGCGGCCGTGCTTCGATTCGACATCCCGTTGGCGTGCCGTGCCCTTGAAAGACCAAGCTCTCAAACGCCTGCGCAAGTAGGCCAGGAAGGGGCAGCGCGGCTGGCCTGTCGGCACCGTCGCGTACTACGGCCCCGATCTCGCCCGCGCGAGCAAGGTCGCCGTCGGCATCGTGCCGGCCGAGGGCGCAGAAGCGTCGGAGGTGCGAAGCTGGACCGTCGCGAACGGCGACATCCGCAACGACGCGGCCATCGCCGCGGAGATTCTGGATTTGCTAGCAAGCCACGGTGTCCTGTCGGTGGCGATGGCCGACCGCATCATCGGCTGCCCGCACCAGGAAGGCATCGACTACGAGGGCGAGTGGTGCCCCGACCCGGCCTGCGCCTTCTGGCACGGCAGGGACCGCTGGAGCGGCGTGAAGCCCGTTTGAGGCGTGCGGACGCCGCTGAGCAGGGAACTTTCCGCGCCGCGTTAAGGCTCATAGGGCGCCACTTCGGCGCCCGCCCGCAGGGCTTGTCCCACATCTGACCAAGACGGCCGCGAGCACGGCGGCACCGTCGGCCGGCACGGGGCGGCGTGAGATTTCAGGCCGCCTTCACGTCCTCAAGCTCGATGTGCAGCCTGAAGCCGGCGGCTGCCGCGATGTTGACCAGCGCGTCGAGCGAGAACTTGTCGAGCTTGCCGCGCATCAGGTCGTTGAGGCGGGGCCGCGTCAGCCCAAGGCGCGAGGCCGCTTCCTCCTGCGTGAGGCCCCCCGTGGCTTGCCATGCCTTCACCCGCTCGCGGATGGCGAGAAGCAAATCGGCGCGGGCGGTCATGTTGGCCGCTTCAGCCGGCGTATCCGCCAGGGCGTCAAAGACGCTATCGAAAACTTCCACGCTCATCGGTGCGCTTTCCATTCTCTGAGCCGCCTGGCGGCCAGCTCGATGTCTCGTTGCGCCGTCTGCTGCGTCCTCTTCTGGAAGGCATGCAGCACGAGAACCCGATCCGCCAGCGTCGCCAGATAAATGATCCGGAACGCGCCCGATGCGTCCCCGATCCTGATCTCCCGGACACCCGGGCCGACCGTCCTCATCGGCTTCCAGTCGTCCGGGTCCAATCCATTCTGCACCGCGCGAAGCTCGACGCCGGCCCGGTATCGGGGACCGTCCGGAAAGTCACGAATGACATCCCGGCTGTCCCCGAGGAACGAGATGGGCTTCATGGGCGAATGTGTATCAGAACCGATACATTGAGGCAAGCCTACCGGGTCGCTTCTCTTGCGCGCTGCGCAGCCGCGAAAAGGGGGCCTCTTCGGCGCCCGCCGCCCCAGATCTGGCGGAGCCAGACGCGAGCACGGCAGCACGCAGGCGCGGAACTGGGCGAAGGGGCCCGAATGCTCGCGCGCGGCGCCAGCGGCGCGCTTGCCACCCGGTAGACAGTGGAGAGGGGCAGCGTGGACTTGCCGCCGCCCGACACGCTGGTGATGCAGGTGAGGAGAGAGAGCGGGGATCGCGGCGACCGCGTACCGCGCCCGCCGTTACCTCACTGCGCGCCGCCAGCTAGCTGGTTGGGAGAGAGAACGTACTTGAAGCGTCGAATCTTATCCAATTCGGAGCGCTTCCAGAACGCGATAATCTCGAGGTCACGCCGAAGTCGCTCACCCGTGTACTGGCTAATGTCAAGCATATAGACCGTGTAAAGCTTGCCCGGACGGTCCCTCACTGACGTGCGCGAAGCAACGACGTGCACAAACCGAAGGTCTACTAGCTCTCCAAGAAGAGTATTCTCGGCCCCGCCGGTGTCTTGTTCTAGGAGGAAGCAGTTCACCTTGTTGCCTATGCAGAAGCCTTGGATGCCGAGCAGTGCCTGTTCAAGCTGCTCTCTCTCTCCCAACGTGTCTCTGCGAAGCTCATCACGCTTCGCGCGATCATGTTCCCCAGCAGCGACATTGACATCCTCCGCATTGATGCGTTCACCGCGGTATGTCCTTCCCCTCTCTCGTGCAACATCTATCGCTCTGCGGAATATTGTAAGAAAATCGCGCGCGACGCCGCCGCTCCCCAAGACTAGTCTTTCAATGCCACCATCCGCCAGGAGAACTTGATGGCCTTTAATGCCATCCTCCCGGATGATTTGATCAAGAATCTGAAGGAGGAACCTTTTGGCGATCTCGTATTTCTCCAAGGTAATGTCGAGATCAATATCATCACAGTCGTCGCCCAACTTCATCCCTATCGGCGGGTTTCCATGATGATACCAGTCTGTTCGATGTCTAATCGTACCGACCTTGAGCCACACTGATCTACCTTTCACAATTCGATGGAAATAATCTAACACATGTGCCTGATCGCCTTTCCTGAGATGATAAAGGTCGTCGAGGAAGATAAATGCATCTCCACCCGCCAGATCCACCATAGAGTCGAAGATTTTCTGAAAATCAATGATCTTTCGGTGTAAGAAACCTATCTTGCTTCGTTTGGTTTTCTCGGTGATTTCGACTTTATTCTCGTTGCCGGCGGTTCGCTGGGACTCTATATCGACATTGACGCTAGTATCAACCTTTGCACCCGCCGCACCTAGCGACCCAGAGCTTCTCGCTGAGGCAGCTTCTGTCAGGCGCTGACCGGACTTCGCACTCGTTCCGACTTGTTCGATTAACTCGGCATCGTCTTCTGAATGCAAAAGGTCCGTCAATGTCTTGACTTCTGTCTCAAGCGCTCCCCTGACTTGGTCGAGCTTCTTCTTATCCAGCGGCGGCCGCTTGGGTGTACCTCCCCAGAGACGTTTCCAAAATGAAACCTTAGTACTTGCATGCGTGCCGGCTGTCCCAAGCCAGGAATCAAATGCGTCCAAGGTCTCAATTAAGACGCTCAAGAGCACATCAGGGTACGTGTGCCCTTTGAACGCTTCCAGATCAATGAACGCTATCGGAACGCGCCCTAGGGTGAGATCAGCACTGGCCTTGCGCAAAAGCGAAGTCTTCCCGGAACCGCGCCGGCCAAACACTATGTGGTGCCGACGAGCCTTAGCACGATCCAGCGTACCCCTTGCAGGCTCGATGAAATGCCGCGGTGTTTCCTTGGTGGCGCGGGTGGCCTCCTCCACCGAGATCACCAAGCGGTCGACCTCTTCCGTATTCAGCAAGTCGTTTTCTTGGTTCGCCATGTTTGCAAAGCCATAGTGTCGAACGTGGGCGCGTTGGATCAGACCCGTGCACGCTGTGGCGCTAGCACACAGGTGCACATGCATTTCGATGCTTCTGTCTTGAACGCAGGATGGGGACGGATGTAGGCGCTGCTCGCGCCCATATGGAGATTGAGTTTTAGCTTTGCAATAGGCAGCGCTACAGATTGTCAGGATGTTGTGTGCGCCTACTCCGCCGCCTCCCTCTCCCGCTTCCCCCTCCCCGTCGGCCGCCGCCCCAGCAGCTCCCGCAGGTACTGCCCCGTATAGCTCTCCTTCACCCGCGCCACGTCCTCCGGCGTCCCCTGCGCCACGATCCGCCCGCCGCCGTCGCCGCCCTCCGGCCCCAGGTCGATGATCCAGTCGGCCGTCTTGATCACCTCCAGGTTGTGCTCGATCACCACCACCGTGTCGCCGGCGTCGGCCAGCTCGTGCAGCACCTCGAGCAGCTTGGCCACGTCGTGGAAGGCTGGTGGTGGGCTTCTACTCCGCCGCTACCGGCTTCAACTCGTAACCACGCGCCAGCCGGCTGGCAGCCGCAAGATCTCCTCTCTTCAAGGCCAAGCGCACCTCGTCGAGCTTCTTGGCGTCAGCCATGGAAAGATATGGCGCCCACTCGTGGTCCTCCTCAAGCAACTCGATCTCCACCTCGGCGGCGTACCGCCCTTCGTGCACCAGCTTGGTTGTCTTGCGCGCTCTCATAGGCGCCTCCTGAAGTCTGCCGTCCAGCGCGACGGATCAGGACGATATGCTGTCACGACAACTGCGGGACCGGTCGAGTCCTTCCGGATGCCCCAGAGCACGTGGATGGGCTGCCCGCTCGCATCCTCCTGCAGGACCAGCACGCTCGGACCCTTATGATATTCGGGGTAATCGCTCTACTCCGCCGCCACCGGCCTCATTTCGTACACGCGCGCGAGCTTGGCCGCCGTCGCCAAGTCACCCCGGCGCAGGGCTAGCCGCACCTTGTCCATCTTGCGCATGTCATCGGCCGGGATGAAGGGCGCCCACTCGTGATCCTCCTCGACCAAGGTGATGTCCACCTCGGCGATATAGGCGCCCTCGCGTACCAGTCTTTTTGTCCGGCGTTCGGTGCTCATCGTCTTCGCGTCCGATTGTCGTCGTGCCAGCGCGTGGAGTCCGGGCGGTAGGCCGTTATGAGCACGGCCGGTCGATCCATACCCTTCTTCATGCCCCACAGGGCGTGGACAGGGCCACTTCCGTCAGCCTGAAGCACGAGCACGCACGGACCTGCATAAATAGCCGGGGTAGTCCTCGACAACCAAGCCAAGATCGATCCCATCGGCCAAGTCCGACGCGACGATGCCCTCCTCCTCCAGTCGAAGCAGCGCGTGATCGGAGCCGCTCCAGTCGCCGAGCTTAACGAGCTCGCGAACCCCTGTCGAAGGTTGCGCTCACGTTCCTACTGCGCCTCCCGCTTCCGTACGGCTATCGCGAGCAGCCAGATGGAACATTACCAGAACGAAATACGCAGCACAAGCCGGAATCGCTACTCCGCCGCCTCCCTCTCCCGCTTCCCCCTCCCCACCGGCCGCCGCCCCAGCAGCTCCCGCAGATACTGCCCCGTATAGCTCTCCTTCACCCGCGCCACGTCCTCCGGCGTCCCCTGCGCCACGATCCTCCCGCCGCCGTCTCCCCCTTCCGGCCCCAGGTCGATCACCCAGTCCGCCGTCTTGATCACCTCCAGGTTGTGCTCGATCACCACCACCGTGTTCCCCGCATCGGCCAGCTCGTGCAGGACCTCCAGCAGCTTGGCCACGTCGTGGAAATGCAGGCCCGTCGTCGGCTCGTCGAGGATATACAGCGTGCGCCCCGTCGCCCGACGCGACAGCTCCTTCGACAGCTTGATCCGCTGCGCCTCGCCGCCCGAGAGCGTCGTCGCCTGCTGGCCGATGTGGATATAGCCGAGGCCGACGCGCGCCAGCGTCTCCAGCTTGTCGCGGATCGAGGGCACCGCCTTGAAGAACTCCGCGCCCTCCTCCACCGTCATGTCGAGCACGTCGGCCACCGACTTGTCCTTGAAGCGCACCTCCAGGGTCTCGCGGTTGTAGCGCTTGCCCTTGCAGACATCGCA
>JBIOWI010000301.1:0-6242 GCA_044868325.1 Hyphomicrobiaceae bacterium
AGGTTTGGCGCGAGGGGTCTGACCCCGGTCCAACACTTTTCGTCGCCTTGAACGGCCCTGCCTTTCGGGCTAACCAACGGTCCGGAGGGGTCAGCCCCCTCGCATCGACCATCGAATTTCAGCACCAACGGTGGAGGCGAGGGGTCTGACCCCTGAACCGCATGGGTTGGCTCGACAGATTCCGGCAGCGCAGCACACCACAGGAGCAGCAGGCTATGGCGCGCACCAAGATTGCGCTGATCGGCGCGGGCATGATCGGCGGCACCCTGGCCCACCTCATCGGCCTCAAGGAGCTGGGCGACGTGGTGCTGTTCGACATCGTCGAGGGCGTGCCCGGCGGCAAGGGCCTCGACATCGGCCAGTCCGGAGCCATCGAGGGCTTCGACATGAACCTGAAGCCCACCAACGCCTACGCCGACATCGCCGGCGCCGACGTGATCATCATCACCGCCGGCGTGCCGCGGAAGCCCGGCATGAGCCGCGACGACCTCCTCGGCATCAACCTCAAGGTGATGGAGCAGGCCGGCGCCGGCATCAAGCAGTACGCGCCCAACGCCTTCGTGATCGTCATTACCAACCCGCTCGACGCCATGGTGTGGGCCCTGCAGAAGGCGTGCGGGCTGCCCACCAACAAGGTGGTGGGCATGGCCGGCGTGCTCGACACCGGCCGGTTCCGCAAGTTCCTGTCGGACGAGTTCAACGTCTCGGTGGAGGATGTCTCCGCCCTGGTGCTGGGCGGCCATGGCGATGACATGGTGCCGATCGCGCGCTACTCCACGGTCGGCGGCATCCCGCTGCCCGACCTCGTCAGGATGGGCTGGACCACCCAGGCCAAGCTCGACGCCATCATCGAGCGCACGCGCAAGGGCGGCGGCGAGATCGTGGCGCTGCTCAAGACCGGCTCAGCGTTCTATGCGCCCGCCTCGTCGGCCATCCAGATGGCGGAGAGCTACCTCAAGGACAAGCGCCGCGTGCTGCCCTGCGCCGTCTGTCTCAGCGGCGAGTACGGCATAAAGGGCATGTATGTGGGCGTGCCGGCGGTGATCGGCGCCAACGGCGTGGAGAGGGTGGTGGAGATCGACCTGACGCCCGAGGAGAAGGGGATGTTCACCAAGTCGGTCGGCGCCGTGCAGACCCTGATCGACGCCTGCAAGAAGATCGCGCCGCAGCTGGCGTGAAGTGAAGGGGGGAGTAGGGAATGGGGAGTAGGGAATAGGGAGTAGGGCCGGCGTCCTTGGGTCTCCTTTTCCCTACTCCCCATTCCCTACTCCCTACTCCCCATTGACGCACGCTTTCACGACGCGAGGACGACCCATGCCCAAGCACGCCATCACCACCCCCAAGGGCAAGGCCATCGGCCCGTACTCGCTCGCCATCGCCAACGGCGACCTCCTGTTCGTCTCCGGCCAGATCCCGCTCGACTCCGCCACCGGCAAGCTGGTCGGGGGCGATGTGAGCGCCCAGGCCCGGCAGTCGCTGGAGAACCTGAAATCCGTCCTGGAGGCGGCCGGCCTCGGCTTCGGCCACGTGGTCAAGACCACGATTTTCCTCACGGACATGGCCGACTTTGCCGCCGTCAACGAGGTCTACAAGGCCTATGTGAGCGAGCCCTATCCAGCGCGGTCCACCATCGCCGTGGCGGCGTTGCCGCTTGGGGCGAAAGTCGAGATTGAGATGATTGCCTCCCGCGATGCAGCATAAAAATCTCGCAGGCGCGCAATAACGTCCTAGCAAACCGCAGAGTCTCTGGCATATAGTATACCAGAGCCAGCAACTCTCTTAACGTTCATCCACGGGGCACTCATGAACGTCCACGAATACCAAGCCAAGGAGCTTCTGCGCCCTTACGGCGTCCCGCTGGCCAAGGGCGCGCCGGCCTTCACGGTCGAGGAGGCGATGAGGGCCGCCCAGGCCCTGCCGGGGCCGGTCTGGGTGGTGAAGTCGCAGATCCACGCCGGCGGCCGCGGCAAGGGCAAGTTCAAGGAGCCCGACGCCGGCGCCGGCGGCGGCGTGCGGCTCGCCAAGTCGATCGAAGAGGTGAAAACTTTGGCCGAGCAGATGCTGGGCAAGACCCTGGTGACGGTTCAGACCGGCTCCGCCGGCCGGGTCGTCAAGCGCCTGTTCATCGAGGACGGCACCGCCATCGCCCGCGAGCTCTACCTCTCCGCCCTGGTTGACCGCGCCACCTCGCGCATCTCGTTCATCGCCTCCACCGAGGGAGGCATGGACATCGAGAAGGTGGCGCACGATACCCCCGAGAAGATCGTCACGCTCTCCATCGATCCCGCCTCGGGCTGCCAGCCGTTCCACGGCCGCAAGATCGCCGCCGCCCTGAAGCTGGAGGGCGACCAGATCAACCAGTGCGTGAAGCTGGTCGACGCGCTCTACCGCGCCTTCGTCGAGAACGACATGGCGCTCCTGGAGGTCAACCCGCTGGTGGTCACCAGGGACGGCAAGGTCGTGTGCCTCGACGCCAAGATAAACTTCGAGGACAACGCCCTCTTCCGCCACAAGGACGTGCAGGCCCTGCGCGATGTAGATGAGGAGGACCCGGCCGAGGTCGAGGCCTCCAAGTACGACCTCAACTACGTCAAGCTCGATGGGCAGATCGGCTGCATGGTGAACGGCGCCGGCCTCGCCATGGCCACCATGGACATCATCAAGCTCAACGGCATGGAGCCCGCCAACTTCCTCGACGTGGGCGGCGGCGCGAGCAAGGAGAAGGTGTCGGCGGCCTTCAAGATCATCCTCTCCGACCCCAACGTGAAGGGCATCCTGGTCAACATCTTCGGCGGCATCATGCGCTGCGACATCATCGCCGAGGGCGTGGTGTCGGCGGCCAAGGAGATGGCCATCAAGGTGCCCCTGGTGGTGCGCCTGGAAGGCACCAACGTCGAGCTCGGCAAGCAGATCCTGGCCCAGTCCGGCCTCAAGATCGTGCCCGCCGACAACCTCGCCGACGCCGCCAAGAAGATCACCGACGAGGTGAATAAGGCGGCCTGAGATGCGCAATGGGGCACGGCTTCCGGGTCTCGCACTGGTGGCGTCATCGCTGCCTGGCATGGCTGCGGCGCAGGAGCCGACCCCAGAGATGCGACTTGTCCAGGCCTTTCAAACCTACTGCATGGCCACTGCAGCCGATGCGAAGCGCGTCGCGGCCGATTTGCGGGAAGTCGGCCAGACCCATGTAAGGGGGGCCTTGGCTGAGAGAACGATGGGCCTGGACCTAGTCATAAAGAAAGAGCCCTACAGTCGGGTGCGTATTCTTTTCGATGGGCCCCCAGGCGGTCCGACGGACACATGCCGCGTCGATGTGTGGCCTGAACCTGTCGACTTGCGGATCGTTCTCGCCGCTCTTGAGCGCGATCTGGGCCTCGGCCCCGGGGTATCGACGGTGCTCCCGGAACGCCGGCACAATCCGCACTCGGGCGGCGGCCATCCGCGCATAGAGCTGACGCGCTGGAAGACACGTCTGGACGACACCGAGGCCGAGATTGAGCTCCGTACGACTACGGACAGTCAGGATCGGCCAGTCTTGAAGCTGAGCGTGCGCCGCAATGTCGGCTGGGGTTGGGGAGACCTGCTCCGCTACTTCTTCAAGGCGGACGGAAAATGAAGATGCCGTCCGGCTGCCTTTACGTCCTAGTCCCCCTATTGGCGGCAGTTGCAGCCACGGGGTCGGCGTTTGCGCAGGAGCGGACGCCTGAGCGTCATTTGGTCGAGGCGTTCCGCGCGTACTGCGTCGCAACTGCCGCCGAGCCCGCGCGCGTCTGGGCAGCAATCGAGAAAATGGGAAAGATAGAGCCGAGGGAATCCGCCCACCTAGCAAATGGGGGCCGAATTCAGTCCGCTGAGGTCCTGCCGTCGACCGGCCGAAGCGACCCGCACCAGCGGATGCTGATTACCTACGGATGGGGCCTTGGCGACAGCGGACGCAAGCGCTCCTGCCAGGTGAACTTGCCGTGGGGCGAAAAAGCGAAGCTCATCGCAGAGGTCCTTGGTAACCTGAATGTGGCCGACGGGACATCCCATGTCGTTCAAGAGGGCCGGTTCGACACAGACCTGACGCGCTGGACAACCCGTGTTGGGGACACTGAGGCTGTAATTGAACTGGGCATGCCCACCTACGCCGGCGCGGCTGGCAGGGCCCTCACCTTGTCTGTGGAAGGGCGTTAGGAAAATGCGCGATCAAGCAACTTGAACGAGCACACAGTCACACATATTATGTGGATATGAGAAACATCACGCTCAGCATCGAGGAGGATGTGCTTCTGGAGGCGCGCAAGATCGCCGCCGAGCGGGGCACGACTGTCAACGCCATCGTGCGCGCCAGCCTTGCGGAGCTGGTGCGCCAGAAGACGCGCACGCGCAACGCACTGAAGCGCATGCGCGAGCTGGCGGAGGAGGGTGGCATGGAGTTCGGAAAGAAGAGCTGGAGCCGCGACGATCTCCATGAGCGTTGATTGCTTCCTCGACACCAATGTCCTTGTCTACGCGGCGACCGGCACGCCTGCGGAGCGAGCCAAGCGCGAGAAAGCTCAGACGATCATCGCATCGCTCAACTTCGGAATTTCGAGCCAAGTGCTGCAGGAATTCTACGTTGTCGCCACCCGCAAAGCCCGCATCTGCATGCCACCCCACGTTGCTCTTGAGTGGATGGAGCAGCTCGACGGCCGCCCCTGCGCGATCATCGATCCAGACCTTGTGAAGCTCGCTGCGGCCATCTCGATCCGCTACCAGATCTCCTACTGGGACGGAGCAATTCTAGCCGCCGCAGAATCGCTCGGAGCAGAGGTAGTGTACTCCGAAGACCTCCAGCACGACCAAAAGTATCGTGCACTCCGCGTCGAGAATCCATTCCACTGAACCCAGCCTAAAAGGAAGCGTTCGAAAGGCACCCATGGCAATCCTCGTCGACAAGTCCACCAAGGTCATCTGCCAGGGCTTCACCGGCAGCCAGGGGACCTTCCATACCCAGCAGGCGATCGCCTACGGCACCAAGGTCGTGGGAGGTGTGACACCGGGCAAGGGCGGCACCAGGCACCCCGACCCCAAGCTCGCCGACGTGCCGATCTTCGACACGGTGATGGAGGCCAAACAGAAGACCGGCGCCACCGCCACCTCCATCTACGTGCCGCCGCCCTACGCCGCCGATGCCATCTTGGAGGCCATCGACGCCGAGATGCCGCTCGTCGTGTGCATCACCGAGGGTATCCCGGTGCTCGACATGGTGAAGGTGAAGCGCGCGCTCTCGGGCTCCAAGTCGCGCCTCATCGGCCCCAACTGCCCGGGCGTCCTCACTCCCAACCAGTGCAAGATCGGCATCATGCCAGGCAACATCTTCAAGGCCGGCAACGTCGGCATCGTCTCGCGCTCCGGCACCCTCACCTACGAGGCGGTGAAGCAGACCTCCGACGCCGGCCTCGGCCAGTCCACCGCGGTCGGCATCGGCGGCGACCCCGTCAAGGGCATGGAGTTCATCGACGTCTTGGAGATGTTCCTGGCCGACCCCGACACGCACTCCATCATCATGATCGGCGAGATCGGCGGGGCGGCCGAGGAGGATGCGGCCGAGTTCATCAGGTCCGAGGCCAGGAAGGGCCGCAAGAAGCCCATGGCCGGCTTCATCGCCGGCATGACGGCGCCTCCCGGCCGCCGCATGGGCCACGCCGGCGCCATCATCTCCGGCGGCAAGGGCAAGGCCTCCGACAAAGTCGAGGCCATGAAGTCCGCCGGCATCGCCGTCGCCGACAGCCCCGCGGCGCTCGGCACCACGCTCGCCAAGGTGCTGGGCGGCACCAAGAAGGGCTGGTTCGGATGAGGGGGTCAGACCCGACATGGGCCGGCTGTGACCGTCAGTCTTGCGGGCGCGCCCTTCCTTCACGGTTGTGCGCTGCCCGCGGCGGCCGAACGCATAGGCGCCGGCATAGATCGGATTCTGCAGAACCTGCAACACCGTGTGGTAGGCCGGCGGCTTCCACACGATCCGGCACGCAACCGAGTTGCGCTCCACGACCGGCATGGCCAGCTCGGCCTGCCTTGCCCACAGGAACACCTGCCGCGCGCTGCCCAGCTCGCGGAACTTGGCGAGCACGAGACGGATCACGCCGGTGACACGCTCGTCCGGGTCCATCTCGATGCGGCCGGCATCGCTCCAGCAGAAGCCGGGCGGCAGCGTGAAGCGAAGCTCGCCACGCTTGGCCTTCGAGTCGCGGGCCGCGAGCCCGCGCTGGCGCAGCAGG
>JBIOWI010000302.1:0-4950 GCA_044868325.1 Hyphomicrobiaceae bacterium
TCGTCGAGATCGCGGCCACCATCGCCATGTTCGGCTTTCTCAACCGCTGGAACGATACGATGGGCACCCCGCTCGAGGACGAGCCGATGGCCGCCGGCGAGAAGTACCTCGCGAGGGGTGGCTGGACTGCCGGCAAGCACCGTCGCTGAACGACCGATAAGGTGGTGCCCGCCCTGCGCGCCCAGGATGCGCCACCGACGCCAAGTAGCTTGGTCCTTCTCGGAGACTTTCCATGCCTGTCACGTTGCCCCGCAGGGAACCTTCACCGAATTGTGACCGCCCCGGTGGGGTGGCGCCGCTATTTGCTGCGGTTGCCGCACCCATCCAAGAACGCGAAAGGAGCTCCCCATGCGTCTTCTGATCGCGATGCTGACGGTCCTCGCCATGATGCTGCCGGCGAAAGCTGCCGACGAGCTGACCGTCAGGAGCAGCAAGTACTCCGTGAAAGAGACCGTCGACCGGCTCACCGCTGCTCTCAAGGACAAGGGCATCGCGCCCGCTGCCAGGATCGACCACGCGGCGGCGGCGAAAGGCGTCGGACTGGAGCTCAGGCCGACCGAGGTGTTGCTGTTCGGCAATCCCAGGCTCGGCACGCCGCTGATGCAGACCAACCGCCACGTTGGCATCGATCTGCCGATGAAGGTGCTGACCTGGGAAGATGACGGCGGCAAGGTATGGATCGGCTACACGCCTGTCGAGACGCTGAAGATGCGCTACAAGATCGAGGGCCGGGATGATGTACTGAAGAGCATGGCGGGCGCGCTCGAAGCTTTTGTGGCCTCCGCTGCCAATTGAGGTCATGCCCCCGCGCGACTGGTCCGGCAGCGGGCTATGTCGTGCCAACCTTCCCGTTTGCCTAAAAGGCGCTCGCGCCGGATCGTGCGAGGTGTTGGTGTATGTGCCGGAGCTGTTATGGCAATGGCGTGGGCGCGATCCTTGCGGGCCTCGCGTACCGATAGGCCGCGGGCAGTCACAGGGCGGATTCCTTGAATGGCCCTGGCCGGCGGACCAGGGTTCGTTTGACAGAATGGACTATCTGGTACATTTTGCGCGATGCGCGCCGGTCGCGGGTGCCCGGCTGCCTGGAGAGCGGCTCGCGGCATCAAACTCGCCGGCAATGCTTGCCGATCCCGGCTGAGACAAGAAAAAGCGGGCATCCGAGGAACACAAGGGGGTACCCATGCACCGCAGAGCATTCCTGACGTCGGCGGCAGCCGCCGCCACCCTTCGCTTCGTGCCGACGGCATCGGCGCAGGATGTCGTCAAGATCCCCAACGTCATCGAGCTGTCCGGGGCGGGCGCCACGGTCGGCAACAACTGGAGGAACGGCTCGTCGCTGGCCGTCGAGGAGATCAACGCGGCAGGCGGCATCTTGGGCAGGAGGATCCAGCTGGAATTCGTCGATACCGCCTCCGATCCCGGCAGGGCGCGCGCCGCCATCCAGCGTGCCCTCGACGAGCAACCGGTCGCCATCTTCGGACCGATCTACTCGGGCTCGGTGAGTGCAACCCTGCAGCTGACCAACGAGGCGCAGGTCCCGCAGATCATCGGCGGCGAAGCGGCCAACCTCACCGCCCAGGGCTCGAGATATCTCTTCCGCACGTCGTTCGGGCAGAACGTTTCGATGCCGAAGATCGCCAACTATCTGCGCGACGAGGTCAAGGCACGGTCGCTGGCGATAATCTATGTCAACAACGACTTCGGCAGGGGCGGCCGCAACGCCATCATGGGTGAGCTCACCAGCCGCGGCATCAAGGTGGCAGCCGACCTGTCCACCGAGTCGGGCCAGGCCGATTTCGCGGCCGATGTCATCAGGCTGAAAGGCGCCAATGCCGATGCGGTGTTCGTCTATCTCAACGAGGAGGAGAGCGCGCGCTTCCTGATCGAAGCCAGGAAGCAGGGGCTGGACAAGCCGCTGATCGGCGAAACCACGCTGCTCGGCCAAAAGGTCATCGACCTGGCCAAGGAGGCGGCCAACGGCGTGAGGGGTCATGTCGGCCTCACCGTCGATGCGCCCATTCCCGCGATCCAGGAGTTCGGCAGAAAGTTCCAGGCCCGGTTCAACTACAAGCCCGACCACAACGGTGTGAAGGGCTACATTGCCCCCACCATGATCAAGGCCGCCGCCGAGAAGGCGGGCAAGCTCGATCCAAAGGCGATCGCCGCTGCCTTGCGGGGTCTCACCATCAAGCCCGAGCAGGCGCCGGGGATCCTGATCGAGGCGACCTGGGATCAGACGGGAGAGATCGATCGCATCTCCTTCCTCGCCGAGGTGAGAGATGGCCGGCAAGCGATCACGCAGGTCCTGCCGAAGCTCAGATCGTGAGGTGGGCGCCTCTCGGCGAGTTGGCACTGGAGGCGGGTGACTTTCGCCTCGTACGGACCTGATACGATGACGGACTTCGTCCAACTCGCCGTTGCCGGCCTTGCGACCGGTGCCATCTACGCGTTGGCGGCCATCGGCTTTACCTTGCTGTGGCAGGCCTCGCAGACCATCAACTTCGCCCAGGGCGAGTTCGTCATGCTGCCGGCGTTTTTCGCCCTGGCGGGCATGAAGTGGCTCGATTTGCCGTTCTCGCTGGCGGCTCTGCTCGCGATCACGCTGGCGCTGCTGGTGCTTGGCGCAGCGTTCAAGACCGTCGTCGTCGCCCCCCTGATCCGCCAGGGCGTTCTGCCGCTGGTGATCTCGACGATCGCCCTTGCCATCCTGCTGAAGGAGGGGGTCAAGGACCTCTACAGCGCAGAGGCCCAGCCCTTCCCAACCATTCTGCCCGACCGTTTGATCGAGCTGGCCGG
This sequence comes from Hyphomicrobiaceae bacterium, assembly GCA_044868325.1. Lineage (GTDB taxonomy): Bacteria > Pseudomonadota > Alphaproteobacteria > Rhizobiales > Hyphomicrobiaceae > AWTP1-13. Next base: position 2,797 of record JBIOWI010000302.1, read on the forward strand.
CATCAAGGTGTCGATGGCACAGCTCGGCGTGCTTGCCATCGCTCTTGCCACCATCGCCGCCCTGAGCTGGTTTCTGGCGGCAACGCGCACGGGACGGCAGATGCAGGCGACCGCGCAGAACCCGACCGTGGCCCGCATTCTCGGCGTCAACGTCGAGCGCATGATCCTCTATACCTTCCTCGTCAACGCGGCGCTGGCGGCCATGGCCTCGCTGCTGATCTCGCCCATCTATCTCGCCAAGTTCTCCAACGGCGAGACGCTGGGCCTGGCGGCCTTCGTGGCGGCCATCGTCGGCGGCTTCAACCAGGTGCGCGGCGCCATCGCCGGCGGCCTCGTCGTCGGCGTCATCGACAATCTGGCGGCCGCCTACGTGTCCACCGCCTACCGGCAGGCGGTGCCCCTGTGCCTGCTCGTGCTGATCATTCTGTTCAGGCCGCAGGGGCTGCTCGGCCGCAGAGAGGAGCGGGCCGTATGAGATCACCGCGCCTGGTGATCGCGCTGGTGGGGCTTGCGGCCCTGGCGCTCGCGCTCGCGCCGGTCGACCTCACAGGGCTCGGCATCCCCTATCCGGGCCTCAGGCGCTACGGCACCTATATCCTCACGCTCTGGCTCGTCACGGCCGTCGCAGCCATGGGTGTCAACCTGATCGTCGGCTATGCCGGCCAGGAGACCCTCGCACAGGCGGCCTTCCTTGGCATCGGCGCCTACACCACGGCGTTGATGACCAAGGGGGGCCTGCCGTTCGCAGCGGCGTTCCTCGCCTCGGGCGCTGCGGCCTTCCTGGTCGGCATCGTGTTGGGCTTTCCGGCGCTCAGGGTGCAGAAGCACTACCTCGCCTTCGTCACTCTCGCGTTCGCGGTATTCGTCTGGCTCGTCATCCGCAACGAGGAATGGCTGACGGGCGGCGTCTCGGGGCTGGCCGACATCCGGCGGCCGACGCTGCTCGGGCTCAGCCTTCGCCCCGCCGCCTACTTCTACTGGTTCACACTTGCCATCTCGGCGCTGCTGACCTTCGCCATGTGGTGGCTGTTGCGCTCCCCCTGGGGACGGGCGTTCACGGCGCTGCGCGAGAACCCGCTCAGGGCGGAAAGCCTGGGTGTGGACGTGCGGACCTACACGCTGCTGGCGTTTGCCATCGGCTCCGCCTACGGCGGCTTCGCCGGCGCGCTCTACGCTCCGCTGGTGGAGTTCATCGACCCGGCGCCGTTTGCGCTGGGGCCGTCGCTCCTGTTCCTGCTGATGGTCGTCGTCGGCGGTGCCGGCTCGTTCGTCGGCCCGTTCATCGGCGCCGGAGTGGCGGTGCTGCTGCCGGAATGGCTGCGCTTCGCCGAGGGCTACTACCTCATCGTCTATGCGGTCGCCGTCATGCTGATGATGGCCCTCTGCCCGACCGGGATCGTCGGGCTCCTCGAACGCTCCCTCGCGCTGCTGCGGATACGCCGGCCCCCGGAGAGCAAGGCTCGGGTGCTCGATGAGGCGAAGCCGTGAAGCCCGTCCTTGAGGTGCGCGACATCGCCAAGTCCTTCGGCGGCGTGGAGGCCGTGCGCGGGGTCTCCTTCGATGTCCGCGAAGGCGAGATCCTGGGCCTGATCGGCCCCAACGGCTCAGGCAAGTCGACCCTCTTCAACTGCATCCTCGGCCAGCTTGCGCCGTCGCGCGGCGAGGTGCGGCTCGACGGCCGCAGCGTGACGCACATGCGCCCGTCCCGCTTGAACCGGCTCGGCGTGAGCCGCACCTTCCAGCTCCTGCAGGTGTTCCCGCAGCTCACGGTGCGCGAGAACCTGCTGCTGGCGGCCCAGGAGCATAGGGGCACGCGGCTCGCCCGGCTGTTCGGCCCGGCCGATGCCGGGCTCACCACCGAGACCCAACGCATGATCGAGTTCTTTCGCCTGACGCCCCTCGCCGACGAGAGGGCCGGCAGCCTCTCCTACGGCCAGCAGAAACTGCTCGACTGCGCCATGGGCTTCATGGCCGGCCCCCGTCTCGTTCTGCTCGATGAGCCCGCCGGCGGCGTCAACCCGACCATGCTCGGCAGTCTCAAGGAACGGCTCCAGGCCATCAATCGGGAGACAGGGGCCACCTTTGTGGTCATCGAGCACAACATGGAGTTCGTCATGTCGCTGTGCTCGCGCATTCTCGTGCTCGCCGAGGGGC
>JBIOWI010000303.1:0-3601 GCA_044868325.1 Hyphomicrobiaceae bacterium
CGACACCCATGGCCGAGCATCCGCTTTGCCGCCAAATACCCGAGGTGGGAGCCGTATGCCTTAATTGGGCACGTACGGATCTGTGCGGGGGGCGTGAGGTAACTCACGTCCCTACCGCGATCACGACCGGCGAAATGGACATTGTTGGGTTACGGCCCTTCGGGCCTAACCCTACAAGATCCTACCGCCGCTGCCCCTGCAGGATGGTGCGGACTTGGTCGGCGACCATCTGCAGCTCGACGCCGTCGCCGATCCAGCGCAGGTCGCCTGGGCTGATCAGCACGTTGGTGGCGCCCATCCCCAATGGGCTGCCGAGCTCGGCCTCGATGGCATCCAGGCTGCCGTCCTGCCGGCGCCTGACGCCCGTCACCTGCCCCAGCATCATGCCGTCGGCGCTGTAGACGGCGAGGCCGACCATGGACTGCTGCTGATCGCGCGGCGCCTGGCCCTGGCGGGCCGCTGGGAGGGCTGCCTGAACCATCGCCTGGCACGGCGGCGACAGCGAGGCGCGCTTGTCCGCCATGCACTGGACGACGGACCCGCCAGTGCCGCTGCAATGCGTCTGAATGTCCTGCCAGCAGGCCTGGGCGAGGTTCTCCATGCGGCGCACGACCTTGCCGATGTTGCGCGATGTCTCGAGCATCGCCAGCTCGCACTGGCGGCTGATCTTGTCTTCGTGGGCCTGCATGCAGAGCAGCAGGCGGCCCTCGCCTGGCGTCACGGTGCTGCAGAAGTTGCGCAGCTCGTCCTGGCAGGCCTGTCCCAACTGCTGCATGGCTCCGGCGATGCGGGCACGCATCTGCGCCTGGTGCATCTGCCAGATCTGCTGCAAGTCCTGTTGTTGCGATTGCTGGGGCTGCTGTTGCGGCTGCTGGGATTGCTGGAACTGCGGTTGTGGCTGTTGCTGCGATGGCTTGGGCTGCGACTGCGCAGTCGCAGCCGATGGAGCCCCCATAGCGACGGCAATGCCGGCGCTCAGGAAAAGCGCACGCGCCTGCTTCGACATGATCCACCTCCTCCGGTCCGAAACGGCATCCACCCGATGCCGGCGGCAGGCATGGACCCGGAGGGGGCGGCCGGAATATCGGGTAAAACCCGCGGACGACCCGAGCCGAGCCCCGGAAAGCTCACGTTGCCGGAGAGAGGGCATGGAATACGGATGCAGAGGCCCGCGATCGACGGTTGTCAGTAGTTTCGGCGGCTGACATCGGGTGCCGATGCCATGGTAGACTCCCGCCTGCCGCGGCGATCCAGAGGATCGAACATGGGCAAGGTGCTGATCGTCCTGGGGCTGGCCCTGGTGGTGCTCGGGCTCCTGTGGCTCGCCGGCGAGCGTCTGGGCCTCGGGCGGCTGCCGGGCGACATCGTCATCGAGCGGGAGGGTTTGCGGATCTATCTGCCGCTGATGACCTCGCTCATCGTCAGCGTCGGCTTGAGCCTGCTGCTCTGGCTGTTCAGCCGCTGACGGCGCCTACGGCGACCCCGGAGAACTCCGCTGTGGCGATGCGTGGCGCGGTTCTACTTCGGTGCCCGCTTGGCGAGGATGCGCTGCAGGGTGCGGCGGTGCATGTTGAGCCGGCGCGCGGTCTCCGAGACGTTGCGGTTGCACAGCTCGTAGACGCGCTGGATATGCTCCCAGCGCACGCGGTCCGCCGACATGGGGTTCTCGGGCGGCGGCGCCTTCTCGTTATGCGGGGCAAGGAGTGCGTCGGTCACATCGTCCGCGTCGGCGGGCTTGGCGAGGTAGTCCACCGCACCGAGCTTCACGGCCGTTACTGCGGTCGCGATGTTGCCGTAGCCCGTCAGCACGATGCTGCGCGCGGTTGAGCGCGCCTTGGCCAATTCCGCCACCACGTCGAGCCCGTTGCCATCGTCGAGGCGCATGTCCACCACGGCGAAGGCCGGCGCCTTGGCATGGATGAGCGCCAGACCCTCGGCCACGGAATGCGCGGTGCGCACCTCGAAGCCTCGGCCTTCCATCGCCTTTGCCAGGCGCTGCACGAATGCCCGATCGTCGTCCACCAGAATCAGCGAGCGATCCTGTGGCAGCTCATCGGGTTTGAACGACAGGTCCTCGGTCACCACCAAGCCTCCCAATCGGAATAATTATACCGTGGCACTATACCACACCCAAGTCCTTGTCCTCCGTACTGCTTAACCGCGTCAACCCTGTCCTGCCGCGGCCGGGGCCGTCAGCCGCTCCGCAGGTCCGTGTCCGGCCGTTTCCGGGCCTTCGAAGTCGGCGCGAGGCCAGCTCACCGTGGCGACGGCGCCTGTGGCCGGCGCCGGCCGGTTCTCCAGCGAGACCGTGGCCCCGGACCGCTCCAGCAGCGTCTTGGCGATGAAGAAGCCGAGGCCCATGCCGTGAGGCTGGCCATCCCTCGCCCGCTCGGACTGGCGCGCCGGCCGCGTTGTCACGTAGGGCTCGCCGAGGGCATCCAGCACCAGGGGCGAGATGCCAGGTCCGTCATCCGTTATTGTAATGACGACCTCCCGCGCCGACCATGCCGCACCGATCTCCACTTTCGAGAGTGCGAAATCCACGGCATTGGAGATGAGGTTGCCCAGGCCGTAGATGACCCCCGGCCGCCGCTCCCCCACGGGCTCCGCGGCGGCAGGCTCGTCGTCTGCCTCCGGGGCGGCGCTGATGACGATCTTGCTGTTGGCCCCCCGATACGGCGCCGAGGCCTCCTCGATCAGCTCCCGCACGCTGACGCGCGCCAGCAGGGGGTCTGGCTGCTGGGTGCCGCGAGTCAGCTTGCGCAGGATCTCCCGGCAGCGCTCCGCCTGGGTCTGCAGGAGCGCGAGGTCGTCGGCTGAGCTGCTGTCCGGAGGCGCACTGCGGGCCAGCTCCTTGGCCACCACGGCAATGGTCGAGAGCGGGGTGCCGAGCTCGTGCGCCGCCGCGGCGGCCAGGCCGTCCAGCGCGTGCAGCTGCTGCTCCCTGGCGAGCACCATCTCGCTGGCGGCCAGCGCATCGGCCATCTGCCGGGACTCCTTGGCGAGCCGCCAGGCATAGAGGGCCAGGAACAGCATGCCGGCCAGCACCGAGGCCAGCGCGCCCAGGTCGTAGAGCCTCGGCAGATCGAACCCGCCCGGCAGATGCCACGGCAGCGGGCTGTGAAAGAAGACGAGGAATATGGTTGCTGCTGCAGCCAGCACGCCCAGCCCGATCGTGTTGCGCGGCGGCAGCGTCGCGGCCGAGACCGTCACCGGCGCCACGATCAGGAACACGAACGGGTTCTCGATGCCTCCCGTGAGATAGAGGAGCGCGGCCAGCTGAAGGATGTCGTAGGCCAGCAGCACGGTCGCGAACAGCGAGCTGAGGCGAGTGCGCGCCGGGTAGCGCATGCGCAGGAAGACGTTGAGCCATGCGCTCAGCGCGATCAGCGCCAGGCAGATGCCGATGTCGAACTGAAAGCCGAGGACGAAGCGGACGTAGGAGACGGTGGCGAGCTGTCCGACCACCCCGAACCAGCGCAGTCGCACCGCCGTCTGCAGGCGCAGACGGCTCTCCCCTCCTTCCTTGCCAGTCCGTTCGAGCTGCGGCATGTGCGGGAAACCCGTGCTGGTTGGATGCTGGCCGAATTCGCGGGGCTCG
>JBIOWI010000304.1:0-5124 GCA_044868325.1 Hyphomicrobiaceae bacterium
ACGCTTCACGTGCGGCCTCGCGGACGCCCGCGCATGACTCGGGGTCGATGCGGATCGCTACTCCTTCATCGCAGTGGACTTGCACCACCTACTCCTCGCCGGTATCACCGGCGCACTTGGGTTACGCCGCTTCACGGCTAACCCTACAGACCGCTGAACCAGTTGGAGCCGCTTGGGACTAAACTCGGGCGCTCCGGCGTCTACGGGCTATCGAACTTTGTCGGGAGGAGCCCAATGTCGAGCATTCCACGAGCAGTCTCGGAAGGCCTGCGTCGCGCGCTGGGTCCCATCGCGCTGGGCGCGGCGCTGCTGGCGTCCGCTGCCTGGGCGCAGGACGCCATGGTGCGCGTGCGCGGCACCATCGAGAAGGTCGAGGATGGCGTGTACTACGTCAAGTCGCGCGAGGGCGCCGATCTGAAGCTGAAGCTCGCGGCCGGCGGCGGCGTGTCGGCCATCGTGCCGGCCAAGCTCGCCGACATCAAGCAGGGGCTGTACATCGGCGTCGCCGCCCTGCCCATGGCGGACGGCAGCCAGAAGGCGCTGGAGGTGCACATCTTCCCCGAGCCTCTGCGCGGCCTGGCCGAGGGTCATCACCCGTGGGATCTGCAGCCGCAGAGCACCATGACCAATGCCAACCTCGAGGCGCAGGTCGCCTCCAAGGACGGCCATGTGCTCACGCTCAAGTACAAGGACGGCGAAAAGAAGATCGTCGTACCCGACGGCATTCCGATCGTGGCCTTCGCGCCGGGCGACGCCAGCGACCTGAAGCCCGGCGCCAAGATCTTCGTCGGCGCCGCCAAGAAGCTTCCCGACGGAACGCTGGAGACGGCCCGCGTGAACGTTGGCAAGGGCACCGCCCCGCCGCTGTGAGTGGGCCAGACCCTGCGGGTCTGACCCCGGTGAGCTGGTGAGTGGTGAGATGGTGAGTTGGCTCACCGCTCGCCACCGCCGGCTTGGCTCTACCCTCGGCGGATAAGCTGGTCTCAGGAGGGCCAGCCTGTGTTGCAGCCTCCACCCGGCACTCACCAACTCACCACTCACCATCTCACCCATTCGAACTTTTCGGATTGAGAAACGGCCGTCGCGCCGTGCTTTTCCGCGTTCGCGCGATCGGCTAGCGTCGCACCAGACCCCAGCCGGAGGACGCTAGCCATGCAGGCCGTTCAGATCCAGAAGCTCGATCACGTCAACGTTCACACCGCCAACGTCGAGCGCATGGTGGAGTGGTACGACCGCGTGCTGGGCATGCGGGCGGGCTTCCGGCCGCCGTTCCCGTTCCCCGGCGCCTGGATCTATTGCGGCAACGACGCCACCATCCACCTGGTCGGCGTCGACGAGGTCCCGCCGCAGCAGGGCATGCTGCAGCTCGAACACTTCGCCTTCAACGCCGTCGGCCTCAAGGACTTCCTGGCCCGCCTGGAGCGCGAGAAGGTGCCCTACGACGGCCGCCGGGTGCAGGGCGGCGGCGGCGTGCAGATTAACGTGCGCGACCCGGACGGCAACCACATCCACATCGACTTCTTCGGCGCCGAGACCGAGGGCGTCGAGTTCCGCGCGGTCGATCCCACGGCGATGAACAACCGCTGATCCGAACGTCGCCGGAGTCCCTTCTTCCCGCTTTGCGGGGAGAAGGAGACGCTGCAGAGCGGCTGGCGCTCGGCTAAGCCGCCAGGCGATCGCCCGCGGCCGAGCTTTCTCTTGGGTTTTCGCCCTCGGGAATTGCCCCCGCACCGACTACCGACAACCCCCATAGCTGATTGGCTCCGCCGGCACCATCGTAGCTGAAGCGGTTGAGCGGCATTGGAGAGATCGAATGGGCAGTCAGCGGCATCACGAACAAGTCCGAAGCGATTCCACGGCGGCGTTTGCGGGCGTCCAGGGGCCGGCCAAGCCACTTGTCTTCCCAAGAAGCGACTCCGCGCGCATCGAGCAGATCATGCGGGGCAACCTCATCGAGTTCGCCGCGCAGGTCGACGGCTACAACACGCCGGCTGCCGTGCTCGATGCACTCGACGATGCGATAGCGGAGGACGTCTCCTTGATGGCGCTCGGCGCCAAGCGGTTCGGAGTCAATGTGCGCGACCGTTCCCGGCTCAGGGTTGGCGAGAACGTCTTCATCCACAAATCGGTGCCGGAGGGCTGGTGGGACGCCTATTTCGAGCTGAGCAAGAAGGCGTACGCCCCCATGCTGATGATGGCCAGGCACTGCCTGGCACCCTTCACCTGGTCCGAATGCCTGAGAATGTTCGAGCCCATCGGCATCGACCGCTGGGGCTATGAGCTGGGGCTCAAGTACGGCATGCGCGATGGCCTGACCTGTCCGGTGGGAGGGCGGTGGGTCGTGTGCTACTGGTCGCGCAGGGTGCTCTCGAACGTCCTCTCGCCGCAGCTGCGGGCCCTCCTTTTCATGGCCGCCAATTTCGCCGCGATCCGCCTGGAGCAGATCGTCGGTCCCGATCCCAAGCGGATCGCGAAGCAGTTCTCTCTGACGCCAAGGGAATTGTCGGTGCTGCGGCTCGCTTCCAACGGCCATCGGATCAAGCGCATCGCCCAGCTCCTCGAGCTGGGCGAGGAGACCGTCCGCAGCCATACGAAAAAGGCGCAGATGAAGCTGGGTGCCAAGGACCGCCTGCATGCGGTGGCAGAGGCCATGCGCCACCAGCTGATTCCCTGACCTTTCCGACAAGGGCGCCCCCGATCCGTGCTCGCGGTGCGGGTCGGCATGTGTCGAGGCCGATGGATCTCATCGACTACTCGTTGCCGGTCATCTTCCTGGTCAGCCTCGCCTTGATCGTGGCGGCCGGCGAGATCGGCCATTGGCTCGGTCGGCGCGCAACCGACCACGGCGGCGAGAACGTCACGACGCTGAAATCGGCAATCCTCGGATTGCTGGCGCTCATGATCGGCTTCACGTTCGCCATGGCCCAAACGAGGTTCGAGCTGCGGCGCGAGGCGGTGCTGAACGAGGCCAATGCCATCGGCACGACTGCACTGCGCGCCCGCCTGCTGCCTGCGCCGCACAACACCGAGAGCCTCAAGCTGCTGCGCGACTACGTGAAAATCCGGCTGAGCATCACCCAGCGCGTGCCGTCGCCTGCGGAGCTCAAGGCCGCCATCGAGGCGTCGAACGCAATTCAGGAGGCCCTCTGGAGCCAGGCGAGGGCGGTGGCCGCCAAGTCGGACGCGATGGTCCCCACAGGCCTTTTCATTCAGGCCCTCAACGATCTGATCGACAACCAGGCCAAACGCATCGCCGCGGCGCGCAGCAGCGTGCCGAACATCGTTCTGCTGGCGCTCTACGCAACGGCCGCGATCGCCATCGGCTATGCCTGCTACGGCCGTGCCCTGGGGGGGCGGCACTGGCGGGCGGCCGTGTACGTCGCCGGCGCGCTCACGGCGGGCGTGATACTCCTGATCCAGGACCTGGACAGACCGAGCGCCGGCTTCATAAGCGTCAGCCAGCAGCCGATGCTCGACGTGGCCGCAAGCCTGGCGAGCTATTCCGACTGAAGCGCCTGGGAGCCGCTTTGCGGCGCTGGCGAATGGCGAGTGGCAGGAATTCTCCATTTCGCCACTCACCATTCGCCATTCGCCCCGTTCTGGTGTCATCCATCATCGCGTTCTCGAACAGCCGTTGGAACGTCCCCTCGCGCCCCGGCGAATGCCCTTGACTTGCCGAGGTTGCGGCGTAGGGTCCGCGCCGCTTGCACACTGCCGCAACCCTCAACCCCTAGCCAAGGCACCAGAGAGGCCGCAATGGGAGCGCTTCCAGCCCGTTTCTTCTCCGACAGCGTCAACCGCATCTCGCCGTCCCAGACCATCGGCATGGCGACGAAGGCGCGCGAGCTGAAGGCCAAGGGCCGCGACGTGATCTCCCTGTCTGCGGGCGAGCCCGATTTCGACACGCCCGACAATATCAAGGAGGCGGCGGTGCGCGCCCTCAAGGAGGGCAAGACCAAGTACACCGACGTGGACGGCATCCCCGAGCTCAAAGCCGCCATCGTCGCCAAGTTCAAGCGCGAGAACGGGCTCGACTATAGACCATCGCAAATCTCGGTCGGCACCGGCGGCAAGCAAGTGCTCTACAACGCCCTGGTCTGCACGCTGAACCCCGGCGACGAGGTGGCGATCCCGGCGCCCTACTGGGTGTCCTACGCCGACATCGTGCTGCTGGGCGGCGGCAAGCCGGTGTCCGCGCCCTGCCGGATCGAGGACGGCTACCGCCTGAAGCCCGCGGTGCTGGACGCGGCCATCACCGAGCGCACCAAGTGGCTCGTCTTCAACGCGCCCTGCAATCCCTCGGGCGCCGCCTACAGCCGGGAGGAGCTGAAGGCCCTCACCGATGTCCTCATGCGCCCGAAGAACCGGCACGTCTGGGTGCTGACCGACGACATGTACGAGCACCTGCTCTACGACGACCGCACCTTCTATACGCCCGCCCAGGTGGAGCCCGCGCTCTACGAGCGCACGCTGACCTTGAACGGCTTCTCCAAGGCCTACTGCATGACGGGCTGGCGGCTGGGCTACGCCGGTGGGCCGGAGCCGCTCATCAAGACCATGTGCAAGCTGCAGTCGCAGTCCACCTCCAACCCCTCATCCATCACGCAGTGGGCGGGCGTGGAAGCGCTCAACGGCCCGCAGGATTTCATTCCCCGCAACCGGCAGGCCTTCAAGGAGCGGCGCGACCTGGTGGTATCGATGCTGAACCAGGCCAAGGGCCTCCGCTGCCCCAAGCCCGAGGGCGCGTTCTACGTCTACCCCTCCTGCGAGGGCGCGATCGGCAAGACCACGCCCAAGGGCATGAAGCTCAACACCGACGAGGACTTCGCGCTGGCGCTGCTGGACGAGGAGGGCGTGGCGGTGGTGCACGGGGCGGCCTTTGCCATGAGCCCGTTCTTCCGCCTCTCCTACGCCACCTCCAACGCCGAGCTGGAGGAGGCCTGCGCCCGCATTCAGCGGTTCTGCGGGAGCCTCCAGTAGGGCAGGTTTGCAATGGAACGGTGTCAGACCACTACTGTCCGGAATCCGCCCACTGACGAACTCCGCAGGCTATTGAGACGGCACCATAATCCATGATTGGGAGGGGTGTCATCGACTTGAACCGGCTTCCCGACTCCCGCGAGC
>JBIOWI010000305.1:0-3863 GCA_044868325.1 Hyphomicrobiaceae bacterium
CGCGCTCGGCGCGGTTGCGCCCTACGGCATGCGGTCTCGGCGCAGCGCAGCACCGAGCGCTGCGAAGATGGCGGCCATGGCCAGCGACGCCATGAACCACGGCGCCCAGATGCTGTAGGCGGTCGCAATCAGCAACGCGCCGGCGACGAAGGTCGCCGACAGGAAGGGTTGCATATCCTCAGGTAACCGCACCAGCGACCGCAGCACAGCGAGCCCGAGGCCGAGCAGGATCAGCGCCCCCACCGCGCCGGCCTCGTACCAGACCTGCAGGTAGGCATTGTGGCTGTGCAGGCTGGGCGAGAGCTGGAACGTGGTGCCGGGCGCCGTGAGCCCGCGGGCCTCGGCTGCCTCGCGCAGCGCACGGGCGCTGCCGATGCCGGCGCCGAGCAGGGGCGCCTTGGAGATCTCCTCGCTGGTGGCGTGCCAGATCACGACGCGGTGCCGCGCGCTCTCGGGCAGCCAGGCCGCACGATAGGCCTCGGTGCCGTACAGGAGAGAGACGAACGGCACCACCAGCAAGGTCGCGGCCACCCAGCCGGCGACCAAGAGCGGGCTCGCCAGCCGCGGGCGCAGCCACAGGAGGATGAACGCGAGGCCCGCGCCGGCGAAGGCCAGCTGCGACGTGCCATGCTCGGAGGCGAGCACCGTCGCCGCCACAGCGGCAACCGCGACGAGCGCGGGCACCTTCCATGCGCGCAGCAGGCCGAGCCGGGCGGCGATCAGCGCCGCCGGCCAGAACATCAGGGTGAGCACGCCGACGCTGGCGTTGGTCAGGTAGGGCGCGAGGCGCACCGCCTGCCCAGCTTCCATCACGATATGCTGCGGATATGGTTGCAAGGCCGGCACGAGGTGGATCAAGACCCGGCGCAGCGGCTGGTCGCCGAGCACCTCGACGCAGAGCAGCGCGCCGGCTGCGGCCAATCCTGCCAGCGCTCCGACGCCCATGGCGGCAAGGGGCGGCCCGTCAAGATCGGGCAGGGCGTTGAGAACGACGTGCAGCGTCGCCACCATCAGAAAGATGAGAACGACCGACCTAGCGGCCGTGTCAGGACTGAGGGACCAGGACGCATTGATCAGCAGGTAGGCGGCCGCAACGCCCAGCACCGCCATCGTCAGCGAGAGAGGGTAGCGGGGGAGGCGCCGCATCTGCACCCAGAGCCATGCCAGCGGCGCGATCGAGCACAGCGGCAGCAGCACTGCCGCCGTCATGGGAAACATCGCCCAGAGCAGAACGCCCATGCAGGTCCAGGCCGCCGTCGCTGCCAGGGCCACCGTCCGGCTCCGCGACCCTGGGGACAGCCAAGCCGCCCTGTCAGGCTCCGTAGGGCACTGCGGCGCCGGCGGCATGGCTGCTCCGTCCCGTCCGTCGTGCTGCGGCCATCTCGGCCAGGGCCGCCTTGGTCTCCACGGCCGGCGTCCAGCGGAAGGTCTGGCGGAAGTGCGCATCCGATATCTCCAGCGATCCGTAGAGGCGGCGCGCCGCCGAGCCGACCAGCGGCACGTGCCTGGCAAGCGCGGCCCCGCCCGCGCCGACCGGGTACAGGCGCCGCGGCAGGCCGAGGGCGGCGCGCAACGTGGCCACGATCTCCGTCGTGCTCAGCGCCGGGCCGTCATGGACATGGAAGACGCCGGCCGCAGCCTGCGGCGGGCCGCGGACGATGGCGGCGAGCGCGCTGGCGAAGTTGTCGAGCGCCAGCAGGCTGCGGCGGTTGGTCAGGCCGCCCAGGGGCAGAGGCAGCCCCGAGTCGGCGAGCGTGAGGAGGCGGCGCACGCTGCCGCCCTTGCCGGGGCCGTACATGGCCGGATTGCGCACGACGGCGAGCCGCGTGGCGGAGCCGGCCAGCACGTCTGTCATGACGCGCTCCAGCCGCAGCTTGGACCGGCCATAGAGCGTGGTCGCCCGCGTGGCGCACGCTTCCGTCAGCACCCGCGCATCGTCCTCGTCGCACAGCGCCTTGATCGAGCTGACATAGACGATGAGCGGCACCTCCGCCTCGCGTACGGCCGCGGCGAGCCGCTCTGAGGCGGAAACGAGCCGATCGGCCTCCGCGATATCGGCCGCAAATCGCGGCTCCTGCAGGACCGAGAGGCCGTCGGCAAGGTGCACGACCGCATCCACGCCCGCCAGCCACTGCCGGAGCTCGCCCCTGAGGCCCAAGTCGCCGTAGTGTCCCGTCAGGACCCTCGCTGCACCCGGCACGGCCGTGGCCGTCCGCGAGGCCACGGTCACATCGACAGGCGCCGTGCCGCCCTGCAGCTGCCGAATAAGCGCCTGGCCGGTCGAGCCGGTACCGCCCAGGATGAGCGCATGCATCGCCACGAGCCGAGCCTCCGTTTTCAGGAGCGACGAGCCGGCGGATCATGCTGAAATCCGCTCCCGCAGCAAGCGCGCACCGACGGACGGCAGTGGACGATCTGTTCGCCCACGGCGCATAGCCCGCCCCTTGGCGCAGCGGCGACACGATGCATCGTCGGATATCGGATAGCCGTGCTCCCCATGCATGCCGGACCGGCAGTGGCACCCGGCTGCCGCCACACAGCGGCATCGACTTTCGCAACCTGCCGCCGCAATATCGAAGGCACGAGAACAGCCAACAACGGCATGGTGCCGCGCAAGCGACGTCCGCCATGTCATCAGGGGAGGCGATATGCGAATTTCGAGGCCGCTGCTTGCGTCAGCCGCTCGATGCCTGTGCCTCGGCTTGGCCCTTGGCCTTGCCGCGCTGCCGGCACTGGCCGCCGAGTATCCGGCACCCAAGGAGAGCTACTGGACGGCGCGCGACTTCCGCTTTCACACCGGCGAGACGCTGCCCGAGCTGCGCCTCAATTTTCGCACCGTCGGCGAGCCGAAGGGAGAGCCCGTCCTGATCCTGCACGGCACTGCCGGCTCGGGGGCGGGCATGCTGTCGCCCGGCTTCGCCGGCGAGCTGTTCGGCGCCGGCCAGGCGCTCGATGCGACCAAGTATTTCATCATCCTCCCGGACGCGATCGGCGCCGGGAAGTCCTCCAAGCCGTCCGACGGGCTGCGCACCAAGTTCCCGAGCTACAACTACGACGACATGGTCGAGGCCCAGTACCGGCTGGTCACCGAAGGGATCGGCATCCGCCGCCTGCGCCTGGTGCTGGGCAACTCCATGGGCGGCATGCACACGTGGATCTGGGGCGTGAAGCACCCGCAATTCATGGATGCCCTGGTGCCCATGGCCTCACAGCCCACCGAGATGTCGAGCCGCAACTGGATGATGCGACGCCTGATCATCGACGCCATCCGCAACGACCCGGACTGGAAGGGCGGCACCTACGAGACCCAGCCGAAGGCGTTCCGCACGGCGGCGGTGTTCTTCGGCATCGCCACCAACGGCGGCACGCTGGCATACCAGAAGCTGGCCCCGACACGGGAGCTGGCCGACAAGCTCCTCGACCAGCGGCTGGCGGCTCTGACGACGGCGGATGCCAACGATTACCTCTACCAGTGGGACTCCTCGCGCGACTACAACCCCTCGCCGGGGCTGGAGCGCATCGAGGCCCCGCTGCTCGCCATCAACTCCGCCGACGACGAGCGCAACCCGCCCGAGACCGGCATCATGGAGCGCGAGATGAAGCGCGTGAAGGGCGGCCGCCTCCACCTGATCCCGGCCAGCGAGGACACCCGCGGCCACGCAACCACGGGGATGGCCAAGTTCTGGCAGCAGCAGCTGCGGGAGTTCCTTGCGAGCGCGCCGCGGCGGGCGATGTGACGGTGTCAGACCACTACTGTCCGGAATCCGCCCACTGACGAACTCCGCAGGCTATTGAGACGGCACCATAATCCATGATTGGGAGGGGTGTCATCGACTTGAACCGGCTTCCCGACTCCCGCGAGC
>JBIOWI010000306.1:0-14282 GCA_044868325.1 Hyphomicrobiaceae bacterium
CGGTGGCTCCTTCTCGGGTGATTCGTCACGGAAACACCGTAGTCGGAGCCAGCGCCGATGCCTCGACTTTTCACCGCTTCAGCGGAAAATCACTCGCGCCGCCGCATTTTTGCAAGATCCTCCCTCTTGGGTCTGACACCGGTGAGATGGTGAGTGGTGAGGTGGTGAGTATCGGCTGGCGTTTGGGACACGCCTTCGCGTTCACGGCATACGTCCTATTCTCGACCACGGCGGCATTCACCTCGTTTCCATCCCTCACCCGCGCCGCTCACTCTGCGCCAATCTCACCATCTCACCACTCACCATCTCACCCTTCTACCGCCTCAGCCCCGCCTGAGGCGGCGAGCCCAGGTGCAGCCCCGCGTCCACCGTCAGCGTCTCGCCGGTGATGTGGCGGGAGGCGTCGGAGATCAGGAACAGGGCGGCGTCGGCGATGTCCTCGGGCTTGGAGGCGGCCCTGAGCGGCGTCGTTTCAATAATGCGCTGGCGCACGGCTTGCGTCCTCTCCTCGCCGAACGCGTCGGGGAACCAGCGCGTATCGATGAACCCGGGGCAGATGGCGTTGACGCGGATCTTGGGCGCCAATGCGCGGGCCAGCGACAATGTCATGGTGTTGAGCGCGCCCTTGGAGGCGGCATAGGCCACCGACGAGCCGCCGCCGGTCACCCCGGCGATCGACGAGGTCATCAGCACGCTCGACCGCTCGGCGGCCTCCAGCAGGCCGCGGCAGGCGCGGATCATCTGGAACGGCCCCACCGTGTTGATTGAAAAGATGCGCAGAAAGTCCTCCTTCGACAGCCCGTCGAGGTCGGCATGGTTCTGGACGTGCTTGGTGACCCCGGCGTTGTTGACCAGCGCATCGAGCCGGCCGAAGCGCGCCGCTGCAGCGGCGATCCTTCGGCAGTCGGCATCCTCCGCCACGTCGCCCTGGGCGATCTCCGCCTCCGCCCCCGCGGCGCGCACGGCTTCAGCCGTGGTCTCCGCCTCCTTGAGGCTCTTGGTGCAGTTGAGGACCACCGCCTTGGCGCCACGTTTCGCCGCGCCCACCGCGATGGCCGCGCCGAGGCCCGTCGCCCCGCCCGTCACCAGGATCACCTTGCCGTCGAAGTCCGCCATTCCCTCGCTCCTTTTCCACGTCCCTGGAGTTCACTTGCGGTTGCGCGCGCGCCGCTTCGGCGCCGGATTCGCCATCATGCGTGCGTCGGCGAGAATCCTGGCGTGGTCGAAGGCCAGATCGGCCTTGCGCCAGTCCGCCACCCATTCGGCTGCCGCCGCGTCGTCGCCGGCCCTGGGCTGGCCCCTCGTCGCCTTGGCGAGGAACACGGCCGAGCAAGTGTGCGCGCGGGGATCGCGCTTGGGGTCGGAGTACACGCCGACCAGGTGCAGCTTCCCAGCCCTGACGCCTGTCTCCTCCAGGAGCTCGCGCCGGCAAGCATCTTCCACTGTCTCGCCGATCTCCACGAAGCCGCCGGGCAGCGCATAGCGCCCCTTGAACGGCGGGTATTTGCGGCGCACGAGCAGGACGCGGCCCCTCGCGTCGAAGACGACGCAGTCGGCGGCAAGGAGGGGCGTCCTGGGTTTTGCCATTGGGGTTTTTGCCATTGGGGCTTCGCCATTGCGTCAGAGCCTGAAGGAGGTCTTCAGCGCCTTCAGCCCCTCCTGGTGCGGCGTAAACATGCGCCCGCCGATCAAACCGCCGTCGACCACGATGTCGATGCCGTTGACGAAGGTCGAGCGGTCGGAGGCGAGCCAGGCCACGCACTGGGCGATGTCGTCGGGGAGGCCGGCGCGCGGGACCGGCTGCACCTTGGCATAGACCTCCTGCATCCTGTCCGCGAGCCGATCGGCCTTGTCGATATCCACACCGAGCGCCTTCGGCACGATGCCGGTGGCTATGGCGCCCGGCGAGACCGAGTTGACGCGCACGCCGTGCTCGCCGAGCTCCATGGCGGCGCACCTGGAAAGCTGGGTCACGGCCGCCTTGGCGGCGGAGTAGACCATCGAGCTGGAGTAGCCGGCGAGGTGCGCGGCGACGGAGCCGTTGTTGACGATGCTGCCGGACCGCTGCCGCATCATGATTGGCGCCGCATGCTTCATGCCGAGCAGCACCGAGCGCACCAGCAGGGCCATCGCCGCATCGAAGCCCTCGACCGGGATCGATGTTATGCTTCCCGTGGGCGCAGGCCCGCCGGCATTGTTGAAGAGCGCATCGAGGCGGCCGTAGGCGTCCAAGGTTTCCCCGATCACCCGCTTCCAGTCGTCCTCCAGCGTGGCGTCGGCCGCGATAAAGCGGCCGTTGTCGCCGAGCTTCTTGGCCAGCGTCTCGCCCTCGGTCCGGCGGCGCCCGGTGAAGACGACGCAGGCGCCTTCCTCCACGAACACCTCGGCCGTGCGCCGGCCGATGCCACTGGTGGCCCCCGTGACGATGGCAACCTTGCCGTCCAGCATGCCCATGGCTGACCGATACCCCTGCGTTGCGCCGCTGCCGTTGGATAACACCGATCCACTCAATAGCCCTCCACTGTCGACGGGTCGGAGCCAAATTCGCTATTGACTGACGGGTCAGTCGTATGCGAATCTGAGCGCACTCCTCTTGGCCCGTAGGGGGCTGGAAACAGCCGGAGAGGCAGGATGTCCAAGCAGCGCGGCGAGTTGGGCCGGCGCGACCCGGAGGCGCGGCGGCAGGCGATCCTAGAGGCGGCGCTCGACGTGTTCGCCGCGGAAGGCTTCGCCGCCGCCAGGCTCGACCATGTGGCCGACAAGGCCGGTGTCGCCAAAGGCACCATTTACCTTCACTTCAAGGACAAGCAGGACCTGTTCGAGCAGATGGTGCGCGAGGCCGTCTCCCCGGTGATCGCGCGCCTGGAGGCGCTGGCCCAGCTCCCCGATCTGCCGGCCGATGCGGTCCTGCAGGGCATGTACACGGTCTTCCGCACCGAGGTCCTGGGCACCCGCCGTAAGGATCTGCTGCGGCTTGTCTTGACCGAGGGGCCGCGCTTTCCCGCCATTGCCGAGTTCTACCACCGCGAGGTGGTGTCGCGCGGGCTGAAGCTCATGGGCGGACTGCTGGAACGGGCGAAGGCGCGAGGCGAGCTGTCGGCCGAGGGGCTCGCGCGTTTCCCGCAACTCGTCGTCGCCCCCCTCATCCTGGCGGTGGTCTGGGACGGCATGTTCGCGGCGCTGGAGCCGCTCGATGTGGAAGGGCTGCTCGAGGTCTACCGCAAGCTGCTGCTGCGGGCTCCCGGGGAAGGAGAGCGGGCATGAAGCGCATCGTCGTGGTCGTCGGTCTTGCCCTGCTCGCGGCAGGGGGCGGGGCGTGGTGGTGGCTCAACCGGCCGCCGGAGAATGGGGCAATCGTCCTCACCGGCAATGTCGAGGTGCGGCAGGTCAACCTCGGGTTCAAGGTGGCGGGCCGCATCCAGGCGCTGAAGGTGGATGAAGGCGATGCCGTCACCGAGGGCCAGGCGCTGGCGCAGCTGGAGAAGGTCTACTTCGAGGACAATATCGCCCAGCTCACCGCCCAGCGCGACCAGGCCAAGGCCAACCTGGCCAAGATGCAGGCCGGCAACCGGGCCGAGGACATCGCCCAGGCCGAGGCCAACGTGAAGGAGAAGGAGGCTACGCTCGCCAACGCCAAGATCACCCTCGACCGGGCGGAGCAGCTGCTGAGCCGCGCGGTGGGCACGCAAAAGGCCTTCGACGACGCGCACGCGACCTACCGCGAGGCGGAGGCGCGGCTCAACTCGGCGCGCGAGGCGCTCCGGCTGATGCGCGCCGGGTTCCGCAGCGAGGATATCGAGGCGGCGCGGGCGCAGCTCGCCGAGCGCGCGGCGGCGCTGCAGGTGGCAAAGCGCCAGCTCACCGATGCGGACCTGATCGCGCCCAGCCGCGGCGTGGTGCTCTCGCGCGTGCGCGAGGCGGGCGCCATCGTCGCCGCCGGGGAGACGGTGTTCGTGCTGAGTCTCACCGATCCGGTATGGGTGCGCAGCTATGTCTCGGAGATGGATCTGGGCCGCATCAGGCCCGGCATGGAGGTGAGCGTCAAGATCGATACGCCGGGCGCGCCGCTGTTCAAGGGCCGCATCGGGTTCATCTCGACCGCCGCCGAGTTCACGCCCAAGACGGTGGAGACGCAGGAGCTGCGCACCGCGCTGGTCTACCGCCTTCGCATCATTGTCCCCGACGCCGGCGACATCCTGCGCCAGGGCATGCCGGTCACCGTCTCGGTGCTGGACACCGCGCCCTCCAGCGTGACGACCGGGACGCTGCCCAGTGCGTCGCCAAGTGCGTCGCCAAGCGCGTCGCCAGCCCGCGCGCCGAGTGCTTCCCGTGGTGCTCCGGCCCGTGGTGCTCCGGAATGAGCGAGGCGCTCGTCATCTGCGAAGGTCTGAGGAAGCGCTTCGCCGCGGAAGGGCCAGCCGCGCTCGATGGGATCACGGCGACCATCGGGTCCGGCCGTGTCACCGGCTTGGTCGGACCCGACGGGGCCGGCAAGACCACGCTGCTGCGGCTGCTGGCCGGCCTGCTGGCGCCGACCGAAGGAAGCTTGCGCGTGTGCGGCTTCGATCCGGTCGCGGAGGCCAGCGCGCTGCGCGAGGAGATCGGCTACATGCCGCAGCGCTTCGGCCTCTACGAGGACCTTTCGGTGCTGGAGAACCTCACGCTCTACGCCGACCTGCGCGGCGTGGTGGGCCGGCAGCGCAAGGAGATCTTCGAGCGGCTGCTGGCCTTCACGGACCTGGCGCGTTTCACCGGCCGCAGGGCCGGCGCGCTCTCGGGCGGCATGAAGCAGAAGCTCGGGCTCGCCTGCGCCATGTTGCGCTCGCCTCGGCTCTTGCTGCTCGACGAGCCGAGCGTCGGCGTCGATCCGATCTCGCGCCGCGAGCTGTGGCGGATGGTGTACGCCCTCATCGAGCAGGGCGTCGGCGTGGTGTGGAGCACCGCCTACCTCGACGAGGCCGAGAACTGCGCCGAGGTGCTGGTGCTCAACGAGGGCCGGGTGCTCTTCCAGGGCGACCCGAAGGCCATGACGGCCTCCGTGGCCGGCCGCGTCTTCCAACTGCGCGGGGCGGGAGAACGCCGGCGCGAGCTGTTGGCCCAGGCCCTGAGCCGGCCCGAGGTCATCGATGGCGTCATGCAGGGCGAAGCTGTCCGCCTGGTCGTCGCGGAGGGGAAGCCGCCGCCGACAGCGGGAGAGCTCGGCACAACGCTGCGTCTGGAGACCGCCGCCGTCAGCCCGCGCTTCGAGGATGCCTTCGTCACGCTGCTGGGCGGCCAGCCGAAGCGCACGCTCGTCGTCGAGACGCGCGCGCGGCCTTCCCAGGAAGGCCCGCCTCCGGTCGAGGCGAGCGGCCTCACCCGCCGCTTCGGCAGCTTCACGGCAGCCGACCACGTCACCTTCACGATCGAGCGCGGCGAGATCTTCGGCCTGCTCGGTCCCAACGGCGCGGGCAAATCCACCACCTTCAAGATGATGTGCGGGCTCCTGCGCCCCAGCGAGGGCACCGCGCGCGTGGACGGGCTCGACCTCTACAAGGCACCGGCGGCGGGGCGGGCGCGGCTCGGCTACATGGCGCAGAAGTTCTCGCTCTACGGCGATCTTTCCGTGCGCCAGAACCTGGAGTTCTTCGCCGGCGCCTACGGCTTGGCCGGCGCCAGGCGCCGCGAAGCGATCGAGCGCGTGGCGTCCGCGTTCGATCTGGTGGCGCACTTCGGCACCAACGCCGGGCAGCTGCCGCTCGGCTTCAAGCAGCGGCTGGCCCTCTCGTGCGCCATCATGCACGACCCGCCGGTGCTGTTCCTCGACGAGCCCACCTCGGGTGTCGATCCGCTTACCCGGCGCGAGTTCTGGGGCTTCATCAACGCGGTGGTGGCGCGGGGGGTGACCGTGATGGTCACCACGCACTTCATGGACGAGGCCGAGTACTGCGACCGCGTGGCCCTCATCTATCGCGGCCAGGTGATCGCACTGGATACGCCCGAGGCCCTGCAGGCGCGGGTCAGGACGCCCGCGCTTCCCAATCCGACCCTGGAGGACGCCTTCATCGGGCTCATCGAGGTGCACGACCGGGCGAGGGCCGCATGAAGGACGATGCCCAGAGCGCCGACAAGAGCGTCGGCAAGCGCGCGGTGCGCGACGGCCAGCGCGGGGGCCGCATCAGGCGCATCTGGGCGCTGGTGCGCAAGGAGACCCTGCAGGTCGTACGCGACCCGTCGAGCCTGGTCGTCGCCTTCATTCTCCCCGCGATCCTGCTCACCCTGTTCGGCTTCGGCGTGTCCTTCGACGCCACGCGCATGCGGGTGGGCATCGTCGCGGAGGAGCCGACGCCCGAGACCGACATGTTCGTCGCCTCGCTCTCGAACACCCGTTTCTTCCAGGTGCAGCGCTCGGCCGACCGGCGCGCCTTCCTCGACGATCTCGCGGGCGGGCGCCTCGACGGCATCGTCGTGCTCGCGGGCGACTTCTCCGAGCGGCTGGCACGGGGCGACACCGCCGGCGTCCAGGTGATCTCCGACGGCAGCGATCCCAACACGGCGGCCCTTGTCGCCGGCTATGTCCAGGGCGCCTGGCAGTCCTGGTTGACGCAGCGCGCGCTGAGCGCGGGAGAGAAGGTGTCGGCGCCGATCGGTGTGGAGCCGCGCTTCTGGTTCAACGCCGAGCTGGAGAGCCGCCGCTTCCTGGTGCCCGGCTCCATCGCGCTGATCCAGATGATGATCGGCTCGCTGCTCACCGCGCTGGTGGTGGCGCGCGAGTGGGAGCGCGGCACCATCGAGGCGCTGCTGGCGACGCCGGTCGGCATCGGGGAATTCATCGTCGGCAAGCTGGTGCCCAACTTCCTGCTCGGCATGTGCGCCATGGGTGTGTGCGTGCTGGCGGCGCTGTTCGTGTTCCACATCCCGCTGCGTGGCTCGCTCACGACGCTGATCGGCTTCACCGCCGCGTTCCTGATCGTGGCGCTGAGCATCGGCCTCCTCATCTCGACGGTGGCGCGCACGCAGTTCCTGGCCAGCCAGATCGCCATGCTGGTGGCGTTCCTGCCGGGCGTCTACTTCTCGGGGTTCCTGTTCGAGATCGCCAGCATGCCGGCGATCCTGCGCGCCTTCGCCACCATCGTACCGGCGCGCTACTACGTGCAGGGGCTGCAGACCATCTTCCTCGCCGGCGACATCGCCGCGGTGCTGGTGCCGTGCACGGCCATCCTCGTCCTCATGAGCACCGTGCTGCTCGGGCTCACGGCCCTCAACACGCGGCAGCGGCTGGATTGAGGGAGCGGCGGCATGATCCGGACCCGGCTCGGCGCGCTGATCGTCAAGGAGCTGCTCGCGGCCTTCCGCGACCCGCGGGCGCGCATGGCGCTCGTCGGGCCGCCGATCATACAGCTGTTCCTGTTCGCCTACGCCGCCACCCTGGAGGTGAGCAACGTCCCGATCGGCGTGCTGAACCAGGACTGGGGGCTCGCCTCCGAGCAGCTCATCAGCCGCTTCGAGCGCGCCTCCGCCTTCTCCGAGATCCGCCGCTACGGCAGCCCAAGCGAGGTGAAGGCCGCCATCGACCGGCAGGAGGTGATGATCGTCGTCCACATCGGGCAGGACTTCTCGCGCAAGCTGGCAGCCGGCGAGCCGGCCGCGGTGCAGCTCCTGCTGGACGGACGCAAGTCCAACAGCGCGCAGCTCGTCAACGGCTATGTCGGCACCATCGTGCGCCAGTTCGCCGACGACTTCCGCGAGGGCAGGACGGCGCCGAGCGAGATCGTCGACCGCTCCTGGTACAACCCCAACCGCGAGTACCGCACCGCCATGGTGCCGACGCTGATCGGCATTCTCAGCATGACCATGGTGCTGATGATCGTGGGCATGTCGGTGGCGCGCGAGCGCGAGCTCGGCACCTTCGAGCAGCTCCTCGTCTCCCCGCTGCAGCCCCTGGAGATCGTCATCGGCAAGGCGGTGCCGGGGCTGATCGTGGGGCTTGCCCAGGGCGTGGCGATCACGCTGATCGTGATCCTCGTGTTCCGCATCCCCATGGCCGGCTCGCCGCTGGCGCTGTTCGCGGGGCTGCTCGTGTTCCTCCTCGCAGTGATCGGGGTGGCGCTCTTCATCTCCTCGCTGGTCGCCAATCAGCAGCAGGCCATGATGGGCATCATGGTGTTCATGATGCCGGCCATGCTGCTGTCGGGCTTCGCCTCGCCGGTGCAGAACATGCCGGGCTGGCTGCAGGCGGTGACCATGGTCAACCCGCTCACCCATTTCATGGTGATCATGCGCGGCGTGTTCCTGCGCGACATGCCGTTCTGGCTGGTCGCCCAGCGCATCTGGCCGATGGCGCTGATCGCCGTCGTCACCATCTCCGCCGCGGCGTGGCTGTTCCGGCGCCGGGTTTCGTAGGTCGGGTTAGCCGCGAAGCGGCGTAACCCGACATGGCAACCTGCAACATTGGCTGGCTGCGCTGCCAATGGTGGGTTACG
This sequence comes from Hyphomicrobiaceae bacterium, assembly GCA_044868325.1. Lineage (GTDB taxonomy): Bacteria > Pseudomonadota > Alphaproteobacteria > Rhizobiales > Hyphomicrobiaceae > AWTP1-13. The sequence continues at coordinate 8,463 of JBIOWI010000306.1, forward strand.
GCCCTGCGGGCCTAACCCACCCTACGGTTCTTCAGGTCTCGGATTGCGCCCCTCCTCCCGTCCGGCATAGGACTATACGCTTCCATGGCATAGTCAGGGACCGGCAAATGGATGATGAGCTGAGACTGAGCGTTGTTCGGCAAGCGTTCGCGCAGCGCCTGTCCTTCGTTGTGGGGCTCGATCCGCGCGTCGAGGCCGCCTTCGCGGCAGTGCGCAGGGAGGATTTCCTGGGTGAGGGCCCGTGGATGACGCACCTGTGGCGGCACAAGCGCGCGAACGAGTACATCGCTACGCCGAGTGCGGACCCGGCCTGGCTCTACCTTGACTGCGTCTTCGCCATCCTGCCGGACCGTCACCTCAACAATGGCCAGCCCTCGCTGCACGCGAAGCTGATCGCGGAGGCGTCCATCAGGGAGGGCGAGCATGTCGTGCACGTCGGTCCTGGCACCGGGTACTACACCGCGATCATGGCGCACCTCGCCGGGCCTTCGGGCAAAGTGACCGCCATCGAGTTCGATCCCGTGCTGGCGGAGCGCGCACGCCAGAACCTTGCGTCATGGGCCAACGTCAGCGTTGTGAACGGTGACGGCGGCGCCACTCCCTTTGCGCCGGCCGATGTCATCTACGTAAATGCGGGAGCAACCCGGCCGGCGGAGCCCTGGCTCGACGGGCTGAGGGACGGCGGGCGGCTGATCCTTCCGCTCACGACCGACAAGGGTTTCAGGAGCAGCAATCCTCCCGTTCCCATCGAGAGACGCGGCGCCGTGTTTCGGATCGAGCGGCGGACGGCGGACTACCTTGCGCGGTGGGTGTCCGCCGTTGCCATCATCCCCTGCGAGGGCGCCCGCGACACCCTATCGGAGGCTGCCTTGGCTGCCGCCCTGGAGAAGGGCGGTTGGGAGCGTGTCACCCGCCTCTACCGCAACGAGGAGGCCCCCGAGGACCGCTGCTGGCTGCGTGCTCCGGGTTGGACCCTGGCGTACAGCTGATCACGCGGGACATTCGGCAAGATCCTCCGCCCTGACGACCCGCCGGCCGCAGAAACCGCGCCGTGCGATGGTCATTTTGCCGCCCCGGGATGCCGTGCTATGCGGCTTGCAACGCTGAAGATCGCGAGATCGGCCACCCATGAAGGAAGTCCTGGAAGAGTTGGAGCGACGGCGGGCGGAGGCGCGGCTCGGCGGCGGGCAGGTGCGCATCGAGGCCCAGCACAAGCGCGGCAAGCTGACCGCGCGCGAGCGCATCGAGCTGCTGCTCGACGAGTGCTCGTTCGAGGAGCTCGATATGTACGTCGAGCACCGCTGCACCGACTTCGGCATGGAGAAGAGCAAGATCCCCGGCGATGGCGTGGTGACCGGCTGGGGCACCATCAACGGCCGCGTGGTCTACGTGTTCGCCAAGGACTTCACGGTGTTCGGCGGCTCGTTGTCGGAGACGCACGCCAAGAAGATCACCAAGATCCAGGACATGGCGCTGCAGAACCGCGCCCCCATCGTCGGCCTGTTCGACGCCGGCGGCGCGCGCATCCAGGAAGGGGTGGCGGCGCTGGGCGGCTATGGCGAGGTGTTCCTGCGCAACGTGCTGGCCTCCGGCGTGATCCCCCAGGTCTCCGTCATCATGGGGCCGTGCGCCGGCGGCGATGTCTATTCGCCGGCCATGACCGACTTCATCTTCATGGTGAAGGACACGAGCTACATGTTCGTGACCGGGCCCGACGTGGTGAAGACCGTGACCAACGAGACGGTGACGGCCGAGGAACTGGGCGGCGCCCGCGTCCATACAACCAAATCCTCCATCGCCGACCGCGCCTACGACAACGACGTGGAGGCGCTCCTGCAGATGCGGCGGCTGATGGACTTTCTGCCCTCCAACAACAAATCCGGCGTGCCGGAGCTGCCCACCAAGGACAGCCCCGACCGCGAGGAGGCCTCGCTCGACACGCTGGTGCCGGATAACCCCAACAAGCCCTACGACATCAAGGAGCTGATCCTCAAGGTGGCCGACGAGGGCGACTTCTTCGAGATCCAGGAGGCCTTCGCCCGCAACATCGTCACCGGCTTCGCCCGTATGGAGGGGCGCACGGTGGGCATCGTCGCCAACCAGCCCATGGTGCTGGCGGGCGTCCTGGATTCCGACGCCTCCCGCAAAGCCGCCCGCTTCGTGCGCTTCTGCGACTGCTTCGAGATCCCGATTCTCACCTTCGTGGACGTACCGGGCTTCCTGCCGGGCACGGCGCAGGAGTACGGCGGGCTCATCAAGCACGGCGCCAAGCTCTTGTTCGCCTACTCGGAGGCGACGGTGCCGAAGGTGACCGTGATCACCCGCAAGGCCTACGGCGGCGCCTACGACGTGATGAGCTCCAAGCACATCCGCGGCGACGTGAACTACGCCTGGCCCTCCGCCGAGATCGCCGTGATGGGGCCGAAGGGCGCGGCCGAGATCCTGTATCGGTCGGAGCTGGGCGATCCTGCCAAGATCGCCGCCCGCATCAAGGAGTACCAGGACCGCTTCGCCAACCCCTTCATCGCCGCCGAGCGCGGCTACATCGACGAGGTGATCCTGCCCCACACCACCCGCCGCCGCATTTGTCGCGCGCTCAACATGCTACGCAACAAAACCGTTGAAAATCCTTGGAAGAAGCACGACAATATTCCACTGTGACATAGTTCTTCCTCAACATCAGAGTGGCTTCTACAGCCCCACCCAAGAGCGGCAGATTGCAATGATCGATATCAAAACGGAAATTCCTAAGGAGAGTTCCGGTCGTCTTCTCGACGCGCTGACTGACATAATCAGGCCGTTCTCAGAGAAAAGGGGTCTCAAGGCTGACCGAATCAGATTGCAGCGCGAGGAGGTCTTGGTCGAGATTGCCAGACGAGCGAAGCGGCGCGCAGAACTTGAGGGTCTCTCTGTTCAGCCGGTGCCGAACAAGGTACTGGTGCCGCTTTTGGAGGCCGCATCGAATGAAGAACTCGACAGCAAGTTCCTAGAATGGTGGGCAAATCTTCTTCTGACGGCGGCCCAACCGGGTGTCCAGCATCGTCCATACTTTACCGATTTGATTTCCAAGCTCGGCCCGTCGGAAGCTCATCTGTTGGAGCACCACTGGGAACTGCTTCAAAAATCGCAAGGTTCGAGCGCCAACTGGAAAGTTTGGTTGCGACCTCGCTTTGAGCAGGTGATTGAGAGGGCCTTGGAGGCGGCTCGGCAAACGACCGGCGACGAGTGGGAAGCCGTGTACGAAAGTGAATTGCAGACGGCCTGCGCAAATTTTCGCAGAGAGTGGGAACAGCGAGGCGTCATTTTTCCTGGAATTCGGCTCAAACTGAAGGCGGGTGGAACTTCCACAGGAAGCAAGCTAGAGCAGGACAGCTGGATCAGTGTGGAAGTGTGCAAAGCGCTCCAAATTTTGGAGGAGACCTCGTTTTCGTGCGAGGCTGATGCCATTGATCTTTCAAACAGGGTTCACACGGTTACTTTTGTAACGTTCACTGACCTTGGCATTGAATTCATGAGAGCGACACATCGGTCCTGACGCCGTGTCGACCCCAACGACGACGGACGATTCAGCTCAGACCTACCCCCAAGATTGCCGTCCACTATGACAGCTCCCCAGCCTCGTCGTCGCCGCCAGGCACTGCTACATTGACGATCCTGTCCCATGCCACCACTCACCGCATCTTCTGAGCGCCCAAAAATTGCAGCGCTACAAGACGGTGGAGAATCCTTGTAGAGGCACGACAATATCCCTTTTGTGAGGAAATTCTACATTATTGCAAGATCGCATCTTGCATACGTTCATCTGATGCGATAGCATCTGATGTGAAGGGTACTGGCCCCGACCAGCTGTTTCACTGAGTTTGCGGGAACACGCAGGAGGTGAGCCATGCGGACGACATTGGACATTGACGACGACATCCTGCAGGCGGCCAAGGAGCTGGCCCGGGTCGAGAAGAAGACGACCGGCCAAGTTCTGTCCGAGCTGGCCCGCAGGGGGCTGACACAGGCTCCTCTGACGGGCTTCAGCGAGGAGGCTGCGCCCGTCGCCGGCTTCGTCATGAAGGACGGCTGGTACCAGCTTCCCCACCGGGGCGGCGTCATCGTCACCGAGGAGCTGGTTGATCGGCTTATCGAGGAAGCCGACGAGGAGGAGGCCCGCAGGAAAGGCGGCTATTGAGCATGCGGGCACTTCTCGACGTGAGCGTGCTGCTGCCGCTCTTCGACAGTGGCCACACCTACCACCAGCGGGCCATTGCGTGGTGCGCGGCGAACGCCAAGGCGGGGTGGGCGAGCTGTCCGATGACCCAGAACGGCTTCGCCCGCATCGTCTGCCAGCCCAAATACCCGAGGCCGGCGCGTATGCTTGACGCCTTGAAAGTGCTTCGGCAGCAAACTGGGCTTGCCGATCACGAGTTCTGGCCAGACGATATCTGCATCGCCGACGAGGAGCTCTTCGACCCTGCCTTCATCCTCGGTCCCAACCAGATCGCCGATATCTATCTGCTGGGGCTGGCCGTGAAGAACAGTGGGCGGCTGGTGACCTTCGATCGAGGCATTTCTATGAGGGCGGTGCGCCGGGCCGAGCCTCGGCATCTGGTTGTGCTCTAGGTGGCGGCCGCAGAGGCTTCCGCACCGTCGCACCGGCGCCTCACGTCCCGCCCAGCGCAGCCTGCGGCGCCGGCAGCGGTGCGGGCTTGGGCTTGTCCACCTCAACGTAGAAGCGCACCAGGTCCTCGCGGCCGGCGTCCGGCGCGCTCACGACGCGGGCCGTCACCCGGATGAGCTGCACGCTTGCACCGTCCTCGGCGACCTTGAGGAGAGGCGCTCCGACCGTGGCGATGCCCACCACCTCCAGTGTGCGAGCGCGGCCGTCCGCGCCGGAGACGGTGATGCGGCTGCCGACGGCCAGATGTCCGTCGAATGGAGCCTGCCCCGCAAACGTTGTGCGCGTGAGCCAGTAGCCCTCGTCGCCCACCTCCGTCCGGTCCAGGTGGCCTGCCGGCGTCGCCAGCTCGAAGGGCTGGGCAGCCTTCTGGGCGTCCAGCGCCCTGCCGAACCCATAGCCGACCAGCAGGTCGGCACGCCAAGTGACGGCGCCGGCTGCACCCAACGCGGCAGAGCCCACGATCAGCACCACCCGGCTAACGGCTCGCAACATGGACCCCTCCATGCGGAATTTCGATCATTCCCTCATATAGGTCACTTTGACGGAAGTGTGGAGGCGTCGAACATAAAGCGAACATGCCGTGGTCTATTGGAATCGGCAGTCTCGGCCACTCCGGCAAGCTGCAAACGCCGGTTCACAAAGGCTCCCCTGCGCTCCTGAGGGGCGAGGGACGCCAGAGCATTGTCGTGCCATTCCCGGGAGGCACACGTCTCGGGGCCAGCCTGCGCAGGCGCGGGGCAGGGGGCACGCTTCAAGCCGCAACGCAGCCCGTCGATTCAAATCGCACAACGGCCGTACGCTGTCGGACGAATATATGCCGGCTACGTCCATTCGGAGTGATGGGTCTTGCGCCGACGCAGCCTCTCCGAGCGGCTCGGAGCATGAATCCCGCCGGTCGCATCTCTGCTGCGCCAATGCACACGGGGAACGCTGAGGATTTCGTGCCGCGCGGGTCGACCAACCTCGGTCTAGACGCTCTTAGACGTTGCGCACGTGAGGCGGCCGCGACATCTTGCCAGTGCGGTGTACGCAGCAAACCCGGATCGCTGCGATGCACGGCTGCCGCGCGGCGGCCCTTTGACACGCCCCCCGTGTCTTGGGCCACGCGCGGCACAGTGCGGGGCACTGGGGTCGTTGAGGCCTCGTCCTCAATG
>JBIOWI010000307.1:0-2553 GCA_044868325.1 Hyphomicrobiaceae bacterium
GTTGATCTCGCGGCTGCAGTTGCCGGCCAGCGTGTCGTGGCGGCCGACCGTGTCCTCCACGATGGTCATCAGCGGCTGCGCCAGGTCGTCGTAGAGCACGCAGCCCTTTGAGAGATAGACGCTGCCGGCGAGCTTCATTGTGTTGGCGGCGTTGTAGCGGATGGACGTGTCGGCCGCTTCGTAGACGAGCGTGTCCACGGCCTGGCAGCCCTCCAGATCGACGATGCGCAGCACGGTGCCCTTGCCGATCGGCCGGTACCAATAGGCGCGCGCCGGCAGCACCTCGTCGTGGATGACCTCGCCCGGTACGGCTGGCTTGCTCTGCATCGCTCACCTCCCCGGTATCAGCCCGCGCCCGCTGCCGACCGCCGACGAATCGATCCACCCCGGCCATCGCTCTTGCTTCAGGGTTGGCTTAAGGTCACAAGCGCACGCGCCAGTGTACTCCATTCCTGCAGGGAATCCGCATGTCAACCCAGTGGCGGCCGCCGCAGTTCGTACGCGCCCTTGCGATCGGTGTCATCCGGCGTGGGCCTGAGCTGCTGGTCGCGGTGGTGCCGGACGACTTCGGCGCCGTCACGGGATGGCGGCCCCTTGGCGGCAGCATCGAGTTCGGCGAGCGCGCCGTCGAGACGCTGCGGCGCGAGTTCATCGAGGAGATGGGCGAGGCGATCACAGAGCCGAGGCTGCTGGCCGTGATGGAGAACCTCTACGAGCATCATGGCGCACGGGGCCACGACCTCGCCATGGTGTTCGACACGGGCTTTGCCCGCGCCGAGGCCTATCGCCGCGAGGTCTTCGAGTTCCGCGACGGCGGCGTCGACTGTCAGGCCAGATGGGTCGACATCGGCCGGTTTCGCCGCGGCGAGCAGCAGCTGTTTCCGGCAGGCCTGCTCGACAGGCTTTAGCGCGGCGCTGCCCTATTGCGATTTCGGGTCCAGACTGGGCCGCATGCCGCTGCGTTTCAGGATGGGCTCCTGGATGAGCTTGGGTGTGGCCTGCGGCGCCGGCGGCGCCTTCGCCTCCACGGTGGGCGTGGTCGCCCGCTGCTTGGCGAAGGTTGCCGCGGCGTTGGCGAAGCAGCGGTCGAGGCTGGCGCAGCGGCGGGCGCCGGAGGGGTGGGTGGACGTTGCCGGGCCGTTGCCGAACGAGCGGCATATCTGGGTGAGCGCCGGGCGGTTGAGCCAGCCCTGGCGCACGCCCTCCTTGACGGCCCAGCAGTCCGCCGCCAGCTCGTCGCCGCCCACGTGGTGATGGCCGCACTCGTGATGGAACACGAACAGGCGCACGGTATCGGACCATCGGTTGAGCAGGCGCGGGTTGAACACCACCACGCCGGGCGCCGCCAGCCCCAGGTTGGGCAGGTGCGGATCGAGCACGTTGCGGTTATTACCGCATCGCAACGGACGCCCGGCGATCATGAGGGTGCCGTCGCGCTGCTTGGCTATCCTTTGGGCAGAACTTTGGGCGGAGCTGGCCGGAGGGCTGTGGAGCGCCGCGCACACGCCCATCACAGTGGCCAGCGCGCCGACGCGCCTCCAAAGCACCAGAACTCCCCCTCCAACGTTCGCGGCGGGCCCGGGGGGCGCGCCTGCTCGAAGTTTCGGAAGTTCTACATGCAAGACTTGTCCCAAATTCGGCAGCGGAGGCTTGGGCGGGTGAAGGGCCGCGGCTGCAGCCTTGCGCGCGGCTTCGCCAGCCCTCGAAGCCGCCTTGAGCCTGGGCGGTAAGCTTACGGGACGATCGGCGGAACCATCGCAGGCAAGGGCGGGTTGATGCTCGGGTCACCTCGAAAGGAGACGGGCTATGCGTTCGATCGTATGGGTCGCCGCGGCGGCGGCCATCCTCCTCGCCGGGTCCGGCGGCTCGTTCGCCCAAAGCATGGGCATGGGAACGCCCACAGCCAACCCGGGCGCCAAGTCAAAGGCCGCCACGCCGCGCAAGCAGCGGTACTATTACCGCGGCCGCGATGTCCGTGCCAAAACCTGCGGGCAATTCCGTTATTGGGACGGCAAGCGCTGCGCGGATGCACGCACCTCGCCGCCCAAGCTGAAGTAGGCCCGAGTCGGGACCAGGCGGTCCTCCGCCAAGCTGCGCGGTTCCAGCAACGGGGCAGCGAGGAGCCTGCTGCGTCTCGGTGAGCGATTTGGCGATGCGCGCCCCTTTTTAATGTGCGCCGCCAGGGGGGCGGCGGAACGCCGCCCAGCCGCAACTCCACCTCGGGGTTTACCCCCACACCCATTTGCGGGGAACCCGCATAGCTGATTGCTGGTGCCAGCCCCATCGTAGCCGCGACGGTCGAGCAAACGTTGGAGAGATCAAATGGGTCAGCGGCATCACGAGCAAGTGCAAAACACGTCCACGGCGGCATTCAAGAACGTCCCAGGGCACACCAAACCACTGCTCTTCTCAAGGAGCGACTCCGCAAGGATCGAGCAGATCATGCGGAGCAACCTGATAGAGTTCGCCGCCCGAGTCGACGACTACAAGACGCCCGTTGCCGTGCTCGATGCGCTAGATGACGCCATCGCCGAGGACGTCTCGTTGATGGTG
>JBIOWI010000308.1:0-22751 GCA_044868325.1 Hyphomicrobiaceae bacterium
CCGGGTCTGACACCTATTTCGGCCTGAAAGTAGTAGGCGCGCTGGGCGCCGTCGTAGCGGCCGTGCTTCAGGAACTTTGGATGGCATCATATTCGTCGTCATTGCGATTGCTCGATACTGAGCTTGAGGTTGTTTCGGCGCGCTCGGCGCCATAACCAAGTTCAGCCCGCTTGCCGTCTTGCGGACAACCGTGGTGCGGTGCGGCGGCCGATCGCCAATGACAGAACCTGGTTGATGTAATGGTTCAGGCTGACGCCCTCGTCTTTGGCTGCGTGCGCCAGTTGAGCATGCAGCTCGCGTGTCGTGCGCAACAAGACCTTGCCGCTGTACGCCGACACGTCTGGCGGCTGCGACGGCTCTGGGATCGGATTGCCGACCGCCTCAGCGGCTTCAAGCCATGCCGCCATTGCGTCCTGCAGCTCGCCCAGCGCTCTCTCTTGCGTCTTGCCGAAGGCTGAGCATCCGGGCAGGTCGGGGGCAATGGCGATATATCCCTCATCGTCATCGCTCCAGTACACGTGTGCCGGATATCGAAGCGTCTCGCTCATGGCTCGTCGTACTTGTCCAGCATCGCGATCAGCTGCTTTGCTTGATAGGTCGGTATCTTGCCGTCGCCGCGGTCTTGGAAGTTCAGGATCGTAGGCTCGCCCGGTCTCGCGAAGACCCTGTGCTGTCCCTTGCCTCCCTTTTCCTGGAAGCCGAGGAGTTCTGCGACCTTGCATGCGTCAGCCAGCCGTACGTCTCGTGGATTGGACCGTAATGCCCTGAGAAGCTTATCACGCTGGCCCATCTGATGATACTACCAGCGATATCGGTCAAACTCTAAGTAGTCGCAGCCGCCTCAACACGCAAGAGGCCGTTTGGCAGGCGTCACGCCAGCACGTTGATGGGCTTGCCCGCCAGCCACGCCTCGATGGCCGCGACCATGCCGCCGTAGAAGTCGCGGTAGGTCTCCTCGGTCACGTAGCCCAGGTGCGGGGTGAGCAGCGCGCGCGGCTCGGCGCGCAGCGGATGATCCGAGGGGAGCGGCTCCACGTCGAAGGTGTCGCCGCCGAAGCCGGCGATGCGCTTCTCCTTCAGCGCCGCCAGCAGGGCCGTCTCGTCGACGATGGGGCCGCGGGAGGTGTTGATCAGCAGCGCCGTCGGCTTCATCAGGGCCAGCTCGCGCGCGCCAACGAGCCCGCGCGAGCGCGGCGACAGCACGAGGTGGATCGAGATCACGTCCGAGCGGCGGAACAGCTCGTCCTTCTCGACGCGCTCGGCACCGCGCTCCCTGGCCTGCTCGGGCGTGAGGTTCTGGCTCCAGGCGATCACCTTCATGCCCATGGCGGCACCGATGCGGCCCACTCTTGAGCCCAGGTTGCCGAGGCCCAGGATGCCGAGCGTCCGGCCTGCAAGGTCGAAGCCCAGCGTGGTCTGCCAGCCGCCGCCCGGCCGCATGGCGTGGAACTCCTCCCGCAGATGGCGGGCCAGTGCGATCATCAGGCCGATGGCGAGCTCGGTGGTGGCGTGCCCGGCGCCGCCGGTGTTGCACACCGTCACGCCGTGGGCCTTGGCCGCTTCCAGGTCGATCGATGCGTTGCGCTTGCCGGTGGTCACCAGCAGCTTGAGCTTTGGCAGCCTCTCGAACAGCGCGCGCTGGAACGGCGTGCGCTCGCGCATGATGCCGACGACATCGAACTCGGCCAGCGCCTGCGCCGCCGCCTCCGCGTCCGGCAGCCGGTGGTTGAAGACCACGATCCTGTGGTGCTTCTGCAGGCCCGACCAGTCGGCCATGCTGAGCGCCACGTTCTGGTAGTCGTCGAGGATGGCGATGGCGACCATCGATGCGCCTCCCATTTCTTTGGTTCACAGCGATTCAGTTTGAATTGCCAGGATCTGGCAAGCCGAAATTCTCGAGGTCGAAAATCGATGCGATCCGGTACACACGCTTGCCGCGCTCGAAGATGGACCGGCAGTCGGGAGTAGGCAGTCGGCAGGAACGCGGTGTCGCCCCGATTGCCGACTGCCGCATTCTTAGCCTCAACCCTCAGCCGACGATTCCGATGCCCTTGGCCATCAACGCCGCCATCAGCAGGATGACCACGATGGCCGTCAGCTCGATGTGGACAATCATGCCGACCGACTTGAGCTTCTCGGGCGCCACGGCGGGCACCTGCCCAGCCTTGACGGAGGCGCGCCAGCGCAGGAACTCCCGTGTCGGGATGATGGAGATGAGGCCGATGATGATGAACAGCGACAGCTTGGTGATGAACGTCCAGGTGTGGAAATAGTAGAGGGCGCCCTTCTCGAAGTGGAACACGCGCCCGAGCCCCACCAGCAGGAGCACGCCCGCCGAGATGCCATAGATCATGTCGGCCAGCACGATCTTGCGTGCGCTCTCGACCGTCAGCGTGCTCCGCAACAGCACGAGTTCCACCACCAGAGCCGCGAACAGCACGAACGCCGAGACATGATGCAGGAACGCGAAGAAGGCCGCCATGACGCTCTCCCCCTTGACTTGAGAATGGGCCTGGCTTCTTACCAGAGGCCTTCACGGAGGCGCTAGGCGGGCAGTACGATTGTGGCGGTAGGGCTGCAAAGGCGTTACATTGGAAAGGAGCAGCACCCGTGTCTTTTTCAGCAGCCGGTGGAGAGGCCGTGCATCCGAAGCCTGAGGACTACGAGTACGAGCTGGACGAGGTGCTGGGGGCCATGGTGGGCATCCGGGCGCTGGTGCCGCTCGATGCCTTCACCGCCGACATCCTCGGCACGGAGCGGGTGGGCCACGGCGCGCTGATCCGCAAGGACGGCCTGGTGCTCACGATCGGCTATCTGATCACCGAGGCGGAGACCATCTGGCTGAGCCTCAGCGGCGGGCGCACGGTGCCGGGCCACGTGCTGGGCTACGACCAGGAGTCGGGCTTCGGCCTGGTGCAGGCGCTGGCGCACCTCGACGAGCCGACCCTTGCGCTCGGCCAGTCGAGCGAGGTGCAGGTGGGGATGCCGGTGGTGGTGGCGGGCTCCGGCGGCCGCAGCCGCTCGGTGGCGGCGCAGGTCATCGCCAAGCAGGAGTACGCCGGCTACTGGGAGTACCTGCTGGAGGAGGCAATCTATACGGCGCCGGCGCACCCGTTCTGGGGCGGCACCGCGCTGATCGGACCGAGCGGCGAGCTCCTAGGGATAGGCTCGCTGCAGATCCAGGCGGTGAGCGCCGAGCCGGGGCGGCCGCTGCCGCACCGCTCGCGCCAGAGCGACGATGCCAACATGATGGTGCCGGTCGACCTTCTGAAGCCGATCCTGCACGACCTCGCCACCATCGGCCGGCCCAACCGGCCGGCGCGGCCGTGGCTCGGCCTCTACGCCACCGAGATCGGCAGCAGCGTCGCCCTGCTGGGGGTGGCCGACCGCGGGCCCGCCGAGCAGGCCGGCCTGCGCGAGGGCGACATCGTCCTGGCCGTGGCCGGAGGCCCGGTGTCGAGCCTGGCGGAGTTGTTCCGCCGCGTCTGGGCCTTGGGCGAGGCCGGCGTTGCCGTGCCGCTCACCATGAACCGCGAGGGCCGAACCTTCGAGGTGAGCGTGCGCTCCACCGATCGCCGAAAGCTGCTCAAGGGGCCGGTGCTGCATTGATTCTCCCTGCGCCTGTGGCGCGAGAGAGGCGAGTGGCGCGGGTCTCCCTCTCCCCGCCGCCCCTCGGGCCATCCACACGGGCAAGCCTCGCCACAATCGTCCCGAGGGCGACGGGAGGAAGGAATAACGATTGTGGCCCTGAAGGCGGCACCCTTTGACGCCGCCGAGGCGCTCGACACCGAGGAGGCTATCGAGGAATCATCGCGGCAGCATTCGTTCACGCGGGAAGATGGCCGGCTGCGCTTGACAGCGAGGCGCGGGTGGCGCTCTCGTTGGCTCCGGGTCCTCAGTGGGAGAGAGCGCGATGGTCCGGCCAGTGCCCACCTATGCCGATGTCGTGGCGGCGCGTGCCAGGATCGGGACGCTCGCCTGCCGCACGCCGCTGATCGAGCATCCCGCGCTCAACGCCATCGCCGGCGGTCGTGTGCTGCTCAAGGCCGAGAACCTGCAGCGCGTGGGCGCCTTCAAGTTCCGCGGCGCCTATAACAAGATCGCGCAGGTGGACAAGGCCGCCTTTCCCGGCGGCGTGGTGGCCTGCTCCTCGGGCAACCATGCGCAGGGCGTGGCCGCGGCGGCGACGCTGCTCGGCCTCAAGTCCACCATCGTGATGCCGTCGGACGCGCCGCGGCTGAAGATCGAGCGCACCAAGGGGTTCGGCGGCGAGGTGATCGCCTACGACCGCGTGACGGAGGACCGCGACGCCATCGCCCGCGAGCTGTGCGCCAAGCGTGGCGCGGCCTACGTGCACCCCTTCGACGACCCGGACGTGATCGCCGGCCAGGGCACCGTCGGCATTGAGATGATGGAGCAGGCCGCGGCGCTGGGCCTCAAGCCCGACATCGTGCTGGTCGGCGCGTCCGGCGGCGGGCTGATCGGCGGCGTGTCGCTGGCGGTGAAGGAGACGAGCCCGGAGACTCAAATCTGGAGCGTGGAGCCGGCGGGCTTCGACGACCTGGCGCGCTCGCTGGCGCGGGGCGCGCGCGAGCGCAACGAGCGGCTGTCCGGCTCCATCTGCGACGCGCTCATGTCGGCGATGCCGGGCGAGATCACCTTCGAGGTGGCGCGGCGCAACCTCGCCGGCGGGCTGGCGGTGACCGACGAGGAGGCCAAGGCGGCCGTGCGCTTCGCGTTCCGCGAGCTGAAGCTGGTGGTGGAGCCGGGCGGCGCGGTGTCGCTGGCGGCCATCCTGGCGCGCAAGCTCCCCCTGGAGGGCAAGACGGCGATGGCCGTGCTGTCGGGCGGCAATATCGATCCAGCGCTGTTCGCCGAGATCATCCAGGAGCCGCGCCAGGCCGCATGAGCGATCGATGAGCGGGCCGCAAGCGGGGTCAGACCCCTTTCGTCCACGGTCGCAGGAAAAGCGGGGCGTTCCGGGAAAGGGGTCTGACCCCGCAACCCGCATCTCGCTGCTGTTCGCGGCCGTGTTCGCGGTTGGCGGCACCCAGCTGCCCTATCTGCCCGTGTGGCTCGACTGGATCGGCCTCAGCGCGCGCGAGATCGCCGTCATTGCCGCGGCGCCGATGATCGTGCGCGTGGCGGTGACGCCCGCCATCGCCTTCGCCGCCGACCGCAGCGGCGATCATCGCCGCTTTCTGATTGCGCTGGCCTGGGGCGGGCTTGCCACCATCCTCGCGCTGACGCAGTGCGCCAGCTTCGGGCCGGTCCTGCTGCTGAGCCTGCTGTTCTCCATTGCCGCCTCCACCAACATGGCGCTGGCCGAGACGGTGGCGATGCGCGGCGTCACCGGCGCGGGGCTCGACTACGGCCGCATGCGGCTGTGGGGCTCGCTCAGCTTCATCGCCGCCACCTTCTGCGGCGGCCTGGCGGTGGACCGCCTCGGCCCGCCGGCGGCCGTCTGGCTGGTGGCGATCGGGGCCGCCCTCACGGCGCTGGCGGCCCACGGGCTCGGCCGGATCGGGCGCAATAGCGGTCCGACAGCGGCGCCCGCGCGGCCGCGGATCAGGCTCGCCGATGCCCTGGGCCTTCTGCGCTCGCGCTTCTTTCTCACGTTCCTGCTGGCGGTCGGCGCGGTCCAGTCGGCGCATGCCACCTTCTATGCGTTCGGCACGCTGCACTGGCTTGCGCAGGGCATCTCCAGCGGCTGGGCGGGCGCGTTGTGGGCGATCGGCGTGGGCGTAGAGATCGGCCTGATGGCGTTCTCGAAGACCGCGGTGCGGCGGGTCGGGGCCACGGGGCTGATCGTGCTCGGCGCGGCGGCATCGGTGGTGCGCTGGCTCGCCATGGGGCTCGATCCACCCCTGCCGGCGCTGGTGCTCCTGCAGGCCCTGCACGGGCTCACCTACGGCGCCACCCACGTCGGCGCCTTCTATCTCATGGCCGATGCGGTGGCGGAGCGGCACGCCGGCACGGCCCAAGCCCTCTACGCCGCCACCACCGCCGGCATCGCCATGGGCGGCGCCATGCTGCTCTCCGGCCAGCTCTACGCCGCCTGGGGCGGACGCACCTACTGGGCGATGGCGGCGATCGCCGCCGCAGGGCTTGCCGCGAGCCTGGCCTTGCGCAGGTGTCAGAACCTCCGGACCTGATGCCGTTCCGCCGACCCGCGCCGGAGCCATGGTGTCGAGCCATGGTGTCAGACCCAGAGGGTCTGACACCTAGTTGACGCCGCGCCGGCGGCATGCAACGAGGGCGCATTATTCGTCCAGGGAGAGTTCGTCCATGCAGCTCGCTCGCATCGCAAGGATCGCGCTGGCCGTACTCGCGCTCGCCGTCGGCACCGGCGGCGCCGCGCTGGCGCAGCGCAACGAGGCCGGCGTGTTCGACTACTACGTGCTGGCCCTGTCCTGGAGCCCCACCTACTGCGTCGAGGGCGGCGACGACCGCGACGACCCGCAGTGCGACCGCAAGCGGAACGGGCGGCCCTACGCCTTCGTGCTGCACGGCCTGTGGCCCCAGCGCGAGCGCGGCTGGCCGCAGGAGTGCCGCAGCGCCGACCGGGGCTGGGTGCCGGGGCCGGTGGCCGACCGCATGCTCGACATCATGCCGAGCAAGCGGCTGGCGTTCCACCAGTACCGCAAGCACGGCACCTGCTCCGGGCTGGGCGTGGACGGCTACTTCAAGCTGTCCCGGGAGCTCTACGAGAAGGTGAAGCTCCCGCCCCGCTACGTGGACGTCAAGGACGAGCGCATGACGGTGGGCGTGGGCGAGCTGATCGACGACTTCCTGAAGGCCAACCCCGGCTTGCAGCCCGACATGATGTCGGTCCGCTGCGGCGGCGCCGGCCACCGCCTCAAGGAGGTGCGCATCTGCTTCACCAAGTCCGGCGAGTTCCGCAGCTGCGGCCGCAACGAGGACCAGCGGCGGCTATGCTCCGCGGAGCGCATGTACGTGCCGCCGGTGCGATAGGGGCAATGCCCTGGTATTGCCCCTAGAAGATGGCGTGCGAAAGCGGCAGTCGGGGGTCGGGCGTCGGCAGTCGGGATATACTTCTTGCTACCACCGACTGCCGAAGCCGTTGACGAGGATACAAAAGAGCGGGGTGCTGATAATATCTGCCGATCCCGGACGGCGTTTCTTCAGGGAGCAGATACATGCCACCACTGCAGTCATATCGAGAGCTGCGCGTCTGGAAGGAGGCGATGCTTCTCGCTGAAATGGCGTACCGGCACACGATAGGCTTTCCAAGACATGAGCTGTTCGGCCTCACCGCCCAGATCAGGAGGGCTGCCATGTCGATTCCGGCGAACATTGCCGAAGGATATGGCCGGGACAACAGAGGGTCCTACCTCCAGTTCCTGCGTATCGTTCAAGGCTCCTGCAAGGAGCTGGAGACACATGTCCTGCTTGCGAGTAGGGTTCTTGGCGACATGGCTTCACGGCCAGTGCCGGTGCTCGACCAAGCTGACGTGGTCGGCAAAATGCTGCGGGGCCTGATCCGGTCCCTTCAGTCCGATTGACAAAAGCGGCAGTCGGGGGGCCACCGGCTACGCCCGACTGCCGACCCCCGACTGCCGCTAATACGCAAACTTCAGCGTCGCCACGAAGCGCTCGTCGCACTGGAAGGTGGCGAGGTCGCAGAACCTGCCGGCGTTGGAGATGTCGGTGTCCCAGTAGCGCAGGTCGAGGGACCATTTCTCCAGGAAGCCCAGCGTCAGACCGGCGTTCCAGTAGAAATATTCGTCGTCGCCGTTGCCGAACGAGAAGCGGTAGCTGGCGGTGCCCTCGTTGGTCTGGTAGCCGATGAGCGCGCTGACCGAGGGCGTGAAGCCCCAGAACGCGGAGAAGGCCTGCACGAAGCCGGTCTCGATGGTCCAGGTCTCCCCCGACTCCAGCTGGTAGTCCGGCGCGTAGAAGACGGTCAGCCCAAGCGTGCCGCCCTTCCAGATCTCGGCGCTGGCGCCGAGCTTGAGCTCGTACCAGTCGAGCGAGCGGCGCCCGAACCCGAGATTGAGGTCGAGCGCGTTCGGGTAGCCGTAGTAGATGAACCCGATGTCCCAGGCGATCGGACCGGTCTTGGGCTTGATGCCGGCGTAGCCGTCGACCTCGACGCTGGCATCGAAGATGGTGTCGATGGAGGCGGTCCCGCCCAGTCCGCCCGCGAAGTCCAGGCTCGATGCCCACACGCCGGCGTAGAAGATGCCGCAGGTGGCGTCGAAGCCGCCCTGGATGGCCGGCCCCTCCGCGGTCTGCGAGAAGCCGCGGAAGATATAGTCCGACGTGATCCCCACGTTGGCGGACAGCGTGCACCGTCGTGCCTCGGGCGCCGGGGCCGGCGCGGCCACACGGCCGCGCTTCGGCATTCCGTCGGCAAGCGCCGGAGCCGCGAGCAGCGCCGCTGCCAGCAGCGCGGCAGTCCCCAGAAATATGAGATTGTCGATTGGCCTCGTCATCGTCGCATCCCCGCCGATTCGCATTTCAACAACTTTCGCGGGTGCGAACGTCAGGTCGCAACCTTTTCCACGCGCCGTCCACAGGCGCGGGAAAGACCGTGCCGGCCGGGCAACACAGCTCTAGCAGTCAGCCAATATGGGACCGCGCCGGACGAATGGACTGACGGCCCGCTGCGGGCTGCGGACCGGTTATTTCCTCGCGCATCAATGGGAAAGCGCGGAAACGGCCAATGCAGAGGAGAGCGCGCGTCTCCAGAGCCTCAAACGGAAACGGGCCCCGCGAGGGGCCCGGAACCGTCGGAAAGCTCAGGTCCGAAATCAGAAGGTGTACTTCACGGTACCCACAACGCGCGAGTCGCAGGAGAATACACCGCTGGTGCAGCCGTCGATATCCGTATCCCAATAGCGCACATCAACCGACCACTTCTCCAGGAAGCCGAGCGTCAGGCCGACATTCCAGTAGGTGTAGTCCCCATCGATGTCGGTGAAGTTGACATGACCCACCGTGCCGCTGACGGTGGGCGTGAACATATGGAACTTCGGAAGAGCCTGCGCCAGTGTGCCTTCAAACGTCCAGCTGGGACCGACACTGAACTGAGCATCAGGCGAGTAGAACACGGTACCGCCGAGGGTGCCGCCCTTCCAAACTTCGCCGCTCGCGCCAAGCTTCAACTCGAGGAAGTTGGCGTCGATGTCGTCGGCAAACCGCCCGGCGTAAGCGTAGTAGATGAGCCCTACGTCCCAAGTGATCGGGCCGGTCGTGTGCTTGAAGCCGCCGTAGATGTCAACCTCGGCACTGACTAAGCCAGCAAAGTCGACGCTGGATCCCCAAACACCCGCATAGAACCTGCCGCAGGTGAAGTCGACACCGCCCTGGATGGCGGGCTCTTCGGCAGACTGCGAAAAGCCGCGGAACACGTAGTCTGTGGTCAGGCCGACGTTGGCCGTGGTCGAGCACGCCCGCGACTCAGGTACGGGTGCTGCGACCCTGCCCCGCCCGGGCAGACCGTCGGCCAGAGCCGGACCTGCAAAAACCGCAGCTGCCAAGAGCGATGCGGCCCCCAAACTTGTAGCTTTGATGGACATTGTGGCTTCCCTACCGATTCGTCGTGTGTCCTTTATCGTGCGTGACACTTCCGTTAAGCAACAGGTATTGGTCCTCCAGCACGCAGTCCGACAGGCCCCGTGCCGGCTGCGCCACAGTCTTGATGGAACGACAACTTTTCGGGCGGGAGCTGCCTAAGAATTGGTCAGTTTCTTGCGTTCTTTTGGGCGTTCTCAGGGCAACGATCTCGGCAGCTATAGAGGGCAGCGACAGGGTCCGACCCCTTTCGATAGAAAGCGATATAGTCTGATAGGTCGGAGGACAGGAGGATAACGGCTCCGACCCGCCTTGACCTGGAGGCCGCTCGAGGGATGCCGGACATGCCAGCCCCGCCCACCGTGCTGATCACCGGTGCCGCCCAGCGCATCGGCCGCACGCTCGCGCTCCGCTTCGCCGCCGACGGCTGGCGCATCGGCCTGCACTGCCACGCCTCGCGCCGGGAGGCCGACCAGCTTGCGGAGGAGATTGCCAGGGGCGGCGGCACGGCCGCCGTCCTGCAGGCGAATCTCGCCGATGCCGGAGAGATGGCGGGCCTCGTGCCGGCCTGCGCCGCCGCGCTCGGGGCCCCGACGTGCCTCGTCAACAACGCCTCGACGTTCGTCTTCGACACCGTCGCCAGCCTCGACCCCAAGGTATGGGATATGCAGCACGCCGTGAACGTCAAGGCTCCGGTCTTCCTGGCCAAGGCCTTCGCCGCCGCGCTGCCCGAGGGCGCCTCGGGCAACGTCATCAACATCGTGGACCAGCGGGTGTGGAAGCCGACCCCCAACTTCTTCTCCTATGCGGCCTCCAAGACGGCCCTGTGGGGCGTCACCCGCACGCTGGCGCAGGCGCTCGCCCCGCGCGTCCGCGTCAACGCCATCGGCCCGGGGCCGGTGCTGAAAAGCGCCCACCAGACCGACGACGAGTTCCGCCGCCAGTGCGAGGCCACCATCCTGGGCCGCGGCACGACGCCCGACGAGATCGCTGACGCCATCCGCTATATCCTGGCCGCCCCGGCCATGACCGGCCAGATGATCGCCCTCGATGGGGGCCAGCACCTGGCCTGGGATACGCCCGACGTGCGGCGCGCCCCCCGTGGGTAGATCAGGTTTTAGGTTTCAGGTTTCAGGTTTTAGAGAGAAACTGGCCTAATCCCTGAAACCTAAAACCTGAAACCTGAAACCTGAAACCTGAAACCTGACATGCAGCTTCCCTATCACGTGCTCGACGTCTTCACCGATGAGCGCTACGGCGGCAATCCGCTGGCGGTGGTGCTCGACGCCGACGGCCTCGACGGGGCGCGCATGCAGAGGATCGCGCGCGAGTTCAACCTGTCCGAGACGGTGTTCGTGTTGCGGCCGGAGCACGCCGCCCATACTGCGCGCGTGCGCATCTTCACGCCCGCGAGCGAGATCCCCTTCGCCGGCCATCCGACCGTCGGCACCGGCGCGCTGCTGGCCCTCCTGAGGGCGCCGGAGCCGACCGGCCGCGGGGATGCCCTGATCGTGCTGGAGGAGGGCATCGGCATCGTCCGCGTCGGCGTGCGGCTGCGGCCCGATGCGCCGCCTTATGCCGAGTTCGACGCCCCGAAGCTGCCGGCCGAGGCGGGGACGCTGGCGCCGGCCGACCGACTCGCCGCCGCCCTAGGCCTGATCCCGTCCGAGATCGGCTTCGAGAACCACCGGCCGACGAAATACGGGGCCGGCAACGTCTTCGCCTTCGTGCCGGTCACCTCGCTCGACGCCATCGGTAAGGCAAGGGTGGCCGCGCCGCATTGGGACGCGGCGCTGCAGGGCCAGGGCCTGCTCGGAACCTTCCTCTACTGCCGGCAGACGGTGCACACCGCCTCGAGCTTCCACGCCCGCATGTTCGCGCCCGACTTCGGCGTTCCCGAGGACCCGGCCACCGGCTCCGCCGCGGCTGCCTTCGCCGGCGTGGTGCACCGCTTCGACGCCCTGCCCGACGGGACGCACAGGCGCGTCATCGAGCAGGGCTACGAGATGGGCCGGCCCAGCACCATCGCCCTCACCGTCGAGGTCGAGCACGGCAAGCTCGCCACCGTGCGCATCGGCGGCCACGCCGTGCGGGTGGCGGAGGGCCGGATCGAGGTGTAGACGGGCGGCGTCTGTCGCCGCTCCTTGCAAAGCGCTTCGCCCATGCGCCTGATCGTCGCCGCCGTCGGCCGCCTCAAGGAGGGGCCGGAGCGCGCGCTGATGGCGCGATACCAGGAGCGCCTGGCGCCGCTCGCCAAGCGCTTAGGGCTAGCTCCCGTCGCCTGGCACGAGACCGGCGAGAGCCGGGCCGGCGACGCAGCCCGGCGCCGCGAGGAGGAGGGCGCGGCGCTCATCAGGCTGGTGCGCGGGGCGGATTTCACGGTCGCGCTGGACGCGCGCGGGAAGGCGCTCGGCAGCGAGGCGTTCGCCAGGCTTCTGGCGGAGCGGCGCGACGGCGGCACGGCGGCCGCGGGCTTCCTGATCGGCGGCCCCGACGGCTTGAGCGACGGCGTGCGCGCTGCGGCGCATCTGCAGCTCTCGCTCGGCGCCATGACGCTGCCCCACGGCCTCGCCCGCATCGTCCTCGCCGAGCAGCTCTACCGCGCCGCCACCATCCTCAGCGGCCATCCCTACCATCGCTAGGCTCGGGGTCAGACCCTGCGGGTCTGACCCCCTGGTGAGATGGTGAGTTCCGGTCGGCGCCTGTCAGACGCGACGCATTCCTTCATCGAAGGTGGAAGCCAAGCCGTGTCGCATGTCGAACGGCCAACCTCACCACCTCACCACTCACCATCTCACCGTGCTTCCTCAGTAGCCGCCACGGCAGGCCCTGTAGCGCCGCCACCAGTACGCACTGTCGCTCGCCAGCGCCCGGCGCCGCAGCCATTCGCAGCCGGCCGGGGCGTAGCCGTAGCCCGGCCCGAAATAGAGGCCGAAGCCACCGTCGCGCCGGCCGTGGCGACGCCTGTCGCGGTCGCGGTCCCGATCGCCGCGCGCGCCGCGCTCGCGGTAGCCGAATTCCGTGCCGCGATCGCCGCGCAGGCCCCGCTCGGCGCGGGACCGGCCGCCGCCATCGCCGCGCATGCCTCTCTCGCCTGAGCGGAACTGCGCACCGCCTTCGCGCATGCCGCCACCGCCCTGGCGCATGCCGCCGCCCTCGCGCATGGCGCCGCCGCCACCGCCGGGCGCGCGCGCCGCAGGGCCGCCCTGCTGGCCGCCGCCCATGCCGGGGCTTCCGGCACCCGGGCCGCCACCTCCGCCTGGACCACCGCCCTTGTCCCGCTGCACTTTGTGAACCGCCGTGTCCGCGCCGGTGAGCTTGCCTCCCGGGGAAAGCGACACGGCGGGATCGATCTTCAAGCCGATGGCGAGCACCGAGGCGGCCATCGTCGCCGTTACCAAGTATCGCACGCGCGTACTCCTCGTTCGCTGTTGTGACACCCAGCCGCCGCATGGGCATGCGGCGTCAACGATCGAATTTCCCAGTCGTTCCGAGAGTTGGCCTGCCTTTCTCACACGGGATCTGCGCATCCGCGGGCTTGGCGCAGTGCGACACACTTGGCGAGCGCCCGTCGGAGGCGCCTGCCCCGTGGTTAATGCGCGTTGGCCTTTTCGCGGTGCCGCATCGACAGCCGCGCCACCGGACGGGGGATGCTGGGATGCAGAGCGACAGCAGGCGCCGGACTCGGGCGTGTGGATCGCGGCGCGAGTCCCGGAGCCGTCGCCACATTGCGGGGCGCTTTCCCGGTAGAGTGTCGAATCGACACTCCCGATTCAGCCAAAGAGGTCTGCCATGCACACGGCCTGGAGGATTGCAGCGGTGGCGACGGCACTCGCCCTCGCGCCGTCGATCGGAAGCGGCAGCGCCGAGGCCGGCAAGGCGGAAGGTGTCGGCATCGGCGCCGGCGTCGGCGCCATCGTGGCGGGCCCGGTGGGCGCCGTCGTCGGCGGCGTGGCCGGCTACGCGGTCGGCGGCCCCAACCTGATCCCGCGCAGCCGCTACGTCTGCTGGCGCAACGACCACGGCCGCCGCATCTGCCGCCGGCGCTGACGCTCGGACGGCCTATCCGCCATGCCAAGCCGACGCACCGGACTACGGCACCCCGGCTCCCATCTGAGGCACGGTGCCGGCCACCGCGATCCCCATCTCCGAGGCGCGCGCATCATGCCACAGGCGGGGCGCGCCGTCATCCTCCGCCCACATATACAATGAACGCAGATTGACTATCCCCGTGCACCGTTCTTCCGGGGTCAGACCCTGCGGGTCTGACCCCATGGCACATCGCCACCTGCACAGCGCTGCGCCTTCCACGCTCACCTGCCCTTCAAGCGCATGAGCTCCGGGAACGCACCGTAGGTGAGGTTGCCGCAGGTGCTGGCGTTCCTGATGGCGGCCCCGACCGCGCCGCCCAAGGCGGGGTTGATGGCTTCCGGGTTGAACACATCCGCTACCTGTCCCTTCTCGAAGGAATAGCCGGTTACCGAGGTCGCCTGATCCGAGAACAGGCCCTCCGACTTAACCGTCAGCCGCACGCACACGATCGGTCGGTTGCCGCCGTTGAAAGCGCCCATCCATCCTATGGCGGGCGCGGTGATCTCCGCCTTGAGGATCTTGCTCATCGGTGCACTGGTCTTGGCGTACGCCTCCGCGATGTTGCGCGCGATCACCTGCCGGTAGCCTGACGGGGCTGCGTAGCTTGGATCGAAGCTCGCGTTGGCACTGGACACCCGAGCCCCCGATGCAGTGCCGGTCTCAGCGACATCCGTCGCACACCCACCAATGGCCAGCGCAAGAACTCCGAGCAAGCCCCACCAGCATCCCGAGCCTTCGCCAAGCACGGCCACCTCCCACGCGATACTGCACCAGCTATCAGCATAACCCGCCGAGCGGCACCGGACCACCATCCGACGCCCAAGGAGCGACTTCCCTTTCCACGCTGTGGTCGTTCGGCCACGAGCCAGCCGACCCCTGCCGACTATGTTCCGCCCTTGGCAGCGACCAACACCGCCGCCGGATACGCAAACCGCATCGTATCCCCATCGCGGCGGGCACCGACGCCCATCGCATCGCCCTCCACCGACGCATCCAGCATCGCCCGCAGCCCGGCGTAGTCGCCGCCTACCGGAAACGCCATGGCGACGACGCGCTCCCGCTCGGCCGGCACCTGATAGAACCGTACCTCCGGCTCGGGCAACCCCACGACAGCAAACAGCCCACGCAGGAACGCGAGCGGCCGGAACTCCACCGTGGACGGGTCGCGGTGCCGCTCCATCGCGTTGAACGCCGCGGCCTTGGCCGGGTCGTCGGAGGCGAAGGCGTCGCACAGCACGATGCGCCCGCCGGGGCGGGCCACCCGCACCATCTCGGCGAACGCTCGCGCCGGCTCCTGCAGGTGATGGAAGGCGAAACGGGAGCTGACGATGTCGAAGGCGCCATCGGCGAACGGCAGGGCGTAGGCATCGCCGCGATGCCAGGCGACGTTGCCGACGCCGGAGCGCGCCGCCAGCCGGCGCGCCTCCTCCAGCATCGCCTCGGTGGCGTCGAGGCCCACGGCCCGGCGCACACGGCGCGCGAACGCCACGACCACGGAGCCCGGGCCGCAGGCCACGTCCAGGGACGCGTCGGTCGCACGCGGGCGGGCCGCCTCGACCAGCAAGTCGAGCGCCGCCCGGTTGTGCAGCGCCGGGGCGGCGGCGAAGCCGGCCGCCTGGCGGGTGAACTGGTCGGCGATGGCGGCGGCGTGGGCCGTGCTTGCGGCGTGTGAGGGGACGTTCATAGGAGTGCCTCCGAGTATGGGGCGGAGCGGCGGGCACACAGCTCCCGCCGCCGAGGCGGGGCCTCGACGCAGATCGCTCCGGACGATGGGTGGTGCCATGGGGTCAGACCCGCAGGGTCTGACCCCATCTCTTACGCACTGGCCTGTGCGTGCAGCCGTCCGCGCTTGGCGAACAGCTTGTTCAGCGCGCTGAGGTAGGCCTTGGCCGCAGCCACCAGCGTATCCGGGTCCGCCGCCCGCGCCGTGACGGCGCGACCGCCGGCCTCGGGCCCATCCTCGAGCCGCACCGACACCTCGGCCTGGGCGTCGGTGCCCTCCGTCACCGCGTGCACCTGGAACAGCGCCAGCTTGGCAGCGTGCGGCACCAGCCGGGCGATGGCGTTGAACGTCGCGTCCACCGGGCCGTTGCCCGTGGCCTGCACGGTCTGGTGCACGCCGTCGCCCATGTCGAGCGTCAGGGTGGCCGACTGCGGCCCCATGGTGCCGGCGATGACGGTGAGCGCCACCACCTTCATGCGGTCCTGCTGGGTGGCGATCTCTTCGTCCACCAGCGCCTCGATGTCCTCGTCGTAGACGTGCTTCTTGCGGTCGGCCAGCGCCTTGAAGCGGTTGAAGGCGTCCTCGAAGGAGTTCTCGCCCAGCTCGTAGCCCATCTCCTTGAGCTTCACCCGGAAGGCGTTGCGGCCCGAGTGCTTGCCCATCACCAGCGAGGTCTTGGTGACGCCCACGGACTCCGGCGTCATGATCTCGTAGGTCTGGGTGTGCTTCAACATTCCGTCCTGGTGGATGCCGCTCTCGTGCGCGAAGGCGTTGCGGCCCACGATCGCCTTGTTGTACTGCACCGGGAACGAGGTGGCGGCCGATACCAGCTTGGAAGCCCGGTTGAGCTGCTTGGCATCGACGCCGACGTGGTAGGGCAACACGTCGGCGCGTGTCTTGATCGCCATCACGATCTCCTCCAGCGCGGCGTTGCCGGCGCGCTCGCCAATGCCGTTGATGGTGCACTCCACCTGCCGGCAGCCGGCGCGCACGCCCGCCAGCGAGTTGGCCACCGCCATGCCGAGGTCGTTATGGCAGTGCACAGAGAAGATCGCCTTCTCCGATCCCGGCACCTTCTCCATCACGGCGCGGAACATCTCGTAGTATTCCTCGGGCGTCGCATAACCCACCGTGTCCGGCAGGTTGATGGTGGTGGCGCCGGCCTTGATGGCAATCTCCACGCAGCGGCAGAGGTAGTCGATCTCGGTGCGGGTGGCGTCCTCGGCCGACCACTCCACGTCCTCCACCCAGTTGCGGGCGCGGGTGACCTGGAACTGCACCATCTCCAGCACCTGCTCGGCCGATTTCTGCAGCTTGTACTTGCGGTGCACCGGGGAGGTGGAGAGGAAGGTATGGATGCGCGGGCGCCTGGCGCCCTTCACCGCCTCGCCGGCCCGGTCGATATCCGCCTCGCCGGCGCGCGAGAGGCCGCACACCACGGCGCGCTTGACCCGCTTGGCGATCTCGGAGACCGCGGCGAAGTCTCCCTCGCTTGCGATGGGGAAGCCGGCCTCGATGATGTCCACGCCCATGTCGTCGAGGAACTGGGCGACCTCCAGCTTCTCCTCGAAGGTCATGGTGGCGCCGGGGCACTGCTCGCCGTCGCGCAGCGTGGTGTCGAAGATGTAGACGCGCCCAGAGTCGTTGGCGTTGGCGGCAGCCTGCGGCTTGGCCTCGTCGGCGCCCTCGGGCTGGACGGATGGCTGGGACATGGGATGTCTTCCTGTGGGGTGGGCCGTGCGCGCAGCAGGCGCCGGCGGTGCAACGGTTGAGGCTTTGTCTTGCGCGATCCCCTGAGCGCCCGTCCCGCATCGCGGCGGAACTGCCGATGCTCAGGGGCCGGTAAGCAGAAGGAGACCGAGCGCTGCCGGGCCGGGAAGCATCCCAGCCTGGATCGGGGCAGCGATGGAGCGGTCATGCCTCACAGGACACGGCTCACGGAGCTGGCTCGCTTCGGGTGGCGGGGCTATGCCCGCCGGTCGCGTTGCGGGCGTACTTAAGCCAAATCGGGCGGCCGATGGCAAGCCCAAAACCGTTCCTCCGCGATCGCTGCCGACAGCGTGTCCGGGGCGCCCGGGTGGCGCGGCGGCGTGACACCCGCGTGACACCCTGGCGCTGCAGCGTTATCAGTGCCCCGGCCGGGGGCCGGACGCGACAACCGACAAGGAGGTGATAGTGAAGCGCATCGTCATGGTCTCTCTCGCAACCTGTGCGGTTGCCGTCCTCGGCGCCGGTCCCGCTCCGGCAGCCAGCCCCCAGGTGAGCCTGGCCATCAGGGCGGTGCAGGCGGTCGGCAGCGACCCGGCCAGGCTCAAGCTGTTCTGCGAGTTCTACAAGCTTCTGCAGACCGTCGGCGACAAGGAGGACGACGCCTCCCAGAAGCAGATCGAGGACCTGGTGGTCAGGATCGGCCCGGACTTCAGCGCCGCCTGGGACATCGCCGACGAGCTCGACGAGAATTCCGCGGACGGCCAGGAGTTCTACGACGCCGTCGATAGCCTGGCCGAGAAGTGCCAGTAGAAAAAGGGGAGTAGGGAATAGGGAATAGGGAATAGGGAATAGGGAATAGGGATAGTCTAGCTAGTTGGCCTCTCTCTCCTACTCCCTACTCCCTACTCCCTACTCCCTATTCGCTATTCGCTCAGCAATGAATCGCGCCAATGGCGGCCCGGCGAACAGCACGATCACGAAGCGCACCGTCTGCAGGGCCATGACGAAGGACATATCGACGGCGCTGGAGGCGGCGATGATGGCCACCGTATCCATGCCGCCTGGACTGGTGGCGAGGTAGGCGGTGAGCGGGTCGATGCCGGCGGCCCGCACGAGCACCAGCGCGAGGCCGCCCGATACGGCGATGATGGCGAAGGTCGCGAGCAGCACCTGCGGCAGCGCGCGGCGGGCATGTGCCAGGATGGCGCGCGTGAAGCCGAGCCCCACGTGCCAGCCCAGGAAGGCGTAGGCCAGCGCCAGGAGCCAGGGCGGCAGCGCGAGGTGCGCAAGCCCGCTACCTTCGACGAGGGCACCGGCGACCATAGGGATCAGCAGGGCGCCGGCCGGCATCCTGAGCCAGACGGCGGCTGCCAGTCCGGCACCGGCAACGGCGAGCGTCATCCCAAAATCCCACCAGGGGACGGCGGGAAACCACACGACATGGGGTGCGGCGGCCGCGGCAGGGCCGACCCACAGCCGCGCCACCAGCGACGCCAGCCCGGCTACGCACACCACGCGCACGTACTGCATGAAGGCCACAAGCCGGGCATCGGCGCCGAAGGCGCCGGCCAGCACCATCATGGCCGATGCCGCGCCGGGCGCCGTGCCCCACACTGCGGTGGTGCCGGGCAGCACCTCGAGGCGGCCGATGGTCCAGCCGAGCAGGCTGCTGGTGGCGACGATCGCCAGCACCACGCCGAGGAAGAGCGGCCAATCCTTCAGGAACGCAAGCACGATGTCGGCCGTGATGGCGCGCGCCACCAGACACCCCACGATGGCCTGCGCCGCCTGCACCGGCAGCCTCGGGGCGCGGACGCTGCCCCCGTTGGTGGCGAGCACGATGCCGGCGATCATCGGCCCCAGCAGCAGGGCAGCCGGCAAGCCGACGACCTCGAGCAGGCCGGCCAGGAGCGCCGAGCCCGCAATGAGCAGCCCCCACTGCTGGACCGGGCGCAGGCCATCGAGAAGACCGGACGTCTGGGGGGCGGTAGGCTCTGTCATGCGGCGCGCCAGGGTAATCGGTTCGAGGCTGCCGGCTGCGCGGCTGTTCATCAAGCCGAGAATTCGCGGGGCAGCCGTGCCGACCATGGACGGCCCGCCCTCGGATCAGGCCGGGGAATCGCGAAGCAGCCGGATGGAGCCAAGGTCTTTGGCCTTGAGAAAGTACGCCTCGTCCGCCGTCACCAGCGTGGCCTGCTCCTCCAGCGCTACCGCGTGATAGAGCGTGTCGAACAGGTGGTGGTTGAGCGCAATCGAGATGTTCGCCGCACGCCGGCAGACGGCTCGACTGGCGATCGTTGAAAAGCGAGCATGCGTGAGCAGCGCGATGGTCGCTGGCGCACGATCCGGTTTGAGACGGGTTATGACGCCTACGACCTCTGCCACCCAATGTACCGGCTCGATGGCTATCACCGAACGCTGCGCGATCGCGCCGAGCAGCGCCGCAGCGCGATCCACATCAGGTTCTTGTAAAGCGATTCTGACAGCGCTGTTCCTTGGCTACCGACGGCCATGGACGGCTTGAGGCTGAGGTCCGGTGCGCCGCATGGTGCACGTCCTGGCCGCGATATCAGAGACGGCCGTCGCCTTCGTTCCAAGCCGGCTCTCGATCTTCGGCGGAGTGCTCACGCGCCGGGCGGCCCAGCAACGGCGTCAGCATCTGCTGCAAGCCGCGGATGAGGATGTTGGTCTCGCGGTCCCGCTCCAGCAGCGAGTGGATCTGGCCGTCCTTGACCTTGGTCTGCTCGCGAAGGAAATCGCGGTCGTCGTGCAGCTGCTCGACTTCCCTTTCGAGCCGCGCGACATGATGCGACGCCACCGGCTCTTCTGTCGCGCCCTGTCGCTGCATGTCGGGCTCCGTCGGGCGCGCCGCCTCCTCCTCTGGAGGCTTTGGTTGATGTGCGACACATGTCGCGGCTGGCCGCGACAGGTCGGGGCTGGTCGGAATGTCCATGTCGCAAGGATACCAGGTGGGGCAGGGGGCAATGCCCGTTATCCCCACCCTGCGAGCTCAAACTGGGTTCAATCGGCCCGCCAATCGGCCCGCGAGAGGTACAGATGGACAGCTAAGTATTGGTCGGAGCGGCGAGATTCGAACTCGCGACCCCCTGCTCCCGAAGCAGGTGCGCTACCAGGCTGCGCTACGCTCCGCCCGACCTCGGCCGATGCCGATGCCGCACTGAGGCGGAAACGGCCGATGAGCCCGCCTTATAGCCGCGGGGGCGATGGCGGGCAAGGACCGCCGCATCCTCTTGTCCCAGGCGGGGCGTTGCAACCATATTGGCGCTACGGCCGGACCCGCGCAGGAGCCGGCCCCAACCAGTCAGGGCATCCCCTCGTGAACCACGACCGCTACTCCGACGCCTACATTGCGGGCATCCTGGCCGAGGCCCGGACCATCGCCATGGTGGGCGCCAGCGCCACCGCCAACCGGCCGAGCTCCTTCGCCATGAAGTACCTGCTCGGCAAGGGCTACGAGGTCATCCCCATCAACCCCGGGCTGGCCGGCGGCGAGATCCAGCGCCGGCGCGTCTATGCCTCGCTGTCCGAGGTCCCCGGCCCCGTCGACATCGTCGATATCTTCCGCAACCCGGCGGCGGCGCACGAGGCGGTGCGCGAGGCGATCGCGCTCAAGGACAAGCTCGCCATCAAGGTGATCTGGATGCAGCTCGGCGTGCGCAACGATGCCGCGGCGGCCGAGGCCGAGGCTGCCGGGCTCAAGGTGGCGATGAACCGCTGCATCAAGATCGAGTACGGCCGGCTGTCGGGCGAGATCGGCTGGGCCGGCGTCAACGTCGGCATCCTGTCCGCCCGGCGGCCGCGCCTGAGCGGGCGCGGCGTGCAGGATCATGCGATTGCCGGCAAGGAATAGCCGCCAAGCTTGGACCCCAAGCAAGTAGCCCCCGAGGAATAGCCCAAGCGCACATCGAGGCAGCCGCGGCGGCGCTGCGCCAGGTCTCCTGCACGCCTCATACGGAAGTACCGGCAGGGGAATACAGAAGTACCGGCAGGGACGGTGCCGGTTGACTTGGGCTTGCGGATTGGGTCCGGTGGGGCCACTTGCGCCAAGCCGATTGCAACCAGGAGACCGTTGATGCCAACCGACAATGATTTGAGCAGGGAGCCTGGCTTCGCCACGCTCGCCATCCACGCTGGCGCCGCGCCGGACCCCTCGACGGGGGCGCGGGTGACGCCGGTCTACCAGACCACGTCCTACGTCTTCAACAATGTGGACCACGCCGCCGCGCTGTTCAACCTGGAGGCGTTCGGCAACATCTACACGCGTATCGGCAACCCGACCCAGGCCGTGCTCGAGCAGCGCGTGGCCGCGCTCGAAGGCGGCTCGGCGGCGCTGGCGGTGGCCTCGGGCCACGCGGCGCAGGCCCTGGTGTTCCACACCCTGATGCAGCCAGGCGACGAGTTCGTGGCCGGTCGCCAGCTCTACGGCGGCTCGGTCAACCAGTTCAACCATGCGTTCAAGAATTTCGGCTGGAACGTGGTGTGGGCCGACGCCACCAAGCCCGAGACCTTCGCGGCAGCCGTCACGTCCAAGACCAAGGCGATCTTCTGCGAGTCGATCGCCAACCCCGGCGGCATTGTCATCGACCTGCCGGCGATCGCTGCCGTCGCCAAGCAGGCCGGCGTGCCGCTGATCGTCGACAACACCCTGGCCACGCCCTACCTGTGCCAGCCCAAGGCCTTCGGCGCCGACATCGTCGTCCACTCGCTCACCAAGTTCATGGGTGGCCACGGCAACTCCATCGGCGGCGCGATCGTGGACTGCGGCACCTACGACTGGCTTGCCTCGAAGAAGAAATACCCGGCGCTGCAGGACCCGAACCCCAGCTACAACGGCATGCGCATGGCCGAGACCTTCGGCAACTTCGCCTTCGCGCTGGCGGCCCGCGTGCTGGGCCTGCGCGATCTGGGCCCTGCCATCGCGCCCTTCAACGCATTCCTGATCCTGACCGGCATCGAGACGCTGCCGCTGCGCATGGCCAAGCACTGCGAGAACGCGCTGGCCGTCGCCACCTATCTCGCCGAGCACCCGCAGGTGGATTGGGTGAACTACGCCGGCCTGCCGGCCAACCCCTATCATGCCCTGGCGAAGAAGATCTGCCCCAGGGGCGCCGGCTCGGTCTTCACCTTCGGCCTCAAGGGCGGCTACGAGGCGGGCGTGCGGCTCGTCTCGAATGCGAAGCTGCTCTCGCACCTCGCCAACATCGGCGACGTTCGCAGCCTGATCATCCATCCGGCATCGACCACGCACCGGCAGCTGACCGACGAGCAGCGGGCGGCGGCCGGCGCCGGCGACGACGTGGTGCGCCTCTCCGGCGGCCTCGAGGATGCGCCCGACATCGTCGCCGACTTGGATCAGGCGCTGAGAAGCTAAAGCCGTCGCCCAAAAGACAGGAGCCATTGAGGGAGGGCCTCAATGGCTCCGTCGCCCCACGGGAGGACCCTCACGGTCGTGAGGGGGGTCCCGTGAGAAGGCAGCTGCCCTCCGCAGCTCTACGGGCGCGCGTCTCGCCCGCTGGTCTCTGCGGCCACTGCACGCCAAGCTTTGTCGCACGGTTCCGGCCGGGGCAACGTCTAAAGACGTCTAGCCTGCTTAAGCTCGAAGAGTTGGCGCTGATGTGTCAAGTTTCACGGTGTCGAGATTCGGCAGTCGGGCGTCGGCAGTCGC
>JBIOWI010000309.1:0-16166 GCA_044868325.1 Hyphomicrobiaceae bacterium
CCTACGTCACCCCGCGCAACAAAAGCGATACGGGGCCAAATCCGACATTGCCTGTGCTTGCCGACTCACTGTTTGCTCCGGTCGTGTATCGGAGAACGGATAATGCTTCGCTCTGTGCTCAGCCAGATTGGGGCCAGGATGGACGCGGCGTCGGCGACACCGCCGTCGCTCGCGGTGACGCAGGCCATATTGGCCAAGACCCGCAAGGGCCTCGTCGAGCAGGGCGGGGATGTCGCCCGGTTCCACGCCGACGGGTTCGCCACGCTGCTGGCCTGGATCAGCGCAGGCCTCAAGCGAGCACCCGAGGACACGGCCACGCTGGAAAGCGCGACGTGGCTGGAGCTGGTCTGGGTGCGCAGGCGCCTGAAGAACGACCAGGCATCGATCAAGCTCTTGGATGGGAGCCCGTCGTCGACCGCGCGCGAGGTGGCGAGCCAGCTGGCCTTCGCGTCCGCCATCGTCAACAATCTGGTCTGGCTGCGCATGACCGCGATGAAGGGCCCGGCGGAGTGCCGAGCGCCGGCGACCCGTCTGGCCGACGACTACGGCCGCTTCTGGCTGCTGATGACGGCCGCCGCATCGGGCGCCTGCCCGGCGTATGAGCTGATCGAGCGGCTACGCGAGGACATCGAGCGGCAGGCGCCTTTGGGGTGAACGGGGTCAGACTCTGCTGGTTTGCCCCGCGATGCGCCCGCCGACCGGAGGCAGGACGCGGCCTTGCGCTCAGCTCTTGCGGCGCATGAATGGGCCAAACAGCCGTCCGAGGACGCCGCCATTGCGCTCCGCCGAATCCTGCGGCGGTTGGGCTGCGGGTGGCGGGGGTCGTTGCGGCTGCGGCTCCGACGTGGGTTCTGTGGGCTCGGGGGCCGGCTCGTCCCCGGCGAGCCTCTGGTCTTCGGCTTGCGCAAGCGCAGCGATCATGGCACGGGCGTACGCGCGCTGGCGATCTCCATCGAGACCCGCGAGTTTGGGGATGCCGCTCCGGGCCAGCATCTCGTCCAGCATCCTGCGGAAGTCCGACTGGCGGAGCATCTCGTCGACCAGCTCGTCCGGGATCGAGTCGGGATCGGTGCCGGAGTCTTGCCGCTTCGCACCGTCCTCCGCTGCCGCTGATTCTACCGAGTCGGGACCTCGCTCGTCCGTGGTGCCCTTCTGGTTCCTCGCTTGCGCCATCGCGGCGATCATGGCGCGCGCATAGGCGCGCTGGTGATTTCCATCGAGATCCGCAAGCTTGGGGTTATCGCTTGCGACCAGAGCCTCATCCAGCATCTTGCGGAAGTCAGCGTCGCCGAGCATCCCGTCGACCAGCTCGTCCGGGATCGCATCGGGGTCGATGCCGGCTTCTTGTTGCTTCGCGTCGCTATCCTGCCTTCGCTCAACCTCGAGGATGTACTGGCGCGCATCGTTGCGCTGCTCCTCGATGGGTGTCTCATCCAATGGCTTGTAGCCGTTGGCAACGAGCACCGCGTTGAGCCTCACGCGGAACTCCGGGTCGGCGAGGCGGGCGTCGATGATGTCGTCGTCCAGGCCGTCGGCGCGCCGTATTCTGCGCGCCTCCTCGAAGGCAGCGTCGGCGGCTTCATCGAAGCGCGCGCGCTGGGCGGAGAGGTCGGCGAGGGTGGGCGCGAGGTCAGCGAGGGTGTGGCGCTCGGCCAAGCGCGCGAGCTCGGGCAGGAAGCTCCATAGGTCGTTGGTGCGCATGGCGGCGATCAGGGCGTCGAGCTGCGGGCGGGCGCCGGCGGCGTCGACCTTGGCGAGCGCCAGCTCGGCCCGCACCAGCGCCAGGTCGGGATCGCGGCGGTGGTAGCCCGTCTCGGCGACAATCGCCGCGGCGCGGTCGATGGCCTTGGCGGCGGCGGTCAGCGCTGCCTCGGTAGGATCGGGCCGCGCCAGCCGCTGGCGTGCGCTCTCCAGCCAGCAGTCAGCGAGGAACAACCGCATGCCGCCACGCTCGGCGATTTCGAAGGCCTCGGTGAGGTCCTTTGACGCCAGCTTATCGTTGCCGGCGTCACGGTGATAGGCCGCGCGCGCGAGCAGGCCGCGCGGCAGATCGTCTGTGCTGCCCGACGCGCGTAGCCCCTCGACGGCGGTGTCGAGATGGGCGCCTGCTGACTCGAAGAGTCCCCTTCCCACGGTGCGCGGCGAAGCCGCCGCCAGTTGCGCACCGCGACCGAGGGAAAGGTGGCCGAGAGCGATGTCTAGGAGGCTGCCACCACCGCCGGATTGTTCATATGCGGCCTGCGCCCACGCCAGTGTCTGCCTTGCACGCGCCTCCATCTCTCCAGCCCGGCCCTGGGCAAGCTTCAGATCGCACAACTGGTAGCCTCGCACCGAATAGAGTAGCGGTAAGCTGGGCTGACTTTCACGCTGTATAGCTTCGGCTTCGGTGAAGTGTTTGACCGCCTCAACCCAGGCGCCCGACTGCAACAGCGCGTCGGCGTGGGCGGAGCGTTTGCTCGAGCGATGGAACGCGTCTCCGCTTCGGTCGGCGTAGATGGCTGACTGCGAGGCGGTAGTGACCGCCCCATCCTCGCCCCTGACGGCATCGTCCCTGAGGCGGCCGAGCGTCACCAGCAGCTCGGATAGGTTGGAGGCGCCCGCTGCAGCACCCGTCCAGTCCCCTTGCTCCACGGCCATCCGTACATCGGCCCGCATCGGCTCCACCGCCTCGGCGGTACGCCCGAGCGCACGCAAGGCGAAACCCGCTAGGCTGAGCAGCAGGGCCTGCCGCGCGGGCGAGAGCCTCGGTTCTGGCACGGCGAACGGCTCCGCGAAGAAATGGGCGAGCGCCGCCAGTTCTGAACCGAAGAGGCCGAGTTTCGCCGTCGCAAACGCCTCATTGCCGCGGTTTATGCGGGGGTTATGGACTTCGATGAAGGCCTCGTCGTGCCGGCCGGAGGCGCAGCCGTGAGCGATGGCATTGAACAACGGCGCCATCGCCTCCTCAGTCTCCGGTAGAAACGCGACAATAGCCTCGTTCCATCCGGGTCCGTCGACAAGTTTGGCGGCAGAGCGGAGCCGGTCCTTATCTGCGAAGAAGAAGCTCGGCGGCAGGTTGGGCGAATTCTCACTCGTACGTCGACCTGTCAACACTCCATCGACACGCTCCGCTAGATCGCCCTGCGGATATGCCGCCTTATAGGCAAGAACCCCGTAAGCTTCGCTGTTGCGAAACGCCTCCGGCAACCCTCGGAACTTATAGTAGTCATACAATCGCCCGTGCGCCGCGCGCCACGCCTTGGGTTGCTCCTTCTCCAGCCGGGCACCGAAGTACTCGCGCACCAGGGGGTGCGCATCGAGGTCTCCGGGGGCGCCCTCGTCCTTCGGCAGCAGCAGGCCGAGGTCGCGCAGACTCTGCACAGCATAGTCGATCCGCCCCGGCGTGAGGCCCACAAGCCCCTCGGTCAGGCCTGGGATAGCCGGCTTCGCGAGCAGCGCCTCGCGATCGCCCTTCTCCATGGGCCGGTCGAACAGGCCCATCAGGAACAGCAGCGCCAGCTGCTTGGCGGCGGCGATGTCGGCGAGCTTCTGACCCCTCTCCAGCTGCTCGGTGACCTGGCGCTTGAACTGGGTCTCGTAGGCCAGCATGACGCGGAACGGATCGCGCTCGTTGTCGCCGCCCAAGTCCACCAGCGATGGCAGCTCGTCGCGGCAGCGGACGTCGCCGTCGCGGAAGTTGACGAGCCAGGTTGCCACCTGGGTCAGGGCGATGGCGTGGCCCGAGAGGTCCTCCACCAGCGCCTTCAGCTCCTCGTACCTGCCCTTGACGCCGATGGTGCGGACCAACTCGACGCCGGCCATGGTCGGGATCGGCCCCAGCCGCTCGGTGATCACAGCAGGGGCGGGCCGGCCAGCGAGGTCCGGCACCCTGAGCCGGGTGGTGACGACGACGAGCCCTGGGTTGCTGGTGGCCAGCTGGCGCAGCAGCGCCCGCAGGCCCTGATCCTTGAGGTTGCCCGTCACACCCGCATCGCCGGTGCCGCCCGCGCGGCGCGCCGGGCCGTATTGCAGCGGCTCCAGGCCGTCAAGGATCACAAGCGCGCGCTTCGCCGCGATCAGCTCGGCCAGCCGCACGCCCTTGTCGTGCTGGGAGGCAGGCGCCTCGCCGGTGTGGCCGAACCAGGCCAGCGCCGTCTTGAAGAAGTCGTCGGCCGAGGCCTGGCGCTTCTCGTCCGTCCCCTGGCTGTAGAACGACCACACGAACACGGCCTCCGCCCCGCGCCAGCCCTGGGCCGCCAGCCCTTGCACGAAGTGATTGACCAGCGCCGTCTTGCCCGTGCCGCCCATGGCGTCGAGCACGAGCACGTTGGTCTTGCCAGCGATCTCGCCCGCGTTGGCGCTGTCCCAGGCCTTGTTTAGGTCCGCCATCTCGGCTTCGCGGCCGAACAGGCGCGTGGCGTAGGTGGTTGGGAGGCGGGAGATGTCGATGCGGCGCAGGCGGCTGCGGACCACTGGATCGCTCAGCTCTGCCAACCGCTTGAGGAGGTTGTCGGGATTCGCCAGCGTGTCGGTCAGTGGCTCGCTGTGAAATGGGGCAAAGATAGCTGGGACTAGCTTTGGCTCGAACGGGGCGATGTGGAGGGTCGCGAGCTTGCCTTCGACAGCGGCGTAGTGCGCTTCGCGGGCCACCCAGGCCGAAGCGACGCTGCTCGCCGACCACAGCACGACAACGGCCTTCGCTTCCCGCAGGGCGGCCGGCAGCGCAAAATCGACATGCTGGCCGGGCGTCAATCCCGTTGCGTTCGCATCCGGTCTGGCTCCCGCCTTGTCGCGGTACACCTTGACGCCGCGCGCGGTCAGCGCCGTCTGAAGCAGTTCAGCGTGGGCAACATCCGCACTGGAATAGCTGATGAACACATCGATCGGCCGAGCCGCCGCCGTATCGAGAACGATTGCCATGAACCGTCTCCACCCGAATGACTTTGCAAGTATTTCAATCGATCATAGCGCGGAATTGTGAGCCGGACCAGCGGCGGCGGCACCATGGGTTCACCCCCGGCCTTCACCTGGACGCAGGGTCTGACCCCAACTAGTTCTCGTCCATCTTCAGCGCAGCGATGAAGGCCTCCTGGGGGATCTCCACCTGGCCGAACTGGCGCATGCGCTTCTTGCCCTTTTTCTGCTTCTCAAGGAGCTTGCGCTTGCGCGTGATGTCGCCGCCGTAGCACTTGGCGAGCACGTCCTTGCGCAGAGCGCGGATGGTCTCGCGGGCGATGATGCGGCCGCCGAGCGCGGCCTGGATCGGGATCTGGAACATGTGCTGGGGGATCAGGTCCTTGAGCTTCTCCACCATGGCCCGGCCGCGGCTCTCCGCGCGCGCCCGGTGCACGATCATGGAGAGGGCATCGACCGGCTCGGCATTGACCAGGATCGACATCTTCACCAGGTCGCCCGGCTCGTAGCCCTTGATGTGGTAGTCGAACGAGGCATAGCCGCGGCTGATGGACTTCAGCCGGT
Source organism: Hyphomicrobiaceae bacterium (assembly GCA_044868325.1). Taxonomy (GTDB): domain Bacteria; phylum Pseudomonadota; class Alphaproteobacteria; order Rhizobiales; family Hyphomicrobiaceae; genus AWTP1-13. The sequence continues at coordinate 5,458 of JBIOWI010000309.1, forward strand.
CGTAGAAGTCGAACACCACCTCGTTGAGCGGCAGCTCGTAGACGAGCATGGCGCGCGTGCCGACGTAGGTGAGGTTCTTCTGCCGCCCGCGCCGGTCCTGGCACAGCTTCAAGACGCCGCCGAGGTGCTCGTCCGGCACCAGGATGGTGGCCTCGATCCACGGCTCCTCGATGCGGTCGATGCGGTCGGGCTCCGGCATGTCGGCCGGGTTGTGCAGCTCCAGCTTGTCGCCGTTGGCGAGATAGATGTGATAGACGACGCTGGGAGCGGTGGTGATGAGGTCGAGGTTGAACTCGCGCTCCAGCCGCTCGGTAATGATCTCCAGGTGCAGGAGCCCCAGGAAGCCGCAGCGGAAGCCGAAGCCCAGCGCGGCCGAGCTTTCCGTCTCGTAGGAGAAGCTGGCATCGTTGAGGCGCAGCCGCGCCACGGCCTCGCGCAGGTCCTCGAATTGGGCGGCGTCGGCGGGGAACAGGCCGCAGAACACCACCGGCTGGGCCGGCTTGAAGCCGGGCAGCGCCTCCGCCGTCGGGTTCCTGTCGTCCGTCACGGTGTCGCCAACGCGGGTATCGGCCACCTGCTTGATGGCCGCCGTGAAGAAGCCCACCTCGCCGGGACCCAGCTCGGAGAGCATCTCCTGCTTGGGCCGGAAGATGCCCACACGCTCGATCTGGTAGCTGGCGCCCGAGGACATCAGCTTGACCTTCTGTCCCTTCTTGAGCGCCCCGTCGATGATGCGCAACAGCACGATCACGCCCAGGTAGGCGTCGTACCAGCTGTCGATGAGGAGCGCCTTGAGCGGCTTGCCCCGATCGCCCTTCGGCGGCGGCAGGCGCTCGACGATGCCCGCCAGCACGGCGGGCACGTTCTGGCCGGTCTTGGCCGAGATGGGGATGGCATCGCTGGCGTCTATGCCGATCACGTCCTCGATCTGCTGCTTGACCCGGTCGGTATCGGCCGAGGGCAGGTCTACCTTGTTGAGGACGGGCAGGATCTCCAGGTTGTTGTCCACTGCCTGGTAGACGTTGGCGAGCGTCTGCGCCTCCACCCCCTGGCTCGCATCCACCACCAGCACGGCGCCCTCGCAGGCGGCGAGCGAGCGCGACACCTCGTAGGCGAAGTCCACGTGGCCGGGCGTGTCCATCAGGTTGAGCTGGTAGGTCTTGCCGTCGGTGTGGCGGTAGTCCAGCCGTACGGTCTGCGCCTTGATGGTGATGCCGCGCTCGCGCTCGATCTCCATGGAGTCGAGGATCTGCTCCTTCATCTCCCGGTCGGAGACGTTGCCGCACAGCTGGATCAACCGGTCCGACAAGGTGGACTTGCCGTGATCGATGTGGGCGATGATGGAGAAGTTGCGAATGAGGCTCGTATCCGTCATGGCGCCGCTGCTTACCACCCCCGGCGCACGGTTCAAATGACAATCCACGCCGCCCGGCCCGCCCCGCGCCTGGAGCCGGCTGAGGCCGTCTTGCGAGGGTCCGGGGCCTCGGGGCTGCCTCCGGCGCCCCGGCTGCCTTGCAGTTGCAATTCTCATTCGCGCGGCCAATCCACCAAGCAACGCTCAAGCTTCCGTGGCGCTGGCTACTCTGTTTAGCTCACAAATATAGAGATGATACGCCTGAGATGTGCATTGTCGGACGATTACATTTTGTGCCGGATCTGCGAAACTGCGAGCGTCATGCCTAAGACTCTCGCACCGGAAGTGCGTTCGCAATTCGCAAAGCGCCTGAAAGCCATGCGGGCGCAGGGCGGGTTCGAGCGCGCACGCTACTTCGCCAAAGCCCTCGGCATCGAGGAGAATCGCTACACCCGCTACGAGCGGGCGGAAGTCGAGCCGAGCCTCACGCTCATCCACAAGATGTGCGACGTTCTGCGCGTCACGCCCAACGAGCTGCTGGGATTCCCGGAGCATCGAGGCGCGCCGATGCTCGGACTGGCCGAGGATGCGGCCGAATACGGCGCACGCGGCGAGATTGCGCCGGAACGGCACGTGGAGCTGCTGGCTTGGCGGCTGGCCTCCGAGGTGGCCGCCGTGCGCGGGGGACCTCGCGATCCCTTCGCCAACAAGGGAGTGGCCGGGCGGCTGTATCAGCAGCTGCTGAAGGACCCCTTCAACACCATCGCCGGGCTCGTCGCCGACGAGGCCTTGAAGGGCCTGGATTCCGACCGCAAGTCCGAGCTGGCGCAGCTCGTCGACGCCTTCACCGACGCCGCAAGCCGCCGGGCGGGATAGAGCCTGGCGGTATCAGCCCCGGAATCGAGACCTGGGTCTTGATCCGAGGCCTCGACTTCTGATGCCGTTCAACGAACTGGAGCTGCGCCGCCGGACGCGGAGGGATGGTCCGACGGCGGCGGCTTGGCTTGGGCGAGGTGAGCGACTAAGGTCCAGGCTGAGCTTATCGCCCACGCCATTTTGGAGGACGCCGCCCATGCCCATCAACGTCGGGGACCGCCTGCCGGACACCACCTTCATGACCATGTCGCCCGAGGGCCCCAAGCCCATGAAGACCGCGGAGGTGTTCGGCGGCAAGAAGGTGGCGCTTTTCGCAGTGCCGGGCGCCTACACGCCTACCTGCCACGGCCATCACATGCCGGGCTTCGTCCAGCGCTACGACGAGCTGACGGCGAAGGGGTTCGACACCATCGCCTGCACCTCGGCCAACGACATCTTCGTGCTCACCGCCTGGGCAAAGGATTCCAAGGCCGATGGCAAGATCCTGATGCTGGCCGACGGCAGCGCCGAGTTCGCCAAGAAGATCGGGCTCGATATCGACCTCGGCGCCCGCGGCCTTGGCGTGCGCTCCAAGCGCTATTCGATGATCGTGGAGGACGGCGTGGTGAATGCCCTCAACGTCGAGGACGCGCCCCCCAACCACGACAAGTCGAGCGCGGCGAACCTCTGCGCCATGGCGTGAGGCGCTGCTGCCAGGGAGATGGGGAGTGGGGAATGGGGATAGACGAGAAACCCCCACTCCCCATTCGCCAACTCCCTATTCCCCCTCTTTGGTTACCACCTCGGCGGTTACCACCTCGGCCAGAACGCCGATACCACCAGCACGAGGATGAGGGCGACGAGCGTGGTCATGGCGCCCAGGATCGGGGTGGCGAAGACGTGGAAGGCGAGCACCAGCAAGCCGACGATTCCGCCCAGGAGCAGGACGTTGAACAGCCAGTCCGGAAAAGCGTTCTGCATTTTTTCTCCTCCCTTAGCGCCCCGCCTCGCGCATTAGACTTTAGTATAGTTTGCGGGACGCGCTAAGGAGGTCGTCTAGCATGTGCGAAAGCCGGACGATCAGCCATCGTCAAACCTCGTCGGATGAGGAGGATGGCGCACGCACTGGTTCGAGCGCTGTCGAGTTCAGATCCTGCAAGCGATCTTCCGCGGCAGGACGTAGGGTAGGTTAGGCCTGAAGGGCCGTAACCCACCATGTCGATTCGCCGAAAACCCGCCACGTCGGAGACTGCCAACGGTGGGTTACGCCACTTCGCGGCTAATCCACCCTACAAGGCCCTACGCAACCGCATCCGGACGGCCGGAGATCTTCAGGGCGAAGGCGAAGTCGAGCGCCAGCTCCTTGAGAGCCTCGAAGCGGCCGGAGGCGCCGCCGTGGCCGGCCTCCATGTTGGTCCAGAGCAGGATCAGGCTGTCGGACGTGTTGCGTGCCCGGAGCCGGGCGATCCACTTGGCGGGCTCCCAGTAGGTGACGCGGGGGTCGGTGAGGCCGCCGTAGGCGAAGATGTGCGGGTAGGGCCTGGCCGCCACGTTGTCGTAGGGCGAGTAGGAGCGGATGATGTCGAAGTCCTCCTTGGAGGCAATGGGATTGCCCCACTCGGGCCACTCCGGCGGCGTCAGCGGCAGGGAGCCGTCGAGCATGGTGTTGAGCACGTCCACGAATGGCACGTCGGCAATGATGCCGAGGAACAGGCTAGGCGCCATGTTGCCCGCCACGCCCATCAGCATGCCGCCCGCCGAGCCGCCGTTGGCGACGATGCGCCCGCGGCTGGTGTAGCCCTGCTGGACTAGGTACTCGCCGGCGGCGATGAAGTCGGTGAAGGTGCTCATCTTGTTCCTATGCTTGCCTTCCGTGTACCAGCGGTAGCCCTTGTCCTTGCCGCCGCGCACGTGGGCGATGGCCATGACGAAGCCGCGGTCCACCAGCGACAGCCAGGTGGTCGAGAACGAGGCGGGGATGGCGATGCCGTAAGCGCCGTAGCCGTAGAGTAGCAGCGGCGCCGAGCCGTCGAGCGGCGCGCCCTTCCGGTAGAGCACCGAGACCGGCACCGTCTCCCCGTCGGGCGCCGGAGCGTTGAGCCGCCGCGTGACGTAGTCGGCCGGGTTGTGGCCGCTCGGGACCTCCTGGGTCTTGCGCAGGATGCGCGAGCGCTTCTCCATGTCGTAGTCGTAGACCTGCGTTGGCGTGGTCATCGACGAGTAGGTGAAGCGCAGCGTCGTGGTGTCGAACTCGTAGCCCGAGGACATGCCGAGCGAATAGGCCTCCTCGTCGAAGGCGATGGGGTGCTCGCTGCCGCTCGCAAGCTCGCGGATGACGATGCGCGGCAGGCCATCCTCACGCTCCAAGCGCACGAGGTGGCCGGTATAGGCGACGAGATCGAGGATCAGCCGCCCCGGCCGGTGCGGGACGATCTCGCGCCAATTCGCGGGGCTGGGATCGGCGAGGGGGGCCTCGCAGATCCTGAAGTCCTCGGCGCCGCCGGAGTTGGTGAGCACGATGAGCCGGTCGCCGTGGTGATCGACCGCGTACTCGTGGCCGTGCTGCCGCGGAGCCACCACGCGCGGTGCACTGTCGGGCCGGTCGGAGTCGATCAGGTGGACCTCGCTCGTCTGGTGGTCGTGGACGTCGACCAAGATGAACCGGCCCGACTGGGTCTCGTCGACGCTCACATAGAAGCCGCTGTCGGCCTCCGCGTAGACCAGCGCATCGTCCTCCGCCGGCGTGCCGACCCGATGCCGGCATACGGAAAGCGGGCGGTGGTGCTCGTCAAGGCGGACGTAGAACAGGGTGGCGCTGTCGCGCGCCCAGACCAGCGAGCCGCGCGTGTCGGGGATCGCCTCGGGCAGGTCGCAGCCGGTGGCAAGGTCGCGGATGCGCACCGAATAGAGCTCGGAGCCCTTGTCGTCGACGGCGTAGGCCAGCAGCCGATGGTCGGGGCTGTGGACGGCGGCGCCGAGCTGCCAATAGGCCTTGCCCTCGGCCTCTCCATTGCCGTCAAGCATGACTTCCTCGGGCCCGCCGCCGCGTGGGCGTCGGCACAGACGCACGTACTGGCCGCCGGTGACGTAGCTCGTGAAATACTCGAAGCCGCCGTCGGGGGTGGGCACGGAGGCGTCGTCCTCCTTGATGCGCCCCTTCATCTCGGCGAACAGCTCCTCCTGCAGCAGCCTGGTGTCGGCCATGGCGGCGTCGGCAAAGGCGTTCTCGGCCTCGAGGTAGGCGCGAATCTTGGGGTCGAGCGCGGCGGGGTCGCGCATCACCTCCTGCCAGTTGTCGGCCCTGAGCCAAGCGTACTCGTCGACCAGCTCGACGCCGTGGTGGACGCTGAACGTCGGGCGCCGCTCGGCCACGGGCGGCGACGGGCGGACGAGAGGGCGGTTGAGACCATGCATGTGGAGCAATCCTTACTGAACAGACGCTGGATAGACGCCGAGACGGGCTTCTCGGGAAGGCCGGGCCTCAATCCGATTGCGGGCGCAACCGAAGCCGTGCGTTGCGTGAAATGGGTCAGACCCCTTGCCACCAACGTCGAGCCTGGATCGGCAGCGTAGCGGCAAGGGGTCTGACCCCGTTCCGTGACATCAGCCGTCGTCCGGCTTGAACTTGAGCGCCACGCCGTTGATGCAGTAGCGCAGGCCGGTGGTTTGGCGGGGGCCGTCGGGGAAGACGTGGCCGAGGTGGCCATCGCAGTGCGCGCAACGCACCTCGGTCCGGCGCATGAAGTGGGAGAGGTCGTCGTGCTCGCTCACGGTATCCTTGGCGGCCGGCCGGTCGAAGCTGGGCCAGCCTGTCCCCGACTCGAACTTGGCATCGGAGGCGAACAGCTCCGCACCGCAACCGGCGCACAGGAAGATGCCCTTCCGCTTCTCGCGGTTGAGCGGCGAGCTGCCCGGCCGCTCCGTGCCGTGCTGGCGGAGGACGAGATACTGCTCGCGCGTCAGCTCGGCGCGCCAAGCCGCGTCGCTCTTGGTCACCTTCCCGGTGACCTTCTCGGCGGCGCTCGCGGTGCTGGGGTCGGGGTGGCTCTTGGACATGTTCTTAGCGATTGCAGGGCGCCGATCGATCTCGCGGGAACGGCGACGAGGTAGAGGTGGCCGGCGGCCCCATTATGGCGGGAGCCGCGGGCTGGGGGGAGTTCAAGTCTTCGTGTCCGATCTGCCCAAATATTCCGCAAGGCTCAGTGGCAGCGGCGAATTTTCGTTAAAAACCGGTAATCACACGCCATTGGCCCCGGCATCGGCCCGGATGATCTGATCGGACGCCGCAATAGGCGTGGATAGTCTTTTGCGGAGAGTCTTGGTTGCTTGAGTTAAACGATAAAAAACTAGTGCTCTATTGAGCAGGACCCGTTGTAGATCTCGGTATGATCGTGTAAACAATCGGTCGTGTGGGGAGCCGTGATCCGTTCAGGGCAGTGCATGAGAAACGGCACCCCGGAGGACGGGCTTGGGTGGTGCGACCAGCCAGTAAAATGGGGAGATGGCGGGAGATCGACTGATGGATGAGGTCGCGAAGTCAAGTCTTGTTGCACTCACTGCGAATATCGTCTCGGCCTACGTTAGCAACAACTCGGTGGGTCGTGAGGATCTTTCTGCGATGATTGCAGACATCCACGATGCCTTGAGCAAAGCCTCGCAGAGAAACAGCAACTCCGAGCGGGAGGAGCTAAAGCCGGCCGTTCCCCTCAAGAAATCTGTGCATGACGACTACCTGATCTGCCTGGAAGACGGCAAGAAGTTCAAGTCGTTGAAGCGCCATTTGCGCACGCACTACAACCTATCGCCCGAGGAATACAGGGAAAAGTGGGGCCTTCCCCACGATTATCCCATGGTGGCCCCCAACTATGCTGCCGCAAGAAGTCATCTGGCCAAGCAGATGGGCCTCGGCACGCGCAAGGAGAAGTAGGGGCCTCACCGCCGGAACCCGCAGTGTTCGGCCAGAGGGGGCGGGCTCAGCGGAATACGAAGCCGGCCGCGACCAGGGCCAATCCGACCAGGATCAGGCCTATGGCCACGAGCTGTCCGGCCTGCGCGAGCATGTGCGCGATGCCCGTGCCGGCGGCCTTGGTGGCCTTGCCGGTCCAGGTGGGTTGCGCCTGGATGTCCCTGAGCTTGGCTTCGATGGCCGTGGGGTTCTCGGCCGTGCGCCGGCCGCGCAGCAGGGTCCAGGCGGAGTCGAGCGCAGCGTCCTTGAGATCGTAGCGGGACGCCCACCGTCGGATGAGGATGCCGGCCATGACCAACACGGCGCCCGTCAGCATCAGCCAGCGACCCTGTCCGAGCATTTCTGCGATCTTCTCCCCAAGCGCGGTGAACGGGGTCAGACCCCTCGCGCCAGTCCTTTGTATTTTGTTGCGAGGCCGGAGGCGAGGGGTCAGACCCCGCTCCCCGCCATGCTATCAGGGCTCATGCTCGCTCAGACGATTCGCATCATCGGCATCGATCCCGGTCTTCGGCGCACGGGCTGGGGCGTCGTGGAGTCCGACGGTGTGCGGCTCGCCTACGTGGCGAGCGGGCATGTCACGTCGGACGGCGAGGGCGAGCTGGCCTACCGGCTGCGCGAGCTCTACGAGGGCCTGTGCGGGGTGATTGCCAGGCACCGACCCCAAGAGGCGGCGGTGGAGGAGACGTTCGTCAACAAGGATGCGCGCGCCACCCTGAAGCTCGGGCAGGCACGCGGCATGGCGCTGCTGGCGCCGGCGCTCAGCGGCCTCAAGGTGGCCGAGTATCCGCCCAACGTCATCAAGAAGACCGTGACCGGGGCGGGGCACGGCGAGAAGCGCCAGGTCCAGGCCATGGTGGGGTTCCTGCTGCCCAAGGCCAGGTTCGAGAGCGCGGACGAGGCGGACGCGCTCGCCATCGCCATCTGCCACGCCAACCACCGCACGAGCGCGCAGGCCATTGCGCGGCGGATCGTCGGGGGGACGCGGCCGTGAGGTGTGAGATGGTGAGATGGTGAGTTCGGGTCGGAGCGAGTGGGGCAGGCCGAGCCTAGCTGATCGAGGAGGTGAAACAGGCGTGAGGAGGCGAACGCCCATCTCACCACCTCACCACCTCACCATCTTACGAGGGAGAGGGACATGATCGGCAAGCTCAGGGGCACCGTCGATGCGGTCGGCGAGGCGCACGTCATCGTCGACGTGGGCGGCGTGGGCTACGAGGTGCAGGCCTCGGCGCGCACGCTGAGGGCGCTGCGGCTGGGGGAGGAGGTGAGCCTCGCCATCGAGACGCACGTGCGCGAGGACGCCATCCGGCTCTACGGCTTCACCAGCGAGGTGGAGCGGGCCTGGTTCCGCACGCTGCAGACCATCCAGGGCGTCGGCGCCAAGGTGGCGCTGGGCGTGCTCGGCACGCTCGGCCCCCAGGACCTCGCCAACGCCGTCGTCCTGCAGAACTGGGCCGCCGTGGAGCAGGCCCCCGGCGTCGGCAAGAAGCTGGCGCAGCGCATCGTGGCGGAGCTGAAGGACAAGGCGCCCGCCCTCGGAGCGGCGGGCGTGAGCATGCCGGCCATGGTCAAAGGCGGCAACGCCCACCAGCCGCCGCAGGGCGATGCGGCGGCGGAGGCCATTTCGGCGCTCACCAATCTCGGCTATCACCCCGGGCAGGCCAGTCAGGCCGTGGCGGCCGCCCTGACCGAGCTCGGCAAGGTGGCGGACACGCCGGCGCTGATCCGCCGCGGCCTCAAGGAGCTGGCCCGCTAGGCGGCGGCCGGCCGCGGCCGATCGCAGGGAGGTTTTTCAAGTTCCCGGTATGCAGGTCTACCTCCCGATTGCCGAGCTTTCGCTCAACATGGCGCTGCTGCTGCTGATGGGGTTCGCCATCGGCTTCCTGTCGGGCATGTTCGGGGTGGGCGGCGGCTTCATCCTCACGCCGCTGCTTATCTTCCTGGGGGTGCCGCCGGCTGTCGCGGTGGGAACCAGCGCGAGCCAGGTGGTGGCGGCGTCGGTGTCGGGCGCCGTGGGACACTGGCGCCGCAACAACGTCGACCTGCAGATGGGGCTGCTCCTGATCGCCGGCGGCTTCGCCGGCGCGCTGGCGGGCGTCAAGGTGCTGTCGTTCTTGATCGCGCACGGCCAGCTCGAGCCGTTCGTGGCCGTGAGCTACGTGGTGCTGCTGGGCGTGGTCGGCACGCTCATGCTGATCGAGAGCGTGCGCGTGCTGCGCGCGGCCGCCGCCAAGGCCGGCACCAGCATGCGCCGCGGGGGCACGCACACCTGGCTCGACGGACTGCCCTTCAAGGTGCGCTTCCGCCATTCGCGCATCTACGCCAGCCTGATTCCATTCGCGGGCATCGGCGCCTTCGTCGGCCTGCTCACGGCCATCATGGGCGTAGGCGGCGGGTTCCTGCTGGTGCCGGCCATGATCTACCTGATGCGCATCCCGACCCGCATCGTGATCGGCACCTCGACGGTGCAGATCCTGTGCGTCACCGCCTTTACCACGGTGCTGCAGGCGACCATGAACCACACGGTCGACATCTTGCTCTCGGTGCCCCTGATGGCGGGTAGCGTCGTAGGGGCGCAGTTCGGCGTCGGCTTCTCGGAGCGCTTCAAGGCGGAGCAGCTGCGGGCGCTCTTGTCGCTCATCGTGCTCGCCGTGGCGGCCCGCATGGCTCTTGGCCTGGTGATGCAGCCGGGCGATCTGTACAGTCTCGACGTGCCGCGTTAGCCGGAAAGAGGGGAGTAGGGAGTAGGGAATAGGGAATAGGTTTCCCGACTGCCTCCCTACTCCCTACTCCCTACTCCCTACTGCCTATTCCCCTCATCGACGCCAGCTCCATCCGATACACCCGCAGCAGCTCCACGTGGCGCGCCAGGTCGTAGGTCCAATGCCCGGCGAGGCCGCGCCGTCGCTCTGCCCGCAGCGCCCGCCGCAGCTTGGCCAGGATGCGCCGGCGGCCTTCGGGGGAGTCGTCGTCCAGCTCGTGCGGCCAGAGCGGAAGGACGCGGGGCAGCTCGGTCCGCCGCTCGTAGGGGCGCTGCGGAGCTCGGCCTGGGAAGGCGCGGCGAGGGCACCCGTCCCGGCGTCGGGCTGTCCGCTGTGGGCGTTGCGTGCGAGCTTTGTCGGCCATGGACTGGCAGTTTCGCATGTGCCGAAGGAGCGGGGATAAGAACCGCCGGGCGCAATCGTCCCAAGGCGCGAGGGGAGCGAGTCCAAAGCAGCCGGCTGCCCGGTCTTGACGCGGGTGAGGTGCGGCCTCAGAATTGCGCCAGTCCGAAACGGTCCTGGAGGAACGCGCATGCAAGAGTGGCACAAGCCGGAAGTGACCGAGCAGGACGTCGGGCTTGAGGTGACGAGCTATCTGCCGGCCGAGCTCGACGAGGCCTGAGGCACCCGGGGGTGGCACCCCGGAATAGACACCATCGATTGGCGGCGGTCCGGCGGTCATTCCGCGTTGCATGGGCCGCCGCCGATGTTTGCAGGACGCGGCGACCGGGGTCAGACCCCTCGCCGCTAGGTAGAGCTTCTCTTTCAGGCT
>JBIOWI010000310.1:0-3077 GCA_044868325.1 Hyphomicrobiaceae bacterium
AGGGTCTGCGCGAGGGGTCTGACCCCGTGTGGACAGCAAGCTCCATGAAAGCCATCCGCATCCACGCCCACGGCGGCCCGGAGGTCATGCGCTGGGAGGAGATTGAGCTGCCGCCGCCCGCAGCAGGCGAGGCGCGCATCCGTCATACCGCCATCGCGGTGAACTTCTCCGACATCAACCAGCGCCGCGGCGGGTTCTATACCGCCGAGCCGGTGCCGATGCCGATGATCCTCGGCAACGAGGCGGCCGGGGTGGTGGAAAGCGTCGGGCCGGGTGTGACAGAGGTGAAGCCGGGCGAGCGGGTGGCCTATGTGGGCGTGAACGCCGCCTTCTACCAGCACACCGGCGCCTATGCGGAGGCCCGTAACATGCCGGCGGCGCGGCTCGTGCCGTTGCCCGACGGCATCTCCGACAGCCAGGCCGCGGCCATGATGGTGAAGGGCCTCACCGCCTCGCTCATCGTCAACCGCGTCTTCCGTCCCAAGCCGGGCGACGCGGTGCTCATCCATGCGGCGGCGAGCGGCGTCGGCATGATCCTGGCGCAGTGGGCGAGGCATCTCGGCGCCACCGTGATCGGCACCGTCGGCTCGCACGAGAAGGCCAGGATCGCCGCGGGTAACGGCTGCCACCACACCATCCTCTACCGAGAGAGAGACTTCGTGTCGGCCGTGAAAGAGATCGTGCCCAAGGGCGTGGACGCGGTGCTCGACGGCGTGGGCAAGGACACCTTCACGCCCTCGCTCGACTGCCTTCGCCCCTTCGGCACGATCGTCAGCTACGGCAACGCCTCCGGACACGTGCCTCCGCTCGACCTCCTCGATCTCGCCAGGAAGGGCGGCCTGTGCGTCTCCCGGCCCGGCCTCAGCCACTACCTCAAGGAGCCCGGCGCGCTCCATGCGGCCGCGCGCGAGCTGTTCGCGCTCGTCGCCGAGGGCACCCTCAGGATCGAGATCGGCCGCACCTATCCGCTCCAGGATGCGGCCCAGGCGCACCGCGACGTGGAGGGCCGCAAGGTCGCGGGCTCGGTGGTGCTGATCCCTACCTCGAGATGCCGGTGATGCTCTCGCTCACGGCGCGGGGGTCGCGCATGGGCCAGCGGCCGGCATCGACCTGGGCGAGGAAATCGGCCAGCGCCGCATTGAAGGCGGCGGGCTCCTCCAGGTTGACGGTGTGGCCGGTGTTGGGCAGCACCAGCAGTGCGGCCGAGGGGCACGTGCGCTTGATGAAGAGGCCCGGCGCGAGACAGGGCCAGTCCTCGTCGCCGGTCACCACCAGCAGCGGCACGGTCAGGCTCGCCAGCTGCGCCCCGAGGTCGAAGATCGAGGGCCGCTCGCGCTGCACGCCGAGCTGGGTGTTGGCGGCCCCCTTGGCGGAATGCTCGGCCAGCATCGCCTTGAACTCGGCGAAGCCGCGCGGGTCCTTCACCTCGAACTGCACCCGCGTCGGGCCGTAGGCATAGGCTTGCGCGAAAACCGCCATGCCCTCGCGCTCCAGCCTGTCCGCGATGACCGCCGCCTCGCTGCGGAACTTCTCCCGCTCGGCCTTCTCCGAGCCGTAGCCCGCGCCGGCCACCAACAGCGAGAGCGCGCGGGTAGGATACGTCAGTCCGAAGTGCAGCGTCGCAAACCCGCCCATGGAGAGGCCGACGACGTGGGCCTTGTCTACCCCTGAGTGGTCCAGCACCGCGCGGATGTCGTCGCGGGCGCGCGCCTGGGAGTAGCGCGCCGCGTCCGGCGGCACGTCCGACGGCGGCCAACCGCGGGCATTGAACGTAATGCACCGGTAGCGCCGCGACAGGTAGCGGACCTGAGGCTCCCAGCTGCGGCTGTCGCCGGCGAACTCGTGGACAAAAACGACGGGCGTGCCGCTGCCGGCCTCCTCGTAGTGGAGCTTGACGCCGTCGTCGGTGGTGAGGTGGGGCATGCTCGGCTCGTTGGCTTGCGGTCTGGCTGAGGCTCACCGGAGCAGGAAGCGCGCGTCGCCCGGCACCTGGCGGCAACAGGGGGAGGTGCGGAGCCGGCCATAGGCCGCAAACAGCTTCGGCCCGGACTCGCCGGCGCGCTCCATATAGGCTTCGAGCAGCGGTGCGGTGCAGGCGCGCCAGGTCGCGACCTCCTCGGGCCGCGGCTCGACGATGCGCATGCCCTTCTCTTTGGCGAAGGCGTAGGCTGCCGCGCGGTTGGCGGCGAAGCGTGCCCACATGTCGCTCTGCGCTTCCTGCGCGAGCTCGCTCATGACTGCCCGATGCGCGGGCGCGAGCCCCTGCCACGCCTTCTCGTTGACCACCACCACGAACAGGCTCGGCGCATGCCGCAGATCGGTGAGCGTGTCCGCGACCTGCCACAGGCCGTGATCCCTGACGCTCATCACGTCGGTCACGGCCGACTTGATGGTGCCCTGCTTGAGCGCGCCGAGGATCTCGGCCGGCGGGACGAGATGGGGCGTGCCGCCGCAGGCCTTGACGACCTCCCGCGTGAGATCGTCGGGAGCGCCCACCGCGCGCGACGCAATGACGGGCGCCGCCGCCTTGGAGACGATCACGCTCGACCCGAACGGTTGCCACCACAGGACGCGGGCGTTGGTCCAGTAGAGGATCTCCTCCTCGACCAGCGTCCGGATCTCGCTGCCGGGCTCGGTCGCGGCCTCGACCAGGACGTCGAAATTGAACAGGAAAGGCTGCAGGAAGGCTCCGGCGAGGGGAACGTCGTAGGCGAACTGGTTGAGCGTGGTCGCCCCCATCTGGATCGTCCCGGACGCCACCGCGGCGACCACCTCGTGCTCCTCGTAGCGCCGGTCCTTGTCCTCGATCTCGATCCTGACTGCGCCACCCGTGCGCACGCCAACCTGGCGGGCGAAGTCGCGGATGCCCTGGCCGATGGGGCTATCCGTGGAAATCGGCAGGCTCATGTGCAACGTTGTCGTCTGCGCCAGGGCGGGTGGGGCGCCCAGCCCGCACAGCGGCGGTAGGAGCATCGGCAAAAGCGCACCCCATATCGTCCATCCCACAGCCTTCGTCGGGGTCAGCCCCGCAACCTTCCTCGCGGCTCGGCGGTCCGCAACCCGTCCACTTGGCCTTC
>JBIOWI010000311.1:0-12728 GCA_044868325.1 Hyphomicrobiaceae bacterium
GGGCATCGGCGCGCGCCGGGTCAACTACCGCCTGCGCGACTGGCTGATCTCGCGCCAGCGCTACTGGGGCTGCCCGATCCCCGTCATCCACTGCGAGAAGGATGGCATCGTGCCGGTGCCCAACGACCAGCTGCCGGTGACGCTGCCGGAGAACGTGAGCTTCGACAAGCCGGGCAACCCGCTCGACCACCACCCCACCTGGAAGCACGTGACGTGCCCCAAGTGCGGCCGGCCGGCGGTGCGCGAGACCGATACCATGGATACTTTCGTGGACAGCTCCTGGTACCAGTTCCGCTTCACAGCCCCCAAGGCCAAGACCCCGACAGACAAGAAGGCCATCCAGCATTGGGCGCCGGTGGACCAGTACATCGGCGGCAAGGAGCACGCCGTCCTGCATCTGCTCTACGCCCGCTTCTTCACCCGCGGCATGAAGGCGACCAGGCACGTCCCCATCGACGAGCCCTTCGCCTCCGTGTTCACGCAGGGCATCGTGGTGCACGAGACCTACCGTTCTCACAACGGCGGCCAGTGGCTGATGCCCTCCGAGGTGCGCATCGAGGGCGAGGGAGCCGAGCGCAAGGCCTTCCACGCCACCACCGGCGCTCCAGTCGAGATCGGTCCGATCGAGAAGATGTCCAAGTCCAGGAAGAACGTGGTGGACCCCGACGACATCATCGCCCACTATGGGGCGGATACGGCCCGCTTGTTCATCGTTTCCGACAGCCCGCCGGACCGCGACATCATCTGGACCGAGGCCGGGGTGGCCGGCGCCGGCCGGCAGGTGCAGCGCATCTCGCGTCTGATCGACCAGGTGGTGGAGCGCGGTGGCGCTGCCAAGCTGAACGGCAAGCCGCCCGCCCTCGGCCCGGAGGCTGAGGGGCTGCGCAAGGTCGCCCACAAGGCGCTGAACGCCGTCGGCCAAGCTATTGAGAGTCTGCGCTACAACGTCGGTGTGGCCCAGATGTACGAGCTGACCCACGCCCTCTCGGCCGCCTTGGAAAAGTCGGGGGAAGGCCTCGATTGGGCCATCCGCGAGGCGGCGGAGTTGCTGGTGCAGATGATCGGGCCGTTCATGCCGCACCTGGCCGAAGACTGCTGGGCGCGGCTTGGATACAACACCCTTCTGGCCGATCAGCCCTGGCCCGAGGCCGACCCGGCGTTGCTCGTTGACGATCGGATTACGATTGCCGTACAGGTAAATGGCAAGAGGCGGGACGAGCTCGTCATCGCCCGGACTGCGACCAAGGCCGATATCGAAGCTGCGGCGCTCAAGCTGGAGAGCGTTACGAGGGCTTTGCAGGGGAAGTCGGTGACGAGGGTGATCGTCGTACCGCAGAGGATCGTCAATGTCGTCGCATAATGGCGACCCGACTTGCGCATCTGCGTCGCCACGGCGAGCCCGCCTTGGCGTGGGCTTGGTCGTCCTGATGGGGGCGGCACTGGCGGGCTGCGGCGATACCGGCTTCCGGCCGCTCTACGCGCCCTCGGCTGCCGGCGTAGTGGCCAGTGATCGCCTCAAGGAGGTGGATTTCGCGCCCATCCCCGGCAGGGTTGGACAGCGCATCCGCAATGGCCTGATCTTCGAGAGCACAGGCGGCGGCTACGCGGCGCCGCCGCAATACCGCTTCGAGGTGGTGCTGCAAGAGAACGTAACCTCCACCCTGGTCAACCGCGACGGCACGGTTGCCGGCGCGGTTTACCAGATCCAGGCCTCGTTCCGGCTGATCGACTCCAAGGCCAAGAAGGTGGTGTTCCAGGGCGCGAGCCATGCCCGCGCGCCGTTCGAGCGTTTCGAGTCCATCTACTCCAACGTACGCGCCCGCGAGGACGCCGAGAACCGCGCTGCCCAGACCATCGCCGGCGACCTCAAGACCCGCCTCGCCGCCTATTTCTCCCGCCCCGGCGCGAGCTGACCGGGCGCAGGATCCGGCAGAGCGCAGTGCTGCGAAAGCGGCTTGCGCCGAAGCCGCCCCTTCACCCCAGACCTCGACGGCCGCTGGAACGGGGTCAGAGTTCTCGCGTACACCTCAGCGTTCTGGCTTCAGCGACGGAGGCGAGGGGGCTGACTCCATTTACGTCCCGGGCCGACGCTGATCGTGGCGAGGTCGGCGGCGGCGCAATCGTGCTCCGTGCGATTAGGCCTACGTTCCAACTATTCTGTGCGGCCTCGGCTGCCATCCCGGATGGGGCGGATCACTGGGTCAGGCACCCTCTTGGCAGCCCTCTTGCAAGCAGTGCTGGAAGCATATAGGGAACGTGACCTGGGGCGATTTCCGCAATAGATTTGTGCGGTTGCTTTATCGACCTTCTCGGGGGAACAGGTGCCGGCTCCGGCTAAGGATGCAGCTTCAAAGGCCCCGCCGCGGCTGGAGGCCATGGAGGGCCTTCGCGGAGTCGCAACCCTCATTATTGCATACTTCCACGTGAACATCTGGCATAGCCAGCTCACCAGCGACTGGTTGCGCAATTTGGGGCCGACCCTGGGCGTTTTCTTCCTGCTCGGCGGTTTTGTGCTGACAATGATCTATGGCAATCGCTTGAAGGACGGCCGCAGCGTGGCGGATTTCGCCGTTCGCAGGGTCGGCCGCGTCTTGCCGATGCATTTGTTTACACTGGGCTTTCTTCTTTGCTGGGAGATCGCGCGCGCGGTCCGGAGCGTGCTGCTGGCCCGCAGCGACATTGTAACCTTTGAAGGCAACTGGTCGCTCGGGGAGCTGGTCGCGAGCATCTTCCTGGTCCACGGCTGGGGCATCGGGAGAGGTCTCTCCTGGAACGTTCCGAGCTGGACGCTAAGCACCGAGCTGATTGCCTACGCGCTATTCGTGATCCTCGTTCTCGCCATCAAGCGGGACGGGATGCGTCTCGTTGCGGCGCTGGTCATCACTGTTATCAGCGGGCTCGTGTTCGCCTATCAGACCCAGCTTCTGACGTGGTCGGGGAGCCGCGTGCCCTGGTGTCTGCAGGGCTTCTTTCTCGGCTACCTGTTGTGCTGGGCGTGGCAGCGCTGGCCGATCCGATCACATGCTCTGGGCAGCGCAGTCGGGATTGGTTGCCTTGTGGGCTGTGCGCTGATGCTTGCGGCGGGCGTCTATGGGCTGCCGCTTAATCTCCTCTGGTGGCTGTGCACCGCGGGCCTCACCTATGTGGTCGTCAGCGAGAGCGGGGTACTCTCGCGTGTGCTGGCGTCGAAGCCGCTCAGATGGCTGGGGGAGATTTCGCTCTCGATCTACTTGCTGCACTTTCCAGTCATTGTGGTTCTCAATCACGTATTCATGGTCCTGGAGCGGAGCGGCGTCGTGGGACGTGTATTCGTGCCGAACCCCACCAAGCCTGGAGACGTCGCCATCAGCTTCGGCCCGCTATGGTTGATGGATGCGCTCGTGGTGGCCTATCTGGCCGTTGTCGTCGGCCTCAGCGCTATTACGTACCACTACGTCGAGGGACCCGGCCGGGACTTTTTCAACAGGCTGGGCGCGCGCATCCGCCGGGGCGAGATTGGACGACCGAGGGTAGCATTGCAGCCTACCCCCTGAAGCCACCTACTCCTGAAGCAATGAGACGGTGACCCTTTCACCGAGGAGCTCCCGCGTGCGCGGGCATCGGCCTGGGGTCTCTGGATGGTTTGGCGCCATGAAGGGAAAGGCGGTCTGGGATCAGATCCGCGGGGTCTGCCCTATCTGCGCGACCGGTGCTTGACGGGGGAGTCGCGGTCACGTAAACGAGCCCGTGACGGCGCACGGCCATCTCCCGGGCGCAGGGTATATTGCGGGCGTAGCTCAGTTGGTTAGAGCGCCGGCCTGTCACGCCGGAGGCCGCGGGTTCAAGTCCCGTCGCTCGCGCCATTGTTTTCAATGGCTTAGATTGTCACTAAACGGCGTTCTAAGACTCGATAGACCGGCGCCCTAAGACTTTTGTGCGGTCTACGTTCTCCTCTGGCACCCCCGATCCAGCATCCCTGAGCTTCGCTCGCCCGCGCCGGCGGGCGGCGTCGGCGTCGCGCACGGCGGCGAGCTGCGGCGGTGCATACGTCTGGTGCAGCTTGTTGGACTGCGACAGCGTGTTGGCCATCTTGGCCGAGACCTTCTCCG
This sequence comes from Hyphomicrobiaceae bacterium, assembly GCA_044868325.1. GTDB lineage: Bacteria > Pseudomonadota > Alphaproteobacteria > Rhizobiales > Hyphomicrobiaceae > AWTP1-13. Next base: position 4,089 of record JBIOWI010000311.1, read on the forward strand.
GAGGCGCATCGCCGGCGAAGGCCTCCACGGTGCCCGAGCGCCGGAAGTCCGCGAGCTGGCGGTTCTCCTTCTCTCCAAACACCATGGCGCGCACGGCGCGGAAATCGTCGCCCAGCGTATCCTTCGTGTACGGGCGGCCGGAGCGGTTGCGGAAGACAGGGGCAGAGCCGATCGGATCGGCGCCCAGCGAGGCGAGGTAGGCGTCAAGGACGGCCTCTGTGCGCCGCGAGAGCGTGGCGAGCGCCGGCCGGCCGGTCTTCGTGCGGTCTGTCTGGAACCAGCTGCCTACCGGATCGCGCCGGCGCTGGGCCCCCTTGAGCTTGCGGGCATCGACTGGGGAGAGCTGCGAGTCCCACGCCACCGCCAGCAGGGCCGCTAGACCCTCGTAGCTGGCCCGCCAGGCCTGCTTGACCAGGCGTACAGCCTCGCCCTCGCGCCAAACCTCGCGGCGCGGCGCGGGGGCGCTGTTGGCAAACTGGAAGCTCGGGTCGTGATCCGGGTGACAATACTTGAGGGCGGCCATCCTCTGCCACAGCGCCCGCCACACCTTGATGACGCGGTGCGCCTCGCTTTCGGACACCTTCTGCGCCACGAGCGGACGTAGGCCAGGCTCGCCAGGATTGGCGGGGTCGCCGATCAGCTGCTCGGGCGTGACGGTGTTGGGGTCGCAGTCGCCGAACAGCGGCCCGATCCACTTCCAGGCGCGCGGCCAGTCGTCCCGGCTGTGCTGCTCGCTGATCCAGACGATGCCTCTCGCCTGCCGCTCCGTTTCGCGCAGGCGCATGACGCGCAGATAGGCCTCGCCGATGCTGCCGGGCGGATAGGTCACCTCGTCGGCAGCGGCGGGCGGCAGCCCGCGCTTGTGGCGCTCCCAATCCTCGTTGAGGCGGATGGCCCTGGCCTTGTCGGCGGCCGACGGAGCGCGCTTGCCGTCGACGATAAGTCCAGGGCTCAGGTTGATGTTGTGGAAGCCGGCCTCGCGCATGGCCTTGCGCGGCTGCCAGCGCCAGCGGCCATAGCAGAAGACGAGATACCGTATCTTATCGTGCCCCATCGAGGACTCGGCGTGCGCGCTCACCGAAAACCTCCCGAGCGTTGCGCGGCAGTGGCCGCTCCGTCAAGCTGGCGCCTGGCACAGCGCCCGCCACCGTCCCCAGGCCATCCTGGCTCAGGATCGCCTGCTGGCGGTCCATCCAGGCGTCGATGGCGGCGAGATCGTAGTTGCCGGTGGTGGGGTCGGGCCGAGGAAAGCCCCGCGCGTACAGCTCTGCCGTCTTGGCCTCGAAGGCGCCGAGCGGCAGGCCGAGGCGCCGCGCCGCCTTGACCGGCGGGACGCCCCTCGGATCGACGCGGAAGCGGACTTGGCTGTGGGTCGGCGTCATGGCTGCCTCAACAGTCGCGCTCTCCCGGCGCGGGCCGTGCTGCATCGGCGGCGGAGGCCGTCGTCGGCAGCGGTTCCTGACGGCGGCGCTCCAGGGCACCGATCACGATGGCGACGGCGCAGATGTCGTGATGGGCGTTGCACAGCGGCTCGGGGTGGGCCCCGGACGCCAGTTCCATCGGCGCCTCGGCGCGAAACGGCGCGAAGGCATAGAGCGGCGAGGCGTTGCCGCGCCCCAACAGCCAGCAGTCGCCGGGGAACAGCGCCGCGTAGAGCGAGATTGCCGCGTCGGCGTTGTGCAGGGCCTTGGCTGCTCGCGACCAGCATCTTAGGCATGCGCAACCGATGAGCAGGCCGGCGATACGCTCGCTGAAGGCGGTAGGGAGAAGCGGGCTTGTCGCCTCGTGCGCCCGGAGCCTGTCGATCGCCTCGGTGACAGTGATGGCAAGGGCTTCAGCGGGCTTTGCCATGGTCGTCTTTCCCAGCTTCCAAGCCCCACTCGCACAGGAGCCGCACCTGCTCGGCGAAGCTGGTGCCCTCGCGGACAGCGCGGGCCCGGATCGCGTCGAACGTATCGTGGTCGAAGGCGCAGACGATCTGGCGCCACTGCCGCCGCTGCGTATTCACGCAGCCGCGGGCGACGTTCTGCGGCTGCGTGCGGTGGCTCACCTTGTGTCGCGGCATCAGGCCTCCGCAGCGGCTGGCGCGGTGAGGGTGATCACCGGCGCCTCGTTCCAGATGCGGCCGTCGAGCCGGCGGCCGGACTTGCCCTTGCCCATGCGGCGGATGCGGCACCAGCGCGGGCCGCCGTCGGGCCGGGGGCCGGGGTGCTCGAGCTGGGTGCCCGTCGAGACCCTGCCGTCGATGGCGACCACCTTGTTGCCGGCGCCCTCCCACGTCTCATCGTAGGTGTCGCCGGGCTGGAACGGCTGCCACTCGCCCCACTGCTTGAAGACGAACGGCACGCCGGCTGCGAGGCACTGGTCGCGCACGGTGCGCATCCATTCTGGGTGCGGCGGGCGCGCCCTCGGGCCGGACTCGCCGCCGGCGATGACCCAGTGGAGTTCGGGCGGGACGACCTCGCGCGTGAGAACGTTGTAGGTCGGTATCCAGCGCGCGGTGGACGGGCCGCAGGGCTCGCCTGTCTCCACGCTCCATGGCGTGGTGCGGCAGACGGCAACGTTGAGCGCCCTGCTCAGGTCGAGCGGCCCCAGCGCCGGCTCATAGCTCACGTAGCGCACGGCCGCCGGCGTCGCCGCCAGGTGCGGCCAGCGCGCGTCGAAGGTCGCCTGATCCTCAGTCGTGGTGCCGATGTGGACGTTCGGCCAGGGCGCGGGCGGCAGCACGTACACGCCGCCGATGACGTTCGTCTTGGCCCTCTCCCAGCAGAGCTCCATCGCGTGGCTTCCGATCTTGCGGTCGCCTCGGCAGAGCGCCCCGATGTAGGCCGCCATCCACTCCGGGCGCTTGGTGAGCAGCTGGAAGGTGTGCCGCGAGCAAAGATGGATGACGGAGAAGATGCGGTCGAGCCATTCGGCACGCACGAAATCGGCAAACAGGTCCGTCATGCTGCAGACGAACACCGCGCCGGGCTTCCGCCACCTGAGCGGCTCCAGCAACGCCTTCTCGTCGAGGAAGATCTCGATATCCTCGCGGTGCCCGGGCTTGTAGTGCAGGCCGGTGCCGATCCAGCGGTTGCGGGCCCCCGCATAGCAGTGACGGCAGGCCTCGCTCATGTGCTCGCAGTGCCAACCGACCTTGCCGGTGGCCCTGCGGCGGGCGCGGATGGGGTTCCAGGTGTACTCGGTCCACTCTATCGAGGTCTTGCCCATGTCCGCCCCGTGGTCAAGTCTTCCGCAGACGCCTGATCGCGCGGGCGATCGCCTCGTCCGCGGCACACAGGTCGCGATAGATGTCGAGCGACTCGGCCAGCGACGGAAGCAGACTGTTGTAGGCGCGGGCGGCGGCGATCTTGTTGCGCAGCTCCATGAGCTGCCGCAACTGCGCCTCCCGCTTGGCGGCGAAGCGGGCGCCAGCCATCAGCCTCTCGACCTGGGCGCTGCGCTGCATAGTTCACCCTACCTTGCGCCAGCGCCGGTCGGCGGCGCAGTGGGGGCAGTAGCCGCAGGCCGCGGTCTCATGCGCCGTCGTCTTGCGACCGCATCCGCCGATGCAAGGCTTGGCGCGCGGGCACGCGGCGTGCGGCAACCCATGGCAAGGGCATCGCCGGCTCAGGCCGCGTGTGACGCGGCGCCGGCCGGCGGGCGTGCACTGGCAGGGCTTGCCGTCCATCCCAGCGTGAGGAATCTCGGTGCGCATGGCCGCCCTCACAGCGGAACGTCGGGCGCGCGGCAGGGCAGGTGGATCACCTGCTCTGCCGACCGGTTGGCGACGGCGGGTGCGGGCGCGCCGCGCCAAAGGTGAAAGCCGTCGACGATCAGCAGCGCGGCCCAGGACAGGCCGGCAACGACGACAAGGGCGAGGAGGCCGGTCACGGCTGGGCCGCCTGTGGCTGGGGTGGCGGCTCGGCGGTGCACGGCGGGGTCAGCCGGAACTCGGGCCGCGCCGCCTGGAACCGGCCGAGGTCGGCGAGCAGGCGCTGCGCGGTCTCGACGATGTCCTGCCACAGCCACGGACTGATGTCGTCCCGGTGGACGCGCTGCTCGGCGATGCGCCCGGAGAGGCGAAGCAAACCGCTGCCGGCCATGTCGAGGGCAGCACTGAGCTTGATCTCGGGAGGATGCTCGGTCTTGGACATGGTGTGCGGTTTCCGTGTAAGGGGGGCTCGCGGTTGGTGAGGCAAGGGACAGGCCGCAGCTGATCGGGGGAACCGTAACCGCGGCCCGTCCCCTCAGCCCCCGGCCCCCGCTGCCGAAGCCCTGCTGACGACAAGGACTGGACCGGAGCCGGCGGTGTCGTCGGCATAGCCAGCGGCGGCCAGCCCCCCGGGCGTCCGCGCCAGCGCCTCGATCTTGAGCACCTCAAGCTCACCATCGATCAGCTCATCGAGCGCGAAGAACTCGAGCCGCCGGCGCAGTTCGCCGAACAGCTCGTGCAGCCTCCAAACCACCGGGATGGCCTCCGCCGGCGCGGCGTCGAGAACGCGACAGATAGCCTCGTCCGGATCGCCGTCCATCTGGCTCGCCAGCTGACCCTTGAGGGCTGCAACGGCCCCCATCTGCTTCAGCGTCTCGATGCGCTCGCGGATACCGGCGAGGATGGTATCGGTGTGCATCCCGTTGATCGGCGGAGGCGTGTGGTGCAAGGGCTTGCGGCGCGGAATGAGATCTACGGTTGTCATGGACCTGCCCCTCTAAACCCTGAGTTGTCCGATGTTCCCGCGTATGATTGTCTGTGCGGGCTCGGGTGCGTGACGGGGAGGGAGGATACGTCCAATCTTGACGTGATGTCAATATATGACGCGTCAAATAATGACGCAGTGCGGAAAAAAGGGACGCGCGGGCGACCTGCTATCGGCTGGTCGAGTGGATGCGATGGAGGATCTTGCCGGATATGCGCACCGGGTCGGTGCGCAGGTTCAGCGGGATCGCGTTGCCCGATTCGCGATTCGTGATGAGCAAGTTCGGCTCTATGAACTGCCGCAGAAGAGGGAGCTCCGAACCGCCAGGCGTCGTGTAGATGGCGATGACGGCATCGCCGCCGACAACCTCCTGGCGTTCAACGTCCCGGACGATCAGCTGGGCGCCGGTTTTGAGTTCGAGCTCGTCCAGCGAATCGACCAGCACTTCCCAGATCGAGTGCCCTGGTCGCGCAAAGTGCTGGAGCACATCGTTCTTCTTCTTGGGCTCGTAGCGCTTTGCTTCAGGCTCGGTCGGTGCCGCCGGCACCCCGCGGGGCGTGTCGTCGATGATCTCCGTCGGGTGAACGCCGAAGATCGGCGCCAGCCTTTCCATCCATTCGAGAGTCACATCGTCGGCGCGCTCCAGCTTGCTGAGACGCGACGTATCGACCGTGGGCATGTTCAGCAGGTCAACGACTTGCTGCAGAGACATGCCGCGCAGATCGCGCAGTTCTCGGATCCGGTTTCGAAGCGCCATGTCCGCTCGCAGCTGAAGTTTGGGCTGACTGCGAACTCCCTTCAATGATTTGCCTTTTGGACGTAACGTCACGATATGACGTGATATGGGAGCTGATCGTAATTGACTACACGTCACAAATAGACGTATAGCTTGCGAAGCAGGGGCGAACGCAATGGTCCGCTTGGGCATTGATCTTGAGCAGTTCCGCCGGGAGCGCGGGCTCACCTATCAGCAGCTCGCAGACCTGCTCGGCATCAAGCAGAACCGGCAGGCCATCGCCTACGCGCGCGGCGAGACGTGGCCCGGCACGGAGATGCTGGAGCAGATCCGTGAGAAGACCGGTGGGGCCGTAGACATCTTTGCGATGCATCAGCGTCGGCTCAGGTGGCTGCATGAGAACGGGAGGATGAAGAAGGGGCCGGTTCCGGTTTCGTCGGCGACGGCCAAAGCGAGTTTGCAGACCAGAGCACAGACGCAGAGTTCCACGTAACCATCACTATGCGTCACGACTGTGGCACATGGCGCATTGCGGTGCGCCGAGTGACGCAGCCGGCGTGATCGGCAGTCGCGTTCGTTGCGTCAGCCGCCGGCTTTCTGCCGACGGAGTTCGGGTTGCTGCCCGCCTTGTGGAACTGGGCCGCCCTCGCCGGGCGGCCCGCCTTTGGCAGGGCCGGGTCGGGCGGCGGCTCAAGTCGAGGCCAGGCGGCAGCGCCTGGCCGGGGCGGCCTCGTTGCCCGCACCGCGAGGCCAGGACGGCTCGGGGTTTCCTCACCCCGGTCTTCCATGCCCCGGCCAGGCCCTGCCGCACCGCCGAGCCGTGGTGCGAGTTGCCTCGAGTTGCGTGACCTGCGTTCCGCACACCCAATCGCAACCGGAGACATCGCCCCCATGACCGTGAGAGCCAAGCTCACCCTCACCGACATCCACGCGCCTTACGGCGACGGCGGCACCAAGGTACTGAAATTCAACGCCGTCTACGACCCCGACACGCCCGAGGATCGGCGCTTCCAGCTCGCCACACCGACCGGGTCTGCCGAGCTGCATATCGACAATCCGGCGGCCATCGCCCGGTTCGAGCTGGGCAAGGCCTACTACGTCGATTTCACGCCGGCAGACGCGCATGCCGCAGCTGTTGGCACGGGCGCCCAGCCGGAAACCGACGCCGCCGCGTAGACGGCCACGATCAGTCCGCGTACCGCCGGCCGTCGTTCCCGCTTTCGCGGCCGGCGGAGCCGCCTCGCCTGGCCCGGCCTTGTCCGGGACGGGCGGGCGAGGCGGCGTCAGGCCGTGCGGGGACGCGAGTGGAAATGAAGCCGGCCAGGGCAAGCGAGGAGGCCGGCGAAGGGGACCGTGAATGTTGACGCTATCGAGCTTCCGGCGCCTGTCGGGCGCCGACACGGGCGGGAGCCATCGCCCGGGCGTCGATGCGGGCGCCGCTGTGGCGCCGCTGCCTCCGCCAGCGCCAGCCGCTCCGCCGCCGCTGCCTGCCGTTTCGGTTCCGCTGCCGATCGCAACCGGCACCGGCTCTCTGCCGACCGCCCATGCCGAGCAGAGACGGAACGGGTCGGGACGCGCATCGGCGCCCAAACCGGCGCGCGCCCGCAAGCGCAGCGAGGCCGCCGAGGAGCCGCGCCTCGTGCGTATCAAGCGCACACCGGAGATCATCCGGCCCGACGTCAACCGCCTCTCGACACGGGAGCATGCCCTCCACGTCCTGCGCTGCCTCAGGGCCTCGGGCTACAAGCCGGGCACCAAGATCGTCTCGCGCGACCTGCGCGCCATCTATCACGACATCTGCGGCGAGCTGAACTGGGCGGCAGCGGGTTGGAGCGGCGTGTCGGGCATCGCCACCGAGCTGCGCAAGCTTTGCGGCGGCAAGAAAGACACCATCAAGGTGTGGCGCGCCAACGGCGTCTGGAAGACAGAGCGCGTCTATGTCCTGCCCCGGTGGAGTGACGTCGAGAACGTCACGCCCATGCCCACGCCAGCCGCCCGGAGGGCTGTGGCATGACGCGGGGGCTCGTCTTCGTGCACCTGGGTGCCGTTCTGACGGCGGCGCTGCTGGCTCTGCTGATCTCGGGGGCGCTCAGATGACGGCGGAGCGCGAGCGCCTGACGCAGGCGGAGATCGATACGGTCATCCGCTGCCGGTACGTCGCCGGCGAGGCGCCGGGGACCATCCGCGAGAGCCTGGGCCTGCCGTTCGGCTATGTCGGCCGGCGCCTGATGGAGCTGGGCCTGCCGCCGCGCGACGACGACGGCGCGCTGCGCTGGGGCGAGCGCATTCTGCCGCTGTCCGGCGAGAAGCCGGTGTCGCGGATATTCGACGATTGCATCGACGTGACCGCGCTGCCGCTGGGGCAGGCGGCAGCGGGCGTGTGCGACGTGAGCGGAACGTGCGTGTAAGTTGAAACGCTGAGCCCTGGCAGGTGGCACTGCCAGGGCTCGGACAACGAAGGTTCGGTCGGACTTTGCGAGACGGTCCGCTCTTCGCGAGCGGTAGGCCGCTAGGTGCATCCGCGGGTGTGCCCAGCGGTCCAGCGGGTTCGTCGTGTCTAGCGCACCTCGGTGCGCGATGCAAGGCGGCGGCCCGCTCGGGATGTGGATGACACGAGCGAGACGAGCCGTGCCGGAGCTGGAGAGACGAGAGGCGAGACGCGATGGGCCTGACACGGAAAGGCCGGGGAAACCTGCAGCCGGGCGCGGCGCCCAGCTGCTGCCGTTCCCCAAGCTCAAGCGTCCGCGCGGCCGACCGCGGAAGGATACGCCGCACGCCCCGGCGCCGGAGGATTTCGACGTGATCGCCGCAGCCATCCGAGGCCTCGGCGCCAGCGAGGTAGTGTGGAAGCGCGCCGCCGCCGAGCAGCGGCTCGCCATGCAGAAGCTGCGACTGCGGCCAACCACGGTCGCCGTCGCCGATCTGGTGGCCGAGCATCTCAACCGCGAGCACGGCTACGACTGGCACTCGTCCGAGGACTGGGCGGAGGCCCTCGGTTGCAAGACGCGGAGCGTCAAGCGCGCGTTCGAGGAAGGGGCCAATGCCGGGTTCGTCAAGCGCCGACGCTGCGGCGATCGCTGGCACACGACGCTGCCCAAGATGGTCAGCCTATGCATGCACGTGCAGCGCCAACTCGATGCCGATCAGGGGGACCAGAAAACCCAATCCAGGGGGACCGGAAAATCGCTTAAGGGGGACAAGAAAAGCGGCGGCAGGGGGACC
>JBIOWI010000312.1:0-3960 GCA_044868325.1 Hyphomicrobiaceae bacterium
GCCCGCGCATGACTCGGGGCCGATGCGGATCGCTACTCCTTCATCGCAGTGGACTTGCACCACCTACTCCTCGCCGGTATCACCGGCGCACTTGGGTTACGCCGCTTCGCGGCTAACCCAACCTACGTTGGGGCATCCAGCTCGGCGGCGCGCTTGAAGGCGGGGCGGGCGGTCAGGCGGGCGACGTAGGCGGCAAGCTCGGAACGCTCGGGGATGAGCTTGAACAGCATACCCCAGCGCAGCGTGGAGCCGATCACCACATCGGCGGCCGTGAACTGCTCGCCCAGGAGATAGGGCGAAGCCTCGCCCGCCGCGCGGGTCAGCACGTCCATCACGGCGTCGTAGTCGCCGAAGCCGGCGGTCGAGCGCGCCACCGCTTCCTTGCGCGGGAAGGCGCGCTCCAGCATCGCCGGCTCGATGCAGGCCGGACCGAAGAACAGCCACTTGAGGTAGGGGCCGCGACGCGGATCGCCGACAGGGACATTGAGGCGGGCCCCAGGGAACTCGTCGGCGAGATAGCAGCAGATGGCCGCGGCCTCGGTGACCACCGCGTCGCCGTGCTGGAGCGCCGGCACCTTGCCCATCGGGTTGACCGCGAGATGGGCGGGCTGGCGGCTCTCGCCCTTCTTGAGGTCCAGCAGGTGGACGGCGTAGGGCTCGCCCAGCTCCTCCAGCATCCAGCGCACGATCGACGAACGCGACGGGACGGCGTGATAGAGGGTAAGCTTGGGCATCGGGAACCTCCGGTGGTTCTGCTCCTGACAGACCTGTTCAGCAAACGTCGACAGGCCCTGTTTTCGGCACAGCATGGTGCGGCCATGTTTGGCCTCGCTCTATCGAACCCGTCGAGAAGGAAAGCCATGTATGACCGCTGAAGTTCTGATCAACATCGATGTCGGCGACCTTGATCGGGGCGTCGCGTTCTACAGGGCAGCCCTCGGACTCAAGGTCGGCCGCAGGCTCGGAGCGGCTATCGTCGAGCTGATCGGCGGCACGTCGCCGATCTATCTGCTGGCGAAAGCCACCGGAACCGAGGCAAGTCCGGCGACCGGCGAGCGCCGCCGCTATGCCCGGCATTGGACCCCCGTGCATCTCGATTTCGTTGTGCCGGATCTCGAAGCCGCCCTCAAGGCGGCTCTCGCCGCGGGCGCCACGCTCGAGGGGGAGCCAGCGACGCACAAATGGGGCAAGATCGCCCACCTGGCCGACCCGTTCGGTCACGGGCTGTGCCTGATCGAATTCGTCGGCCGAGGCTACGACGAGATCGCCATGGGCTGAGCCGGGGTGCCCCGAATACTGAGAAGGGAGCGTTGCGCGACGATGGATTGGCTCGGGGAGCTGGTGGCCCTGACAGGCCTCGCTTACTTCTTTCTCCAGATCCTGATGGCCGCGCGCTACCGCGGGCGCTGGCGGCTCGCCGCGCTGGCCCCGCTTCTCCTCATGGTGCCGCTCGCCGCCCATGCCGGCTTGGCCTATGCGGCCGGAGCGCCGGGATGGCCGCTCTTGCTCGTGCTCTCCGCGCCGTTTGCGTTCGCGTGGCTGCTGCTGGTTGGGATCGCGAGGAGCACCGCCGGGTCGCTGGCGAGGCGGCGGGTGCCCCATGGAGCCCGGTCCGGCGGCGTCGCACCGCGGCAAATGACAGGACGATGACGGGGCGACAACCTGCCCGGATCCCGCCGGGCCGACATGCGCCTCCATCCTATTGCAATCGTGGCGCGGCGGTCCTATCTCACCGGCTGCGAATCGGCATTGTTCTCGCGCCGAGGGGCACTCCCAAAGGTCGATGACCGGCTGACAGGTGTGGCGGCGCCCACGCGGCGGCGGCGACAGAAGGACAAGTATGAGAGGGTTCAAGGAAAAGACGTTTGCCGACCGCCTGCAAGAGGCGGCGAATGCAAGAAGGGCGGCGCTGGAGCGGTTCAAGACCCGTCCCTCAGCGGACGATCCCGAGGTCGTCAAGCGCCGCGAGGAGCGGTTGCGGATCGCTCAGGCGCGGGCGGAGCGAGAAGCCGTCCGCAAGGCTCAGAAGGAGGCCGAGGCCGCGGCCCGGGCCGAGCGCGAGGCGGCGGAGCGCGTCGAGCGCGAGGCGCGCGAGCGCCGCGAGGCCATCGAGAAACTGATCCGCGATTCGGCCGATGCTGCAGAACGTAAGGCCGCCCGCGACGCCCGCTACGCCGCCCGCAAGGCGCGCCAGGGGCAGAAGCGGAAAGGCAGCGGCTAGAAGCCAGGGATTAGGTTCTAGGGATTAGGTTTTAGGGGCCCGGCGTAGGAAACCTCTGAAACCTAATCCCTGGAACCTGAAACCTCATTCGCCCCTTGTGCATTGCGCGCATAACCGTTAGACAGCGCGCATCACACACGCGGAGCCATGGCGCCGACGGATGGAAAGCCCCGTCCGGCGCTCCGGTGGGCCGGGCGACCGGTCTCGAAGTGCTCCGCGGAGGATCCAACCGGAACAGGACGTTACATGCTTCCCGCCTACAATATGCGCCAGCTGCTCGAGGCTGGCGTGCACTTCGGCCATCAGAACCACCGCTGGAACCCGAAGATGGCGCCCTTCATCTTCGGCGCCCGCAACAACATCCACATCATCGACCTGGCCCAGACGGTGCCGCTGCTGCACCAGGCGCTCGTCAAGGTGAGCGACGTGGTGGCTGGGCGCGGCCGCGTGCTGTTCGTCGGCACCAAGCGCCAGGCCTCCGACGCCATCGCCGAGGCCGCCAAGCGGTCGGCGCAGTATTTCATCAACCACCGCTGGCTCGGCGGCACACTGACCAACTGGAAGACCATCTCCCAGTCCATCCGCCGCCTGAAGCAGCTGGACGAGACGCTCGTCGGCGAAACCAAGGGCCGGACCAAGAAGGAGATCCTCCAGCTCACGCGCGCCCGCAACAGCCTCAACAAGTCGCTGGGCGGCATCAAGGAGATGGGTGGCCTGCCGGACCTCCTGTTCGTGATCGATACGAACAAGGAGGAGATCGCCATCGCCGAAGCCAAGCGGCTGAGCATTCCCATCGTGGCCATCGTCGACACCAACTGCGATCCGGACGGCATCGATTTCCCGATCCCGGGCAATGACGATGCGGGCCGCGCTATCACGCTCTACTGCGACCTCGTTGCGCGTGCGGCCATCGACGGGCTGGAGCGGAGCCAGGCTGAGGCCGGGGTGGACATCGGCGCCGCCGAGACGCCGCCCGAGGAACAGGTGGCGAGCCTGCCTACCTTCAAGGGCATCGAGGCGGCGCGCGGCGAGGCCGACGACCTCAAGCGCCTGCCCAACGTGAGCAACAAGCTGGAGCAGCGCCTCAACGACCTCGGCGTGTTCCACTTCTGGCAGATCGCAGACCTGGACCCGGAGATGGCCCAGGCGCTGGACCGCGCCCTCCGGCTCAAGGGGCGCATCACGCAGGACGACTGGATCGGCGCGGCCAAGAAACTGATCGAGTCGCAGACCGTCTGAGGGTCGGACGCCGGCCCCTTCTATTGAGAACCGGGGCCGGCACCCTCCAAGCGGCGAAAAGGAACGAGGATAGTCATGGCGGAAGTAACGGCCAGCCTGGTCAAGGCGCTGCGCGAGAAGACCGGCGCCGGCATGATGGACTGCAAGACCGCCCTGACCGAGACCCAGGGCGACATGGAGAAGGCCGTCGACTGGCTGCGCAAGAAGGGCCTGTCGCGCGCGTCGCAGAAGGCGGACCGGGTGGCCGCCGAGGGCCTTATCGGCGTCACCGTCCGGGACGAGACCGGCGCCATCGTCGAGGTCAACTCGGAGACCGACTTCGTCGCCCGCAACGACCGCTTCCAGGACATGGTGCGCACGGTGACGGGGCTGGCGCTGGAGGCCGGCGGCGACCTCAAGAAGCTGCTCGCCACGACCTATCCCGGCAAGGCGATGAGCGTGGAGGCCTACGTCAAGGAGCTGGTGGCCACCATCGGCGAGAACATGAACGTGCGGCGCAC
>JBIOWI010000313.1:0-4434 GCA_044868325.1 Hyphomicrobiaceae bacterium
CCACCAATCCCGATCGCCCGGCGCAGGAGCTGTTCCGATGAGCGACGCTGGCCGGACCACGTACGTTGCGCTCTCGGGCGGCATCGGTGGCGCTAAGCTCTCGCTGGGGCTCGCGCGGCTGCTGGGCGAGCGGCTGACGGTCATTGTCAACACCGGGGACGACTTCGAGCACATGGGGCTCGCCATCTCGCCGGATGTGGACACCACGCTCTATACGCTCGCCGATGTCGCCAATCCGGAGACGGGGTGGGGCCGGCGCGACGAGACGTGGAGCTTCATGGAAGCGGTGGCGCAGCTCGGCGGGCCGACATGGTTCAGGCTGGGCGACCGGGACCTCGCGACGCACGTTGAGCGCACGCGGCGGCTGAGGGCGGGGGAGACGCTCACCGCCGTCACGGCGCATCTCGCCCGGTGCCTGGCGGTGGCGGCGCAGGTGCTGCCGATGTCGGACGATCCGGTGCGCACGGTGGTGGAGACCGAGGCCGGAGCCCTGCCGTTCCAGGACTACTTCGTGCGCGAGCAATGCCGGCCGGCAGTGCGCGCGCTGCGCTACGAGGGAGCGGCCTCGGCGCGGGTGACCGCGCAGGTCGAGGCTGCGCTGTCGGCGCCGACGCTGGGGGGCGTTATTGTCTGTCCGTCCAATCCGTGGCTCAGCGTCGATCCGATCCTGGCGGTGCCGGGCCTGCGCGAGGCGATCCGGGCTGCCGGCGCGCCGGTCGTCGCCGTGTCGCCGATCGTCGGCGGCAAGGCGGTGAAGGGGCCGACGGCCAAGATCATGGCCGAGCTGGGACTGGCGGTCGATGTGCACGCCATCGCCCGGCACTACGACGGCCTCATCGATGCGCTCATGATCGATGCTGCGGACGCCGAGGCTGCGGGCGGGCTGCCGGCCCCGGCCTCCGTTGCCAGCACGCTGATGCAGACGACGGACGACAAGGTCGCCCTGGCCCGGCACTGCCTCGCCCTGTGCGAGCGCCTGGCGGGCCCGTCTCGGGGGGCCGTGGGGCGGCTGCCGGGGGAGACCGGAGCATGAGCGTGCCGCAGACCTCGGCGCCGTGGGCGATTGTGCCGGTCAAGGCGCTGGGCGAGGCCAAGCAGCGGCTGGCCGGCGTGCTGCCGCTTAAGGCGCGGCGCAGGCTCATGCTGGTCATGCTGCGCGATGTGCTGGCGACGCTGGCCGAGGTGAAGGCGCTCGGCCCCGTGGTCGTGGTGACGCCGGACGCGGAGGTTGCGGAAGTGGCAGAGAGCCAAGGCGCCCGTGTGCTGCGCGAGGTGCGCCTGCAGGGCCACAGCGCCGCCGTCGCGGCTGGGTTCGCCCACGCGGCGGCCCGTGGCGCGGAGCGGGCGCTCACGCTTCCCGCCGATGCGCCGTGCGTGACGCCCGCCGAGGTGGCGCGCCTGATCGACGCGGCGGGCACGCAGAGAGGAGCGCGCGTGGTGCTGGCCCCCTCGCACGACGGCGACGGCACCAACGCGGTGCTGGCCGCGCCGCCCCATATCTTCTCCCTGAGCTTCGGGCCGGGCAGCTTCGCCCGCCACCGCGCCGCCGCCGAGGCGATGGGGCTCGACTGCCGCGTCGTCGAGCTTGCGGGGCTCGGGCGCGATGTGGACGAGCCGCGCGACCTCCAGGCCCTCCTCGCCGCGAAGCGGGACGATCCGAGCTACGCCTTCTTGCAAACGCTGGAAGGCCTGTGGGGGCCGCATGCGCGAATCCCCGCCACCTCCATCGAGCCGGTCCGATCATGACAGATGCCGCGCGTCTCGCCGCCGCCCTGCGCAAGGCCGAGTCTCACACAAGGCTCGCGCACGACGAGGCGCTGGCGCTGGCCCGGTGCGAGGACCTTCCGCGCCTGATGGCGCTCGCCCAGGGTCTAGCCCTGGCCGGGCACGGGCGCACCGTGAGCTTCTCCCGCAAGGTCTTCATACCCCTCACCCGCCTGTGCCGGGATGTCTGCCACTACTGCACCTTCGCCCGGCCGCCCCGGCCCGGGGAGCGGCCGTATCTCGCGCCCGAGGAGGTGCTAGCCATCGCCCGGGCAGGCCAGGACGCCGGCTGCAAGGAGGCCCTGTTCACCCTGGGGGACCGGCCCGAGCGAAGATACGGCGCGGCGCGGCGAGCACTGGCCGAGCTGGGGGCCGAGTCCACCCTGGCCTACCTGGAGGCCTCGGCTGGGCTGGTCCTGCGCGAGACCGGGCTGCTGCCGCATCTCAATCCGGGCGTGATGGACGAGGCATGGCTGCGGCGATTGCGGAAGGTGTCCGTATCGCAGGGACTCATGCTGGAGACGGTGGCGGAAAGGCTTGCCGAGAGGGGCGGACCGCACTTCGGATCGCCCGACAAGAGGCCGTGGAGGAGGCTCGAGACGCTGGAGGCGGCGGGGCGTGCAGGCGTGCCGTTCACGACCGGCCTGCTGATCGGCATCGGCGAAACGCGGGCGGAGCGCATCGAGTCGCTGCTGGCGATCCGCGCTGTCCACGAGAAGCACGGGCACATCCAGGAGACGATCGTCCAGAACTTCCGGGCCAAGCCGGGCACGCGCATGGCGGGCGCACCGGAGCCGAGCCTGGAGGACCAGCTGTGGACAGTAGCCGTGGCTCGCATCGTCCTGGGGCCGGAGATGAGCATCCAGGCCCCGCCCAACCTGCGGCCCGAAGGGCTGGCGCAGCTCATCGCGGCCGGTATCAACGACTGGGGCGGGGTGTCGCCGGTTACGCCGGACCATGTGAACCCCGAGGCGCCGTGGCCGCATCTTGCGGCGCTGGAGCAGGCCACCGAACGCGCCGGCCGCACCCTGGTGGAGCGACTTGCGATCTATCCGGAGTACCTGTTGCAGGAAGGCTCGTGGTCGAAGTTGAGGCGAGGTGCCGGCCGCAGCGTCCCCTCCCCCCTTGTGGGGGAGGGACAGGGTGGGGGGAAATCCCCAACCTCGAAGGGAGTGGTTCCCCCCACCCCTAGCCCCTCCCCACAAGGGGGAGGGGAATCCCGTCGCGGCTGTGACGACCGACTGCCTTGGCTCTACGTCGGCGTCCACAGCCTGGTGCTGAGACAGCAGGACGGCCAGGGTCTTGCGCGCGAGGACGGCTGGGCGGCGGGCGCAGGCGATGCCCTTCCCGCCGCACAGGTCATCCGTATTCGCTCCGGCGGGCGGGCCTCGGAGCCGAGCCCGTCGCCAAACCCGGAGCTGCAGGGCATCCTCGAGCGCGCCGCCGAGGGCAATCGGCTGGGCGAGGCCGAGATCGTCCGCCTGCTCGAGGCGCGCGGGCGCGACCTCGCCGCCGTGTGCCGGGCGGCGGACGCGCTGCGGGCCGCGCGCTGCGGCGACACCGTGACCTATGTGGTGAACCGCAACATCAACTACACCAACGTTTGCACCTACGGCTGCAAGTTCTGCGCCTTTTCCAAGGGCCGCCACAGCGCCGACTCCCGGGAGAAGCCCTACAACCTGGGCCTCGACGAGATCGCGCGGCGGACGCGGGAGGCCTGGGAGCGCGGCGCCACCGAGGTGTGCCTGCAGGGCGGCATCAGGCCCGGCTATACGGGCGAGACCTACCTCTCGATCGTGGCGGCGGTGAAGTCTGCGGCCCCGGCGATCCACGTCCACGCCTTCTCGCCGCTGGAGATCTGGCGCGGCGCCGAGACCCTGGGGCTCCCCTTGCGCGACTACCTCGCGCGGCTCAAGGCCGCCGGGCTGTCGAGCCTGCCTGGCACGGCGGCGGAGATCCTCGACGACGAGGTGCGCGCGGTCCTCTGCCCCGACAAGATCGCCACGGCGCAGTGGCTGCAGGTGATGGAGACTGCGCACGCGGTCGGCCTCAAGAGCACCGCCACCGTCATGTTCGGCCACGTCGACGGCTACCGCCACTGGGCGCGGCACCTCCTGCGGGTGCGCGCGCTGCAGGAGCGGACCGGCGGCTTTACGGAATTCGTGCCGCTGCCCTTCGTGCACATGGAGGCGCCCATCTTTCTGAGGGGCCGGTCGCGCAAGGGGCCGACCTTCCGTGAGGCCGTCCTCATGCACGCGGTCGCCCGGCTCGCACTCGATCCGGTCATCCCCAACATCCAGGCCTCGTGGGTGAAGATGGGGCCGGACGGCGCTGCGCTGTGCCTGGCGGCCGGCGCCAACGATATGGGCGGCGTGCTGATGAACGAGTCCATCACGCGGGCCGCCGGCGCCGTGCACGGCCAGGAGCTGAGCGCGGAGCGCCTGCAGCGCCTCATCCGTGCGGCGGGCCGCATCCCACGCCAGCGCACGACCCTGTATGGCGCAGCTCACGTAGCTCACGTAGGTTGGGTTAGGGCCGAAGGCCCGTAACCCAAGTGCGCCGGTGATACCGGCGAGGAGTAGGTGGTGCAAGTCCACTGCGATGAAGGAGTAGCGATCCGCATCGGCCCCGAGTCATGCGCGGGCGGTCGCGAGGCCGCACGTGAAGCGT
>JBIOWI010000314.1:0-12567 GCA_044868325.1 Hyphomicrobiaceae bacterium
TGCGTCTACGGCCTGATCGCGCTCGGCTTCGTGCTGATCTACAAGGCCACCGAGATGGTCAACTTCGCCCAGGGCGACCTGATGATGCTGGGCACGTTCGTGGCCTTCAGCTGCATCGGCACCTGGGGCATGAACTACTGGGTTGGCCTCGCCGCCGCCGCGCTGGCCATGGCGGCCTTCGGCTATCTCCTCGACGCCACGGTGCTGCGCCGCATCATCGGCCAGCCGCAGTTCGCGGTGGTGATCCTCACCATCAGCTTGGGCTTCCTGTTCCGGTCGTTCGCCGGCTTCGTCTGGGGCCACGAGACGCTCAACTTCCCCGACACCCCCTTCACCAACCGCATCAGCGACGTGGGCGGCGTGATCCTCTCTTGGGAGCACCTGTCCATCATCTTCGGCACGCTCATCCTGGCCGGCCTGCTCTACCTGTTCTTCAACTACACGAGACTCGGTAACGCCATGCTGGCCGCCTCGCAGAACCAGCTGGCGGCCTACTACGTCGGCGTGCCGGTGAAGCACATCAACTCGCTGATCTGGGCGCTGTCGGCCATCGTCGCCACCATCGCCGGGGTGCTGTTCGCACCCATCTCGCTGGTGGAGCCCAGCAACGGCTTCTACGGCATCAAGGCGTTCGCCGCCGCCGTGATCGGCGGCTTCGGCAGCCTGCTCGGCACCGTGCTCGGCGGGCTCATCATCGGCGTGTCGGAAACCTTGGCGGCGCGCTACCTGCCGCCGGGCTTCAAGGAGATCGTGGCCTATCTTCTCATGCTGGTGGTGCTGATGCTGCGCCCGCACGGGCTGTTCTCCACCCTGCAGCGCAAGAAGGTCTGAGAGGGCGGCTCCCGTGCGCATCCTGTTCAAGACCTCCTACCTCGACGACATCCGGCTCTTCCAGCACGAAGGCCAGGTCTTCTGGTACAGCCTGCTGGGCCTGGCCGTGGTGGCCGCGCCCTGGCTGCTGCCGGTGTTCTACGTCGGTGAGCTCACGCAGATCTTCATCCTGGCCATCGCCGGCGTCGGTCTCATGCTGCTGATCGGCTACACCGGCCTCGTCAGCCTCGGCCACGGCGCCTTCATGGCCATCGGCGCCTACACCAACACCTACCTCATCACCAAGGGCGTCCCCTTCCTGGTCGCGTTCCCCCTCGCCGGCCTCGCGGCGCTGGTCGCCGGCATCGCCATCGCGGTGCCCGCCAACCGCATGTCGGGCATCTATCTCGCCATCGCCACGCTCGCCTTCTCGCAGATCGTGGAGCAGGTGATCATCCGCTGGGAGCACGTGACGCGCGGCTTCCAGGGCATGCCGGTGCCACCTCCCGATCTCCTCGGACAGCCGCTGACACAGGGCTGGCAGCTCTACTACCTGTCGCTGGCGATGCTGGTGCTGGTGGTGCTGGGCGCCATCAACCTGGTGCGCTCGCCGACCGGGCGTGCGTTGGTCGCCATTCGCGACTCGGAGATCTCGGCGCAGAGCCTGGGCGTGAGCCTGTTCCGCTACAAGACGGCGATCTTCGCGCTCAGCGCCTGCATCACCGGCCTTGCCGGTGCGCTGCTGGCGCACCGCATGCGCTTCATCTCGCCCGAGGCCTTCAACTTCCTGATGTCGATCCAGCTCCTCCTGATGGTGGTGGTGGGCGGGCTCGGCTCCATCCACGGGGCCATCCTGGGTGCCGTGTTCGTCGGCGCGCTGCCGCAGGCTCTCGCGATCGTACGCGAGTACCTGCCCACGGCCATTGGCCGCACGCCGGGGCTCGAGCCCGGCCTGTTTGGCCTGGTGATGGTGCTGATCGTGTTGTTCGAGCCGCTCGGGCTCTACGGCCGCTGGCTCAAGATCAAGGCGCTCTTCGACTACTTCCCGCTCTACCGGCGCGCCACCTTCAAGCGCCAGCGGTCCTACCTCAAGACGGAGCGTGTGCGGTGAGCCTTGCCGAGACCATGACGCGGCCGACAGACGCCAAGGCGCCAGCCGCCGCTGCCGACGCCACGCGCGCCCTAGTGCTGATCGAGGCGCGCAACCTGTCCATCTCGTTCGGCGGCATCCGGGCGGTGGACGACGTGAGCTTCAGCGTGGCAAAGGGCGAGATCTTCGCCATCGTCGGCCCCAACGGTGCCGGCAAGAGCACCATCTTCAACCTGATCAGCCGCATCTACGAGCCCACCGGCGGCAAGCTGATTTTCGAGGGCGAGGACATTACGAATGTCGCGCCCCACACCATTGCCGGCCGCGGCATCGCCCGCACCTTCCAGAACATCGAGCTGTTCGAGCACGCCACCGTGCTCGACAATCTCCTGATCGGCCGGCACTGCCGGGCCAGGCCCAACATGCTGGCCGAGATGCTGTTCACGCCCCGGGTCCGCCGCGAGGAGCTGCGCCACCGCGAGGCGGTGGAGGAGGTGATCGACTTTCTGGATCTGGCCAACTACCGCGACCAGCGCATCTCCGGCCTGCCCTACGGCGTGCGCAAGGTGGTGGAGCTGGCCCGCGCGCTGTGCGCCAAGCCGAAGCTGCTCCTGCTCGACGAGCCCGCCTCCGGCCTCAACACCGAGGAGACCGAGGAGGTGGCGTTCTGGATCGACGACATCAAGAACGACCTCGGCATCACCGTGATCATGATCGAGCACGACATGTCACTCGTCTCGGCAGTATCGGACAGGGTGCTGGCGCTCAACAACGGCCGGATGCTGGCCCTCGGCACACCAGCGCAGGTCCAATCGAATCCGGCCGTGATCGAGGCGTATCTGGGGGGAGAGGCGCCGTGATCAATCTGTCGTCGCAGATAGGCGGGGCGGGCGCCGCAGCGTCCCCTCCCCCCTTGTGGGGGAGGGACAGGGTGGGGGGGAGTCCCCGACCTCGAAGCGAGGGGTCCCCCCCACCCCTAGCCCCTCCTCACAAGGGGGAGGGGGATCCCGTCGGCGCAAGTGGGGAGAGCTCGCTATGACCGAGCCGTTGCTCTCCGTGCGCAACCTGGAGACCTACGATGGGCCGATCACGGCCATCCGCGGCGTCAGCTTCGACGTGAGCGAGGGGCAGATTGTCACCATCCTCGGGGCCAACGGTGCGGGCAAGACCACGGTGCTGCGCTCGGTGTGCGGCGCGCTGGAGCCGCAGAAGGGCAGCGTCGCCTTCGCGGGGCGGCCCATCAGGGGGCGCGAGCCGGACTGGGTGGCGCGCCACGGCATCGCCCATGTGCCGGAGGGGCGCGAGATCTTCCCGTTCATGACGGTCAAGGGCAACCTGACGATGGGCGCCTACGCGCGCCGCGACCGCGATCGGATAGAGCGCGACCTGGAGATGGTCTACGGCTACTTCCCTGTGCTGCGCGAGCGCGCCGACCAGGCCGCGGGCTACCTGTCGGGTGGGCAGCAGCAGATGCTGGCGATCGGCCGCGGTCTGATGGCGCGGCCCAAGCTCATGCTGCTGGACGAGCCGTCGCTGGGGCTTTCGCCGATCCTCACGAAGGAGATCTTTGGTATATCCGCCGCCTCAACCAGGAGCAGGGCGTCACCATGCTGCTCGTGGAGCAGAACGCCAACATGGCGCTCAAGACCGCGCACTACGGCTACGTCCTGGAGACTGGCCGCATCGTGCTGGAGGGCGCCTGCGACAAGCTCGCCCAGAACGAGGACGTGCGCGAGTTCTACCTGGGCCAGAAGGAAGCCGCGGTGCGCGGCAAGCGGCGCTGGAAGCGCACCAAGCGCTGGCGCTAGAGCGGGGAACGGGCCGCCATGAACGCATTCGACGTGCAGAGCATCGCCATCGACGGCTTCACCACCGTGCCGACCCTGTTCTGGCACCGCGTCCAGACCAAGGCCGGCAAGGTGGCCATGCGCGAGAAGGACCGCGGCATCTGGAAGGCCTACACCTGGGGCGAGTACGGCGCGCGCGCCAAGGCCGTCGGCATGGGGTTGATCGCGTTGGGCCTGGAGCCGGGCGACCGGGTGGCCATCCTCTCCGACAATAACAAGGAGTGGCTGTTCTGCGATCTCGGCGTGCTGTGTGCGGCTGGCGTCTCCACCGGCATCTACCCCACCGACTCGCCCCAGCAGGTCGAGTATCTCGTCAACGACAGCGGCACCAAGTTCCTGTTCGTGGAGGACGAGGAGCAGCTCGACAAGGTCCTGGCCGTGCGGGAGCGCACGCCATGCCTCAAGAAGATCGTCGTGTTCGATATGGAGGGCCTGCGCGACCTCGAGGACCCGCAGGTGATGCCGCTCGACGATCTCTACAAGCTGGGCGAGGCCTACGCGCGAGACCACGACGCCGTCTGGGAGGAGCGCATGGCGCTCCCCAAGCCGGGCGACGTGGCCATCATCGTCTACACCTCGGGCACCACCGGCCCCTCAAAGGGCGCGCTGCTCACCCACCGCAACATCGTCTTCCAGGGCGGTGCCTTCAGACGCATCGACCCGGAGCTCGCGCTCCGCGAGACCGACGAGGCGCTGAACTTTCTGCCCCTGTGCCACGTCGCGGAACGCTTTGGCGGCTGCTATAACCACATCGCCTTCACGCACGTGGTCAACTTCGCCGAGGCGCCCGACACGGTGCCGCAGAACCTGCGCGAGGTGGCGCCCCATGTGCTCCTCGCCGTACCGAGGGTCTGGGAGAAGCTCTACTCCGGCGTCACCATCGCCCTGAAAGAGGGCACGTGGCTCGGCCGCGTCGCCTACCGGGCCGCCATCGGCATCGGCGCTAAGGCCAGCGCCTACGAATTGGCGGGCAAGCCGGTGCCGGTGCTGTGGCGCGCGGCGCGGGCCGTGGGCAACCGGCTGGTGCTCAAGAACATCCGCCTGATGCTGGGGCTCGACCGCATCCGCTACGCCGCCACCGGCGCAGCGCCCATCTCGCCCGACCTCATCCGCTGGTATTGGGCGCTGGGCGTCCGCATGTTCGAGCTCTACGGCCAGACGGAAAACGCGGGGCTCGCCACTGCCAACTGGCCCGGCCACGTCAAGATCGGCAGCATCGGCAGCGCCGCTCTCGGCACCGAAGTCAAGCTCTCCCCGCAGGGCGAGATCCTGCTGCGGGGGCCGCACATCTTCGCGGGCTACCTCAACAAGCCGGAGAAGACGGCAGAGGCCCTGCGCGACGGCTGGCTGCACACGGGCGACGTGGGCGAGATGGACGACGAGACAGGCTTCGTGCGCATCACCGACCGCATGAAGGACATCATCATCACGGCGGGCGGCAAGAACGTCACGCCTTCCGAGATCGAGAACCAGCTCAAGTTCTCGCCCTACATCTCGGACGCCATCGTGATCGGCGACAAGCGCAGCTACCTCACCTGCCTCATCATGATCGACCACGACAACGTCGTGAAGTTCGCCCAGGACCACGACGTGCCGTTCACCAACTACGCGAGCCTGTGTCGGGCGCCCGAGGTGGTGGAGCTGATCGAGAAGGAGGTGGAGGCGGTGAACAAGAAGTTCGCCCGCGTGGAGACCATCAAGAAGTTCAAGCTGATCGACCAGCTCCTCACCGCCGAGGACGAGGAGCTGACCCCCACCATGAAGCTCAAGCGCAGCCTGGTGGAGAAGAAGTACCGAGAGCTGATCGAGGGTATGTACGGTGTCAGGCCCTCCGGGTCTGACACCGAGGCAGTAGGCAGTAGGCAATAGTAGGGCGATGCAGGTTCCAAGGGCTCAGACCGACTACTGCCTATTGCCTACTGCCTATTGCCTCTTTGTTTGCAAGCAACGGAGAAGGGAACGATGAGGAGACTGTCCAAGCTCGCCGCCGGCGCGCTCTTTGCGAGCGCGCTCGCGGCCCCCCTGGCCGCCGAGGACGGCGTCACCGACACCGAGATCGTCCTCGGCAGCCACACGGCGCTGTCGGGGCCGGTGAGTGCCTGGGGCGTCGGCGCCACGGAGGGCGCGCGCATGCGCTACGACGAGGTCAACGAGAAGGGCGGCGTGCACGGCCGCAAGATCAAGCTGATCGTGGAGGACCACGGCTACCAGGTGCCGCGCGCGGTGCAGGCGGCCAACAAGCTCATCAACAACGACAAGATCTTCATCATGGTGGGCGCGCTCGGCACGCCCATGAACAACGCCGTGTTCGGCGAGCAGTTCGCCAAGGGGGTGCCTAACATCAATCCCTTCACCGCGGCGCGCTCGATGGTGGAGCCCCTTCATCCGTTGAAGTTCGGGCAGTTCTCGACCTACTACGACCAGGTGCGTGCAGCGACGAAGCACTTCGTCGAGAAGGAGGGCAAGAAGAAGGTCTGCACCATGTATCAGGACACGGACTTCGGCCACGAGGTCCGCGACGGTGTGCGCGAGCAGGCCAAGGCTGCGAAGACCGAGGTCGTCGCAGAGGCAAGCTACGGCCCCACCGACACCGAGTTCGTCGCGCCCGTCAGCAAGCTCAAGGCAGCGGAGTGCGACTTGGTGATCATGGGCTCGATCATCCGCGACAGCATCCAGGCGGTCGGCACCGCCAAGAAACTCGGCTGGACCGGCGTGACGTTCGTCGGCCAGGCCGCATCCTACGATCCCATCGTGGCCGGCGCGCCCGGCGGCATCATGGAGGGCTTCTACTCCGGCACCGGCATGCCCTACGCCTACCCGGACACCAGCGGCGAGGGGATCAAGGCGTGGGCTGCGAAGTACAAGGCGAGGACCGGTCAGGAGCCCAACAGCGCCGCCCAGTACGCGTATGCGGGTAGCGACCTGATCCTGAAGGCCCTGGAAGCGGCCGGCAAGGACCTGACGCGGGCCAAGTTCATCGCCGCGCTGGAGTCCATCAAGGAATACAAGGGGATGTTCCCCGGCCCGGCCATCAGCTACGGCCCCAGGCGCCACCAGGGCTCGTATGCGACGTTCCTGGCCAAGGTAGAAGGCGGCCGTTGGAAGGTGGTCGCGGAGAACCTGATGTACTGAGGCAGGCCTCCCCGCACGAGTCCCCTCTCCCCGCTTTGCGGGGAGAGGGTTAGGGTGAGGGGCAGCCACAGACACTGGCGCCTGAGTATGTCGCTGCCCCTCACCCCGGCCCTCTCCCGCGGTGTTGCAGTGTGTTGCGAGGCCAGCGTTGCGCGGGGAGAGGGGATGGAGCGCGGCGAGAGGGGGACGTCACCGTTCCCGCGGCACGATCGGCACGCTGAAGGCGCGGCGCGCGCCCGCGGTGTCCAGCGTGAAGTGCCACCACTCCTTGCGGTAGTTGCGGAAGCCTTCCCGGGCCATGGCCTCCACCAGGATCTGGCGCCAGCGCGCCTGCGCCTCGGTGAGCCCGGCGGCGGCGGTGTGGCTCAGCGGGTCGAAGCAGTCGTAGCCGGTGCCCATGTCGACGCTGGCGTCTGGCGCGCGCTCCCTGGCCGGCCCACTGCACGGCCCATAGGCGGCGTTGCGGTCGAAGGGCAGGGCCGGCCTGACCGGCAGCTGAACCAAGGTGAGATCCACCGTATCGCCGCGCGAGTGCTGCGAGACGGCGGCCACGTAGCCGTCGACAATGAGCCGGCCGCGCTCGATGTTGGGGTGGAAGCGCTTGAGCAGCGGGTCCGCAGGCGCGGTCTCGCCCTCCCTGACCCAGGCCGCGAACGCCCGCACGGCGCTCCTTGGGCGGTAGCAGTCGTAGACCTTGAGGGAAAGCTTGCGGACCTGGAGGGCCCGCTGCACCCGCGACAGGGCCTCCGCCGCCTCACGCAGGAGCACGCATTCGGCCGCGTCGTAGCCCGGCACCGGCCGGCCGGTGAAGTTGTCGGGGCCCGCGTAGCGCAAATCCTGCAGGATGCTGGGATCGATGTCGCGCAGGTAGACCAGCGGCTCGGGAAGCGAACGGGGCGGCTCCTCGGCCGCAAGCCGAGGCAGAGCGGGCACGCCAAGCGCGAGAATGGCCGCCGGCCCGAGCGCACGGGCCATCCGTCGCGCCGAGGCTGCGAGTGCTTTCCCCATCCCCTGCTTGGTCCCTCGGCCCGATTGCGCCATTTTTTTCATCGAGTCCCGCCCCTCGCCAGACTATGGATGGATCCGGGATCGTTTTTGTGACCTCGATCGAGGCCGATAGGAGCGCCATGCCGTCCACTCCCTTCGATTCGGCGATCTTCCGCGATGTCTTCGGCGCGCCGGCCATGCGCGCCGTCTTCTCCGACGAGGCGGCTGTCAGGCGATACGTGGAGGTCGAGGTTGCGTTGGCCGCCGCCGAGGGCCGCGTCGGCGTAATCCCGCAGGAGGCCGCCGAGGCCATCCGCGCCGGCGCCCGTCCCGAGGCCATCGATCTGGCCAGGCTCAAGGCCGAGACCGACCTCGTAGGCTATCCCATCGTCGGCCTGGTGCACCAGCTGGCGAGCCAGGTGGGCGAGGCCGGCCGCTACGTCCACTGGGGCGCCACCACCCAGGACATCATGGACACCGCCACCGTGCTCCAGATCGAGGAGGCGCTGGCCCTGGTGGAGGCGGACCTGGAGGCCATCGAGGCGGCGCTCGCCTCCCTTGCGTCCAAGCACCGCCAGACCGTGATGGCGGGCCGCACCCACCTCCAGCACGCGCTCCCCGTCACCTTCGGCTACAAGGCCGCGGTGTGGCTCGCCATGATCCATCGCCACCGCCAGCGTCTGGCCGAGCTCAAGCCTCGCGTGCTGGTCGGCCAGTTCGCGGGCGCCGCCGGCACGCTCGCCTCCTTGGGCGACAAGGGCCTCGCCGTGCACGACGCGCTGATGGACGAGCTGGGCCTCGCCCGCCCGAGCGCGCCCTGGCACGCGGCCCGCGACGCCTTCGCCGAGACCGTCGCGTTCCTCGGCCTCGTCGCCGGCTCGCTTGCCAAGATCGCCACCGACGTGATGCTGCTCATGCAGACCGAGGTGGCCGAGGCCTTCGAGCCGTTCGTTAGGGGCCGCGGCTCCTCCTCCACCATGCCGCAGAAGCGCAACCCCATCTCGTGCGAGCTCATCCTCGCCGCCGCCCGCGTCGTGCGCGGCCACGTCGGGCTGATGCTCGACGCCATGGCGGCCGACCACGAGCGCGCCACAGGCCCCTGGCAGCTCGAATGGGTCGCCATCCCCGAGAGCTTCCTGGCCGCGGGCGGCGCCCTGCGCCAGTCCCGCTTCATGCTGGAGGGGCTGATCGTCGACGCCGGCCGCATGCGCCGCAACCTCGACCTCACCGGCGGGCTGATCGTGGCCGAGGCCGTGATGATGGCGCTCGCCCAACACACCGGCCGCGGCACCGCGCACGACCTCGTCTACGGCGCCTGCCGCGCCGCCCTCGACAGCGGCACCACGCTCCTCGCCGAGCTGGAGCGCCTCCCCGAGGTCACCCGCCACCTCGACAGGAAACGCCTGGCCGAGCTGACCGACCCGGTGAACTATCTGGGCTCAGCCCCGGCCATGATCGACCGGGTGCTGAAGTCGTGAGGTCGTGAGATGGATCCTTGCGATAGGACCTCACGACTTCAGAATCTCACGACCTCACGATCCGACATGCAACACCGCGCCAGCCCGGAGCCGGCCAGCCATCGTCACCACGGACACAGATGACTGTTCATGAAACCGCACTTGCCGACGAGCTTCAGGGGTGCATTCTGAGACCCGAGCCGAGCAATGGCTGGGGTATCGTTGTACTCGGGGGATCGAGTGGGAGGGTGGACGTTCCACGAGCACGAATGCTCGCAGCCGAGGGCGCCATCACGATTGCACTGCGTTGGTTCGGCGGCGCGGGACAAGTTCCCGGAATATGCGAAGTACCGTTGGAGGGCTTCACGCTGGCAACGGATCGTCTCGTAGACGAAGGTTGCTCGATGATAGCCTATATAGGGACGTCGAAGAGTGCCGAAGCCGCGTTGCTGGTGGCGACCTATGACCCACGCGTCGACGCCGTCGTAGCGATCAGCCCCTCAGCGGTCGTGTGGGCAAACATTGGTCCTGGGCGAGATGGCGTGCAATGGCCACAGCGGTCGTCGTGGATGCGCAACGGTAATTCCCCTGCCGTTTGTCCCCTATGACGTGGGCGCTCAGACGACCCAAAGGGACGGGCTGATTTCTTACCGAGCTCGCCATGAGCAAAGCTTGCTGACCTTCGCTGCAGCTGCGGTCGATGCGAGTATTCCTATCGAGAATGCGAGAGCTGAGATCGTTCTCGTTGCCGGTGGTGACGACGCACTTTGGCCGTCCGACACGTTCGCGGAGTCCATAGCCGCTCGGCTTGAGGCGGCCGGAAAGAAGGCTGTCGTGATCAATCATCCCGACGCTGGCCATCGCGTACTCTTGCCGGGCGAAACTACGCCACGATCAAGTCTGCATGCACATGGTGGCAACGATCGCGCCGATTCAGAACTTGGCAAGTCTGCTTGGGATGCAATCTTGAGGCTTCTGCATCGGCGAACCTGACCGCGCGCGTATCAGGTCGTCAGCGTTCGTGCACCCGCGCCGTAGCCACATCGCAGCGCTTCCGAGGTCAACACGTATGACCGCTCCTGTGGCACTTCGCTGACATCGCTGCCCACCGCTACACGACCTCACAGCAAACTCAGCTGCCCGCCCTTCGGCACCGGCCGGCGGAACAGATCCGTGCGCAGCCTCAGGTGCCGTTCGTTGAGGCCCAGCCGCTTGGCGGCGAGGCGGAACCGCAGCGCGATCTGCTCGGCGTAGGGGCCGGATCCGCGCTGGCGGTGGCCGAAGGCGGCGACGTAGTCGTGGCCGCCGTGCATGGAGCGCAGGATGCCGATCACGCGCGCGGCGCGGTCCGGGAACTCGGTGGCGAGCCACTCGCGGAACAGCTCCTTCAATTCGAGCGGCAGGCGCAGGAGCACCCAGCCGGCATCGAGCGCGCCGGCGTCGCGCGCAGCCTCCAGGATGCGCTCGATCTCGCTGTCGTTGATGGCGGGCACGATGGGCGCCACCAGCACGCAGACCGGCACGCCGGCCTCGGCGAGGCCGCGGATCGCATCGAGGCGGCGCTGCGGGGTGGCCGCGCGCGGCTCCATCTTGCGCGCCACCATCCTGTCCAGCGTCGTCACCGAGACGGCGACCTTGACGAGGTCGCGTTGCGCCATGCGGGCGAGGATGTCCACGTCGCGCACCACCAGGGCCGACTTGGTGACGATGCCGACCGGGTGGCTCGCCGCATCCAGCACCTCCAGGACCGAGCGGGTGATACCGTGCTCACGCTCGATCGGCTGATAGGGGTCGGTGACGGCGCCGAGCGCGATCACCTTGGGCTCATAGCGTGGGTTGGCCAGCTCGCGCTCCAGGAGCTCGGCCGCGTTGACCTTGGCGGTGAGCCTGGTCTCGAAGTCGAGCCCCGGGGAAAGGCCCAGGTAGGCATGGGTGGGGCGCGCGTAGCAGTAGATGCAACCGTGCTCGCAGCCACGATACGGGTTGATCGACTGGTCGAAGCCGATATCGGGGCTGTCGTTGGTGGCAATGATGCTCCTGGCCGTCTCCCGCGCCACCTCGGTCTTGAACGGCGGGAGTTCGCCCAGGCTCTCCCACCCGTCGTCGAATGCCTCTCGAAGCTCGCCCTCGTAGCGCCCGGCCCGGTTGGATCGTGCACCCCGGCCCCGCCGCCGCTCGCTGTCGATCAGGGTTGGATCTTTTGTCATTGACCTGAGGATAAACCTTCGAGTAGAACCAAACAAGAACAAAGCGCAGAAAGGGGAGGCCATGTCGGCAGGGCCATTCAAAGATTCCGCCCGGTCACCAGGGCAACCGCCTGCTCAGAACAGGAACAGCAGGCTGGCAAACAGGCCGCCGAGAAAGACGAGGCCGGCGCGCTTGCGCTGCAGCGTCAGCCACTCGGGGAAGCGGCCCCAGTCCTTGGCGGCGAGCCAGGCCAGCGTGAGGCCCATGAGCAGGCCCCAGGCCCAGGCCGTATAGGCTACGGGCTCCTGGGACAGGACGCGCTGGCCGCCGCCGAACGGATCGACGCTGGGGCCGACGAACAGCACCCACAGGCCGAGGGCGGCGGCCACCAGGGCCAGGGGGCCGAAGACACGTTGCAAAGGCATGGGCGCCCTCCTCGCGTGCGTTTCGCATCGAGGCTCCTCGGCAGTCTCGGCCGTATGCAGGAAAGGATCGGTTAAGGCGGGTTCCGCACTGCACTACTGGAGGTTTGACAGGCGGAAATTCGCACGTCAGAGTGAATGCATTCTTGCCAAAGGAGGTCTAAGAAAATGCTCCCGCCGGGCAAGCTCAGGCCGTTCCAGCGCGCAGGCTCAGCCTAGTGGACGTGGGAATGGCAAGATCGACAATTCGTAACCTGCAACGGCCGTCAACGAGGACAGCCGTCGAACCTGAAGCCGATCAGGGAGGGCCATGCACCGGAGATGTCGCCGCGACAGGAGTCCAGCCCGCCAAGCTGCGACCGCACACGTCCACCGGCGCCTCCGCACGTTGAGCGCGTAGACCCCCGATCGAACGGCCGCACCGCGGCCCGAGCCCGGCGGAACGGCAGCGTTCCGTCGGGCTTTGCTTTTGCAGGTGTCAGACCCTCCGGGTCTGGACACCTGGGCTACTTGCGTGTCGCCTGCCAGCGGGTCTCGACGCCGCCCGTGGTCCCGCTTCCCTCCATCGTGCCGCCCTTCACCTGGCCCGTGTAGCGCGTGTCGGCGGCGGTGAATGCGATCTTGTCGGCCTCCAG
>JBIOWI010000315.1:0-19220 GCA_044868325.1 Hyphomicrobiaceae bacterium
ACTGCCGACCCCCGACTGCCGAAGCCCGAGTGGGGCCGGCTGCCCGGTTGTTGCACCCGCAAGCCCCGTGATATGAGGGCCACCGCGCCGATCCGGGCGCGCATAGCGAAAGGCATCCCATGGCCACCGCAGCCGCCGGGCGCCGCGAGGCGGCGTCCTCGAGCTTCTTTGCCGCCCCCCTGGCCGAGCGCGATCCTCTGATCGCAGGCGCCGTCGGTCGCGAGCTCGGCCGCCAGCGGGACGAGATCGAGCTGATCGCCTCGGAGAACATCGTCTCCCGCGCCGTCCTGGAAGCGGCCGGCAGCGTGCTCACCAACAAGTACGCCGAGGGCTATCCCGGCCACCGCTACTACGGCGGCTGCCGGTATGTGGACGAGGTGGAGACGGCAGCCATCGAGCGCGCCAAGGCGCTGTTCGGCTGCGGCTTCGCCAACGTGCAGCCGCACTCGGGCGCCAGCGCCAACCAGGCCGCGTTCATGGCGCTGATGCAACCCGGCGACACCTACATGGGCCTCTCCCTGGAGTGCGGCGGGCACCTCACCCACGGCTCGCCGGTGAACTACTCCGGCAAGTGGTTCAAGGTGGTGCCCTACAAGGTGCGCCGGCAGGACCACCGCATCGACATGGACGAGGTGGCGGCGCTGGCCCGCCAGCATCGGCCCAAGGCGATCGTGGCCGGCGGCAGCGCCTATCCGCGCACCATAGACTTCGCCGCATTCCGCAAGGTGGCCGACGCGGTGGGCGCCTACCTGATGGTGGACATGGCCCACTTCGCCGGGCTGGTGGCGGGGGGCGTGCACCCGAGCCCGTTCCCGCACGCCCACATCGTCACCACCACCACCCACAAGACCCTGCGCGGGCCCCGCGGCGCCATGATCCTCACCGACCGGGAGGACCTCGCGAGGAAAGTCAACTCCGCGGTGTTCCCCGGCCTGCAGGGCGGCCCGCTCATGCATTTGATCGCCGCCAAGGCGGTGGCGCTTGGCGAGGCGCTGACGCCCGAGTTCCGCGCCTATGCCCGGGCCGTGGCCGACAACGCCAAGGTGCTGGGCGAGGAGCTGGCCAAGGCGGGCTTCGACCTGGTCTCGGGCGGCACCGATACGCACCTTCTCCTGGTGGATCTGAGGCCCAAGCGGCTCACCGGCAACCGCGCCGAGAAGGCGCTCAGCCGCGCCTACATCACCACCAACAAGAACGCCGTGCCTTTCGATCCGGAGAAGCCGACGGTCACCTCCGGCATCCGCCTCGGCTCGCCCGCCGGCACCACGCGCGGCTTCGGGGTGGGCGAGTTCCGCGCCATCGCCCGCATGATCGCCGAGGTGCTGGACGGTCTCGCCGCCAACGGCGAGGAGGGCAACGCCAAGGTGGAGGCCAAAGTCAAGGCCGAGGCGCTGGAGCTGTGCCGCCGGTTTCCCATTTATTGAAGGTAAGAGGTGGGTAGGGAATGGTAAGAGGGGAGTAGGGAGTAGGGAATGGGGAGTAGGGAATGGGGAGTGGGACCAGGCGATTTCCCTACTCCCTACTCCCTACTCCCCACTCCCCATTCCCCTCTTCACGGCGGGGAGAGGGAGGCCCCGAACCAATGCGCTGCCCGTACTGCAACGGCGAGAATACCCAGGTGAAGGACAGCCGGCCGACCGAGGAGAACGCCGCCATCCGCCGCCGCCGCGCGTGCGAGGACTGCGGCGGCCGCTTCACCACCTTCGAGCGGGTGCAGCTGCGCGAGATCGCCGTGGTGAAGCGCTCGGGCCGGCGCGAGGCCTTCAACCGGGCCAAGCTGATGCGCTCGGTCGAGGTGGCGCTGCGCAAGCGCCCCGTCGACGCCGACCGGATCGAGCGCACGGTCTCGGACCTGGTGCGCAAGCTGGAGAGCATGGGGGAGCAGGACGTGGCCTCCAGCGTGATCGGCGAGCTGGCCATGGACGCCCTCAAGGGCCTCGATCCGGTGGCCTACGTCCGCTTCGCTTCGGTCTACCGCGATTTCCGCGAGGCTGCCGATTTCCACGAGGTGCTGGCCGAGATCGCCGGCAAGGCGGGCGCCACCCCGTCCGAGGCCGGCGCGCCGCCCGGCGCCGCACTGGCCGAGGGCGGAAAGCTTTAGGTATCGATGAGCAAAAGGGACGACTGGGACCCTGGCGGCCGCACGTTCGACGAGCGCATGATGGACCTCGCGCTGCGCGTGGCCCGCCGCATCCTGGGCCAGACCGCCCCCAATCCAGCCGTCGGAGCCGTCGTTGCCGACGAGACCACCGGGGAGGTGGTGGCGCGCGGCTGGACGCAGATCAGCGGCCGGCCGCACGCCGAGGCGCACGCTCTGAGCTGCTGCCCCGGCGACCTCGCCCGCGGCAAGACCATGTACGTCACGCTGGAGCCCTGCTCCTATCACGGCCGCGCCAACCCCGTGGTGGGCAAGGCGATGCCCTGCGCCGAGGCGATCCTCGCCGCTGGGGTGCGCCGGGTAGTGGTGGCGACGGAGGACCCGAACCCCGAGATCGCCGGCCAGGGCGTGGCGGTGCTGCGCCAGGCCGGGGTGACCGTGGACATCGGCGTATGCGGTGCGGAGGCCCGCTGGGTGACGGCGGGCCACATCCTGCGCATGACCAGAGGGCGGCCGTTCGTGCAACTCAAGATCGCCGTATCGGGCGACGGCCTGATCGCACCGGGCGACGGCGCCCCCGTGTGGGTGACGGGCCCCGACGTACGCGCCTATGCGCACGTGCTGCGCGCCCATGTCGACGCCGTCATGGTGGGCCGCAGGACGGTGGACGACGACGACCCGGAGCTCACCTGCCGCCTGCCGGGCCTCGCCAGCCGGTCGCCGCGCCGGGTGGTGCTCGACCCCGGCTTCCGCGTCTCGCCGCACGTCAAGATGTTCGGCACTGCCCGCCGCGTGCCCGTGGTCGTGTTTGGCGCCGTCGGCGGCTTGCCGCCCGCCTATCCGCCCGGCGTGGAGGCCCGCCAGGTGCCCGCCGGCGCCGACGGGCGGCTCGACCTGGAGGCCGTGCTGGGCTCGCTCGCCCGGGACGGCGTGACGCGCGTGCTGGTCGAGGGCGGCCCCACCATCGCCTCGGCGCTCCTCGCCGCCGATCTCGTGGACGAGGTGGTGATCGCTCGCGGCACCGAGCCTCTGGGGGCGGCCGGCCGACAGCCCTTCGGCGCCCGCGGGCTGGAGCTGCTCGACGATGCGGAGTTCTGGCAGCTGGCGGAAAGGCGCATGCTGGGCGCCGATACGCTCACCATCCACCGCCGGGCGGGCCGGCTGTGACCTCACGCGACGGGATGGACGCCCGAACGACCACCAGGACGAGCTCCGAAAGAAGAACCCAGGACGGACCGATGACGCCTCCGTTTCGCTACTATCTGCGCGTGCGCTACCAGGACTGCGACGCCCAGCGCGTGGTCTTCAACTCGCGCTACAGCGAGTATGCGGATCTTGTCTCCGTCGAGTTCATGCGCGCGGCGCTGCCGAGGCCGACCGCCTGGTTCGACGGGACCTTCGAGTTCCAGACGGTGCGCCAGGTGATCGAATGGAAGTCGTCGGCGCGCATCGACGACGTCCTGGAGATCTCAGCCTGGGTGAGCCGCATCGGCACCACCTCGTTCACGCTCTCCGCCGAGATGCGCCGCTCCGGCGAGGCCGCGGTGCTGGCGACCACCGAGACCACCTACGTCCACGTCGATCACGAGACCTTCGCCAAGCGCACCATCCCGCCCGACATGCGCACCGCCCTGGAAGCCGGCGCGCGCGGCAGGACGACTGATCATGCGGGGTATCTGGGTGCCTGATTCGGGCTGCAATCCGGTTCATATCGATGGGCTTAAGGCGGATGGCCTTGAGGTTCCGCAACCCACCAGCATCGCCGAGCATGTCGAAGCATAGCGGGTAGCGTAGGGTGCAATCGGGCGAAAAGCGCTATTGCACCCTGCGATCCAAACCTCAGGCGCCGGCCTGCTGCTCTTTCATGGCCTCGGCGCGCTCCTTGTCCTCCTTGCCCTTCACGGTCTCGTCACGGTCGACGAGCTCGATGACGGCAACTGGCGCCGAGTCGCCGTAGCGGTAGCCGGCCTTGATCACGCGGGTGTAGCCGCCGGCGCGGTCCTTGTAGCGGGGCGCCAGGACGTCGAAGAGCTTCTTGACCATGGCCTCGTCGCGCATGCGCGACGCAGCGAGCCGGCGCGAGTTGAGGTCGCCGCGCTTGGCCAGCGTGATGTACTTGTCCACCACGCGCTTGAGATCCTTGGCCTTGGCGAGCGTGGTGACGATCTGCTCGTGGCGGACGAGCGAAGCCGCCAGGTTGGAGAACATGGCCTGGCGATGCCCGGGGTCGCGGCTGAAGCGCCGCCCCAGTCTGCGGTGTTGCATGACACATACCCTTTCGTTGTCAGCGGCGAGGTTCTATGGCCTCGCGTTGGTTGCGGGTGCCAGACCCTTCGGGTCTGCACCGAGGCAGTAGGGCAATAAGGCAGTAAGGCAATGGAGAGCAACGTCGGCCTACTGCCCTATTGCCTCACTGCCCTATAGCCTCATCTCAGTACTGATCCTCGTACCGCTTGGCCAGCTCCTCGATGTTCTCGGGTGGCCAGTTCGGCACCTCCATCTGCAGGTGCAGGCCCATGCTGGCGAGCACCTCCTTGATCTCGTTGAGCGACTTGCGCCCGAAATTGGGCGTGCGCAGCATCTCCGCCTCGCTCTTCTGGATCAGGTCGCCGATGTAGACGATGTTGTCGTTCTTCAGGCAGTTGGCGGAACGCACGGAGAGCTCCAGCTCGTCCACCTTCTTGAGCAGCGCGGCGTTGAACGGCAGCGGGGAGGCCTCGGTCGGCTCGATCGCCTTGGTGGGCTCCTCGAAGTTGACGAACACGGCGAGCTGGTCCTGCAGGATGCGGGCAGCCAGCGCCACCGCGTCCTCGGCCGTCACCGAGCCGTCGGTCACCACCGTCATGGTGAGCTTGTCGTAGTCGAGGATCTGGCCTTCGCGGGTGTTCTCGACCTTGTAGGAGACCTTCTTCACCGGGCTGTAGAGGCTGTCCACCGGAATCAGGCCGATGGGCGCGTCGTCCGGGCGGTTGCGCTCGGCCGGCACGTAGCCCTTGCCCATGGCGGCGGTGAACTCCATACGGATGGCCGCGCCCTGGTCGAGGGTGCAGACGACATGGTCGGGGTTAAGGATCTCGACCTCCGAGCTGGCCTCGATATCGGAGGCCTTGACCTCCCCGGGCCCCTCCTTCTTGAGGACCATGCGCTTGACCCCGTCGGAGTGCAGGCGGAGCGCAATCTCCTTGATGTTGAGGATGATGTTGGTCACATCCTCGCGCACACCGGGAATCGAGGAGAACTCGTGCAGCACGCCGTCGATGTGCACGGTGGTGATGGCGGCGCCCTGCAGAGACGAGAGCAGCACGCGCCGGAGCGCGTTGCCGAGCGTCATGCCGAAGCCGCGCTCGAGCGGCTCGGCGACGATGGTCGCTATCCGATCCTTCTGGCGGCCGGGCTCGACCGCAAGCTTGCTCGGCCGGATCAGGTCTTGCCAGTTCTTGTGCAGTACGTTTGCCACGGTTGGCCTCATGTCCTCTGGGATGGGGGCGCCGGGGCATGGGCCGGCGCCGCTCCACCGCTCTTGCTTGGAACCGAAGTCGCGGGCCGCCTAGACCCGGCGGCGCTTGCGCGGACGGCAGCCGTTGTGCGGGATGGCCGT
Source organism: Hyphomicrobiaceae bacterium (assembly GCA_044868325.1). GTDB lineage: Bacteria > Pseudomonadota > Alphaproteobacteria > Rhizobiales > Hyphomicrobiaceae > AWTP1-13. Next base: position 5,697 of record JBIOWI010000315.1, read on the forward strand.
CACATCCCTGATCTGGGTGATCTGGAAACCGACGCTCTGCAGTGCCCGCAAGGCCGACTCGCGGCCGGAGCCGGGACCCATAACCTCGACCTCCAGCACCTTCATGCCGTGCTCCATGGCCTTCTTGCCGGCGTCCTCGGCCGCCATCTGGGCGGCGTAGGGCGTTGACTTGCGCGAGCCCTTGAAGCCCATCGAGCCCGCCGACGACCAGGCAATGGTGTTGCCCTGGGCGTCGGTGATCGTGATCATCGTGTTGTTGAAGCTGGCGCTGACGTGCGCAATGCCGGAGGTGATGTTCTTGCGCTCGCGGCGGCGCGGCTTGGCGCGACCGGCTTGCTGCTGCTCTTTGGCCATCTCAGCTCAACTCCACGGATTTGCATGTCCAACCGCCCGCCGGCGGCCAAGTATGATCGATATCGCGCCGACGGCACGAACCTGCATTTACGCCTTCTTCTTCCCGGCGATCGGCCGCGCCTTGCCTTTGCGGGTGCGAGCGTTGGTATGCGTCCGCTGTCCTCTGACCGGCAGCCCACGGCGGTGGCGCAGGCCGCGATAGCAGCCAAGGTCCATCAGCCGCTTGATGTTCATCGCCACGTTGCGGCGCAGGTCGCCCTCCACCGTGTAGTCGCGGTCGACAGTCTCGCGGATCTGCAACACCTCGGCATCGGTGAGCTCGTTCACCCGGCGCTCGTCGGGGATGCCGACCTTGGTGCAGATGTTGCGGGCGACCTGTGGGCCGATGCCGTGGATGTACTGTAATGCGATTACGACGCGCTTCTGGGTCGGTATATTCACGCCTGCGATGCGAGCCACACCCTATCTCCTAGCCATGGCGCCTGGGTTCCATGCCGCGAGCCGCCTGCCGCCGCTGCCCGCAACGAAATCGAAATGCACGCGCCAATCGGCTCCGGCGCGCTTTGCGCCAGACCCAATCGTGGTGCTGTGCCGAAAGTCAAGCGATTTCTATACGATCGGGCACCTCGCGTCAACCTGAGGACAACTTTGCGGTTCCGCGGCAACGCCCGGCCGTGCGCCTCGCTCATGCCTTGCCCTCGATGCCGTCCAGGACGCCGGCGATGGTACCGGCAACCTCGTCGATCGAGGCCATGCCGTCGACCGTGCGAAGGATGCCCTTGGCATAGTAGTAGCCGATCAGCGGCGAGGTATCGCGGTAGTACACCAGGAGTCGCTCGCGCACGGTTTCGGCGCTGTCATCCTTGCGCCGGGTTAGCTCGGTGCTCTGGCAAACGTCGCACACGCCGGGCGCCTTGGGCGGCTTGAGGGTGTCGTGGTAGCCCTCGCCGCACTTGGCGCAGCTAAAGCGACCGGAGATGCGCTCCACCAGCACCTTGTCGTCCGCCTTGAGCTCGATGACGGCGTCGAGCTTCGTGCGCCTCTTCTTCAGCACCGCGTCGAGCGCCGAGGCCTGCGGCAGCGTGCGCGGAAAGCCATCCAGGATCACGCCGTTCTTGCAGTCGGGCTGATCGATGCGCTCGGCGACGATGCCGATGACGATCTCGTCGGGCACCAGGGCGCCCCTCTCCATGATCGACTTGGCCTTGACGCCGATCTCGGTGCCGGCCGCCACGGCCGCCCGCAGCATGTCGCCTGTGGCGAGCTGCACGAGGCCTCGGCGAGCCGCCAGCTCCTTGGCCTGGGTTCCCTTGCCCGCCCCCGGCGGCCCCAGCAGGATGATGATCATATCCGCCTCGTCGCACCCCGCAGCTTCGCCTTCTTGATGAGGCCTTCGTACTGGTGCGCGAGCAAATGGCTCTGGATCTGCGCCACCGTGTCCATGGTCACGCTGACGGCGATCAGCAGCGAGGTGCCCCCGAAATAGAAGCTCACGCGCGCGTACGACTGCAGGAGCTCGGGCAGGACACACACGGCGGCAAGATAGATGGCGCCGACCACCGTGATGCGGGTGAGCACGTAGTCGATGTACTCGGCCGTCTTGGCGCCCGGCCTGATGCCCGGCAGGAAGCCGCCGTACTTGCGCAGGTTGTCGGCCGTCTCCTGCGGGTTGAGCACGATCGAGGTGTAGAAGAACGCGAAGAACACGATCAGCGCAACGTAGACGAAGTACCACATGGGCTGGCGCTGCCCGAGCGCCGCGAGAATGCCGCCCAGCCATTCCGGTCCGCCCTGAGAGAAGCCCGCCACGGCCCCCGGCAGCATCAGCAGGGAGGAGGCGAAGATGGGCGGGATCACGCCGGAGGCGTTGAGCTTCAGCGGCAGGTGCGAGGCATCGCCCTGGAACATGCGGTTGCCCATCTGCCGCTTGGGATACTGCACCAGGAGGCGGCGCTGGGCGCGCTCGATGAACACAATGGCCGCCACCACCCCCAGCATCATGACGACGAGGACGAGGATGATGCCCCAGGACAGCACGCCCTGGCGCGCCAGCTCCAGGGTCTGCATGATCGCCGCCGGCAGGCCGGCCACGATGCCCGCCATGATGATGAGCGAGGTGCCGTTGCCCACGCCGCGCGCGGTGATCTGCTCGCCGAGCCACATCAGGAACATGGTGCCGCCCACCAGCGACGCCACCGTGGTGATGATGAAGAACGGGCCGGGGTCTAGCACGATCGATCCCGCCGGGCCGGCCTGTGAGGACTGCAGCCCGATGGCGATGCCGAACGCCTGGAAGGCCGCCAGCACCACAGTGAGATAGCGTGTGTACTGGTTGAGCTGCTTGCGGCCCGCCTCACCCTCCTTCTTCAGGGCCTCCAGGGAAGGCACCACGCTTTGCATCAGCTGCATGATGATGGAGGCGGAAATGTAGGGCATGATGTTGAGGGCGAAGATCGCCATCCGCTCGATGGCGCCGCCGGCAAACAGGTTGGCCAAGCCGAGGATTCCGCCGGATTGGCTCTGGAACGCAGCGGCGAAGGCGACCGGGTTGATGCCCGGGATGGGGATGAAGGTGCCGAGACGGTAGACCAGCAGCGCTGCAAGCGTGAACCAGATGCGCTTCTTCAGCTCCTCGGCCTTGGCGAAGGCGCCGAAGTTGAGATTGGCGGCAAGTTGTTCGGCGGCCGAAGCCATTGGCAAACCTCCTTGGGCGCCGGGCCATGGCGGCGCCTTGCGCCCTCTGGACCCCGGCGGCCGTGCGCGACCGCGCAATAACTCCACATGGGCCAACCATGGGGCCAACCCAAACATGGGGCGCCGGCCGCGGGCGCGCAAGCGCCGTCTTGAAGCGCCTTGACGCCCCTTTCCGGGGCGATCCCTGCCCTTCTACTCCTCGCTCGCCGCAGCCTTCGGCTTGGCGGTCGCGGCCCTCTTCTTGGCGGTCTTCGCCCGCTTTGCCTCGTCTGCCGCCAGAATCTTCTTCTCGATCAGCGTCACCGATCCGCCGGCTTTCTCCACCGCCTCCCGGGCCGACGGCGTGGCGTAGTTGACGGTGAGCTTCAGGGCCGCCTTCAACTCGCCACCGCCCAGCAGGCGGACGCCGTCCAGCGGCCTGCGCACCACGCCGGCGCTGACGAGTGCAACTACATCCACGGGCGCCGCGGCATCGAGGCGGCCCGAGTCCACCGCGGCCTGAAGGCGGGTGGGGCTCACCTCGTTCCACTCCTTGCGGTCGCGCTTGTTGAAGCCGCGCTTTGGCAGGCGGCGATGCAGCGGCATCTGGCCGCCCTCGAAGCCGCCGATGCGGACACCCGAGCGTGCGGTCTGGCCCTTGCCGCCACGCCCGCCGGTCTTGCCGACGCCGGAGCCGATGCCGCGGCCGATGCGAACGCGAAGCTTGCGCGACCCGGGGTTGTCTTTCAGCTCATTCAGCCGCATGACGCGTGCGCTCCTGGGCTTCGTGCCCCGTTTCAGGTTCTAGGTTCTAGGTTCTAGGTTCTAGGGATCTACGGCGATGTGCCCTGAAACCTGACCCCTGCAACCTGAAACCTGTCTTTAGGCCTTCTCGTCCACCACCCGCACGAGGTGGGCGACCTTGTCGATCATGCCGCGCACGGCCGGAGTGTCCTCAAGCGTGCGCCGGCGACGCAGCTTGTTGAGGCCGAGCCCGATCAGCGTCTGCTCCTGGACCGCCGGCCGGCGGTTGGGGCTCGCGATCTGCTCCACCGTGATGGTCTTGCCCTTGCTCGCCTGTGCCATGGCGCTCACCCTGCGGTCGTCTCAGCGGCATCAGCCTCGGTGGCGCCGTCGCGCCGGCGGGCGATGATCTCACTCGGCTTCTTGCCGCGCCGGGCCGCCACCGCGCGCGGGTTCTCCTGCAGCTTCAGCGCCTCGAAGGTGGCCCGCACCATGTTGTAGGGGTTGGTGCTCCCGAGCGACTTGGCGACCACGTCCTGGATGCCCAGCATCTCGCACACCGCGCGCGTCGGACCGCCGGCGATGACGCCGGTGCCGGGCGGCGCCGAGCGCAGCACCACACGGCCTGCGCCGTGGTGGCCCACCGAGTCGTGGTGCAGCGTGCGGCCCTCGCGGAGCGGCACGCGCATCAGGCTGCGACGCGCCTCCTCGGTGGCCTTGCGGATGGCCTCCGGCACCTCGCGCGCCTTGCCGTGGCCGTAGCCGACGCGGCCTTTCTGGTCGCCGACCACCACCAGGGCCGCGAAGCCGAAGCGCTTGCCGCCCTTGACCACCTTGGCCACGCGGTTGATATGCACGAGCTTGTCTTTGAACTCGCTGTCGCGCTCCTCGCGGTCGCGCGACCTGTCTCTTTGAGGACGAGCCACGTCGTTTGTTCCTTTGCTAGAACTTCAGTCCGCCTTCGCGCGCACCGTCGGCCAGCGCCTTGACACGGCCGTGATACTTGTAGGCCCCCCGATCGAACACGACCTCGCTGACGCCGGCCCCCGTTGCCCGCTGCGCCAAGAGCTTGCCGACCTCCGCAGCCGCAGCCTTGTCGGCACCGGTCTTCAGCTTGCCCTTCATCTCCTTCTCGATACTGGAGGCGGCCGCCAGCGTGCAGCCCTGGTCGTCGTCGATCAGCTGGGCGTAGATGTGCTTGGACGAGCGGTGCACCGACAGCCGCGGCTTCCCGCCCGCATCGCGCTTGATCTCGGCACGGACGCGCCGCTTGCGCCGGTCGGTCTGGTTCAGCTTGCGCAGCATGGTGCGCACCTCACTTCTTCTTGCCTTCCTTGCGGAAGATGTACTCGCCCTGGTAGCGCACGCCCTTGCCCTGGTAGGGCTCCGGCGGACGCGACGCGCGCAGCTCGGCGGCGAACTGCCCCACCTTCTGCTTGTCGATGCCCGACACGGTGACCAGCTCCTGCTTGGCGCCGCCCACCTTCACCTCCAGGCCGGCCGGCACCTTGTGGATCACGTCGTGGCTGTAGCCGACCTGCAGCTGGATGTCCTTGCCCTTCATCGCGGCGCGGAATCCGACGCCGTGGATCTCCAGGGTCTGCGTGTAGCCCTTGGTGACGCCCTCGATCAGGTTGACGATCTGGGTGCGTGCCATGCCCCACATGGAACGGGCTTGCTTGGTGTCCTCGGCCAGGCTCACCTCGATGCCAGCCGCGGTCTTGGCGACCTTGATCAGCTCCGGGCAGGTGAAGGAAAGCTCGCCCTTCGGCCCCTTCACCGTCACTTTCTGGCCGGCGACGGTGGCGGTGACGCCCGCCGGAACCTCAACCGGTTTCTTGCCTATCCGCGACATGATCGATCCGCATTTCTGAAGGGGTCAGACCCCTTTCCTCCAACGATGGTGTTCTTCATTCCAAGCCCGGCGAAAGGGGTCTGACCCCCAGGCCCCTCGCGCCTCACTCGCGCCTCTGGGCCTCACTAGAACACGCTGCAAAGCACCTCGCCGCCCACGTTCTCCTCGCGAGCGCGAGCGTCCGACATCACGCCCTTGGGCGTGGAGAGGATGGCGACTCCGAGACCGTTGGCCACCGTCCGCAAGTCACGCACCGCCGAGTACACGCGCCGGCCCGGCTTGGAGATGCGCTTGATCTCGCGGATCGCCGGCTGGCCGTTCGAATACTTGAGCTCGATCTCCAGCTCGGAGAGACCGTTCTTGTGGTCGATGCGGGCGTAGCCGCGGATATATCCCTCAGAAGTCAGCACGTCCAGCACGCGGGCACGCAGGTTCGACGCCGGTGTCGAAACTTTCGGGCGCCGACGCATCTGCGCGTTGCGGATGCGGGTGAGCAAATCGCCGAGCGGGTCGTTCATCGCTCGTCTCCTTACCAGCTCGACTTGGTCATGCCGGGGATCAGCCCCTGGCTCGCCAGCTCACGCAGCATGTTGCGACATACCCTGAGCTTGCGGTAATAGCCGCGCGCCCGGCCGGTCAGCTCGCACCGGTTGCGCACGCGCGAAGCGGCCGAGTTGCGCGGCAGTTGCGCCAGCTTGAGCCGGGCAGCGAACCGTTCCTCGCTCGGCTGCTTCAGGTCGTTGGCCAGGTCCTTGAGCCGCTTGCGCTTGGCAGCGTAGCGGGCCACCAGCTCCCGGCGGTGGTTGTTCTTGTTGACCGAGCTCTTCTTAGCCATGCAGTCCTCCTGTGCCCGGCGCCTCAGGCCTGGCGGAAGGGAAAATTGAAGCCGCGCAGCAGCGCGCGCGCCTCGTCGTCGGATTGGGCGGTGGTGCAGACGATCACGTCCATGCCGCGCACCTCGTCCACGTCGTCGTAGTCGATCTCGGGGAACACGATGTGCTCCTTGAGCCCCATGGCGTAGTTGCCGCGCCCGTCGAAGCTCTTGTGGGAGAGCCCCCGGAAGTCCTTCACCCGCGGCAGCGCGATCGTCACCAGGCGGTCGATGAACTCGTACATGCGGTCGCCGCGCAGGGTCACCTTGCAGCCGATCGGCATGCCGTCGCGCACCTTGTAGGTGGCGATCGACTTGCGGGCCCGCGTGATCACGGCGCGCTGGCCGGCGATCAGGCTCAGGTCCTTGGCGGCCGAATCCACCTTCTTGCGGTCGTTGACGGCCTCGCCGACGCCCATGTTGATGACGACCTTGTCCAGCCGCGGGATCTGCATCACGTTCCCGTAGCCGAACTCCTTCTTGAGCGCCTCGCGCACCACGCTCTCGTAGTGCGCCTTCATGCGCGGCTTGTAGTCTGCGGGACGCGGCGACGGCGCGGCCTGCTTGTCGCCCTTGGCCGCACGACGCTCGTCCTTGCCGCGCGGTGCACCCTTGCCCGCAGCGGCTGCCTTGCCGCCCTTGGCCTGCGCACCACCCGCCGGCTTGCCGCCAGTCGCCGCCTTGTCGGGCTTGCCGCCCTTGGCTTTCTTGTCCTCGTCCGCCATGGCTACTTCCTAGTCTCCGCAATATGCTCGCCGGACCGCTTGGCCACGCGCACCTTGCGGCCGTCGGGCAGCGTGGTGAAGCCGACCCGCGTCGGCTTGCCGTCCTTCGGGTCCTCCAGCGCCAGGTTCGACAGGTGGATCGACGCCTCCTTCGAGACGATACCGCCCTCCTGCTGGGGCGTCTGGCGCTGGTGCCGCCGCACCAGGTTGACACCGCGCACCAGGGCCCGCCCGTCCTTGGGCATGACCTTGAACACCTCGCCCTTCTTGCCCTTGTCGCGGCCGCTGAGCACGACCACGCGGTCGCCCTTCCTGATCTTCTGCATTACAGGACCTCCGGGGCGAGGCTCACGATCTTCATGTGGTTGCGGGCGCGCAATTCGCGCGTCACTGGCCCGAAGATGCGCGTGCCGATCGGCTCGCCCTGGGCGTTGATGAGCACCGCGGCGTTGCGGTCGAAGCGGATCAGCGAGCCGTCCGGGCGCCGCACGCCCTTGGCGGTGCGCACCACCACGGCCTTCATCACCTCGCCCTTCTTCACGCGTCCGCGCGGGATCGCCTCTTTCACCGTGACGACGATGGTGTCGCCGATGGTGGCGTAGCGCCGCTTCGAGCCGCCCAGCACCTTGATGCACTGCAGGCGCCGGGCGCCCGAGTTGTCGGCAACGTCGAGGTTGCTTTCCATCTGTATCATTGCCGGTTCCTCATCCGAGGGTGAATGGCGAATGGTGAGTGGCGAATGGGGCTGCCACCATTCGCGATTGACCATTCGCCATTCGCCTCGCCTCACACTTTCCTGTCGACCACGACCCAACGCTTGTTCTTGGAGATGGGGCGGCTCTCCTCGATCCAGACCACGTCGCCGACCTTGTGGGTATCGGCCTCGTCGTGGGCGTGGAACTTCTTCGAGCGCCGCACCGTCTTCTTCAGAAGGGGGTGCGTGTAGCGCCGCTCCACCTTGACCACCACGGTCTTGGCGTTCTTGTCGGAGACCACCACGCCCTGCATCACGCGCTTTGGCATGCTCTTACCCTCAAGCCTTCTTCTCGCCCGCGCTCTTGCCAGCACCTTGGCCTGGGCGCCGCTGCGCCTGCACCGTCTTGATGCGCGCGATGTCGCGGCGCACCGTACGCACGCGCGCGGTGTTCTCGAGCTGCCCCGTCGCCCGCTGGAAGCGCAGGTTGAACTGCTCCTTCTTGAGGTTGGCCAGCTGCTCGGAGAGCTGGTCGGGAGTCATCGTCCGCACCTCTGCCGGTTTCATGACTGCTACCCCTGAACCTGTCCTAGACCTGCCGCTGCACGATGCGCGTCTTGATCGGCAGCTTCGCCGCGCCCAGCTCCAGGGCCTCGCGCGCGGTCGCCTCCGAGACACCGTCCAGCTCGAACATGATGCGGCCGGGCTTGACACGGCACACCCACAGCTCGGGCGAGCCCTTGCCGGAGCCCATGCGAACCTCGGCCGGCTTCTTCGTCACCGGCACATCGGGGAACACGCGGATCCACACGCGGCCCGCGCGCTTCATGCCGCGCGTGATGGCGCGCCGGGCCGCCTCGATCTGGCGCGCGGTGACCCGCTCGGGCTCCATCGCCTTGAGGCCGAACGCGCCGAAATTGAGCGTCGTCCCGCCCTTGGCGTTGCCGTGGATGCGCCCCTTGTGCGCCTTCCGGTATTTGGTGCGTGATGGCTGCAGCATAGCCGTGTGTTCCTATCCCTTGGCCGCTTCCGGAGCGCGCTCGCGGTCGCCGCTCCAGCCGCCTTCACGGTCGCCGCGCTCGCGGCGCCGGCCGCCACCGCCGCTCTCCTGTGCCTCGAGAGCCCGCTTCTCGGCCGCCATCGGATCGTGGTCCATGATCTCGCCTTTGAAGATCCACACCTTCACGCCGATGATGCCGTAGGCCGTCTTGGCGAGGCCGTAGCCGAAGTCGATGTCGGCGCGCAGGGTGTGCAGCGGCACGCGGCCTTCGCGGTACCACTCCATGCGCGCGATCTCCGCCCCGCCGAGCCGGCCGGAGCAGTTGATGCGGATGCCGAGCGCACCCAGCCGCAGGGCCGACTGCACCGACCGCTTCATGGCGCGGCGGAAGGCGACGCGGCGCTCCAGCTGCTGGGCGATGGTCTCGGCCACCAGCGTGGCGTCGATCTCGGGCTTGCGCACCTCGACGATGTTGAGGTGCACCTCCGAGGAGGTGAGCTTGGCCAGCTCGGCGCGCATCTTCTCGATGTCGGCGCCCTTCTTGCCGATCAGCACGCCTGGGCGGGCCGTGTGCACCGTCACCCGGCACTTCTTGTGCGGGCGCTCGATCACGACCTTGGAAATGCCGCCGGCGCGGCGCTGCTTCAGGATGTGCTCGCGGATCGCCATGTCCTCGTGCAACAGCTTGCCGTACTCGCCGCGGCTGGCGTACCAACGGCTGTCCCACGTGCGGTTGATGCCGACGCGCAACCCGATCGGATTGACCTTGTGACCCATTACGCGGTCTCCTCCGCAGCGTCCTCGGCCTCAGCCGGCGCCCGAACTTCCTTCACCACCACCGTCAATTGCGAGAACGGCTTCTCGATCGGGCTCATCTTGCCGCGCCCGCGGGCATGGAAGCGGCGCATGACCAGGTTCTTGCCCACGTGGGCCTGCGCCACCACCAGGTCGTTCACGTCGAGCTGGTGGTTGTTCTCGGCGTTGGCCACCGCCGACATCACGCACTTCCGCACGTCCTTGGCGATGCGCTTGCGCGAGAACTCCAGGTCTGCCAGTGCCACGTCCACCTTCTTGCCGCGGATCAGCTGCGCCACGAGATTGAGCTTCTGCGGGGAGACCCGAAGGTTCCGCACCACAGCCTGCGCCTCGTTCTCGGCGAGCTTCCGCTCTCTCTTTGGCTTGCCCATCTGTTCCGCCTGCTCACGCCGCTTGGCGCCATCCCGGTCCAGCCCCGGACCTGAGGCGCGTCACTTGCCCTTGGTCGCCTTCTTGTCGCCGCTGTGCGAATGGAACGTCCGCGTCGGCGAGAACTCGCCGAACTTGTGGCCGATCATGTCCTCGGTGACGCTGACGGGCACGAACTTCATGCCGTTGTAGACGCCGAACGTGAGACCCACGAACTGGGGCAGGATCGTCGAGCGCCGGCTCCAGGTCTTGATCACCTCGTTGCGGCTGCCCGCACGCACCTTCTCCGCCTTCTTGAGAAGGTAGCCGTCGACGAACGGGCCTTTCCAAACCGAGCGTGACATGTTGACCCTCTCTTACTTCGCCTTGCTGCGCGGACGGACGATGAACCGGTCCGTCGCCTTGTTCTTGCGGGTCTTGGCGCCCTTGGTGGGCTTGCCCCACGGGGTCGCCCAGTGCTTGCCGCCGTCGGTGCGGCCGCCGTTGGGGTGGTCCACCGGGTTCATGGCGATCGAGCGCACGGTGGGCCGGGTACCCTTCCAGCGGGTGCGGCCGGCCTTGCCGATCGACTCGTTCATGTGGTCGGCGTTGGAGACCGCGCCGACAGTGGCCATGCACTCCGCACGCACGCGCCGCGTTTCGCCCGAGTTGAGGCGCAGAATGGCCCAACCGGCATCGCGGCCGACGAGCTGGGCGTAGGTGCCGGCCGAGCGGGCGAGCTTGCCGCCGCCGCCGGCCTTCAGCTCGATGCAGTGCACGAACGTGCCCACCGGCAGCGAGGCAAGCTGCGTGGCGTTGCCGGGCTTCACGTCCACCTTGGGGCCTGAGACCACTGTATCGCCCACGCCCAGGCGCTGCGGCGCCAGGATGTAGGACAGCGTGCCGTCCTGATACTTGATCAGGGCGATGAACGCAGTGCGGTTCGGATCGTACTCCAGCCGCTCGACCTTGGCCGGCATGTCGTGCTTGGTGCGCCGGAAGTCGACCTTCCGGTAGGTCTGCTTGTGTCCGCCGCCGATGTGGCGCGTGGTGATGCGGCCGAAGCTGTTGCGTCCGCCCGTCTTGGTCTTGCCCTCGGTGAGCATCTTGACGGGGGCGCCCTTGTACAGGCCGCTGCGGTCCACCAGCACGAGCTGGCGGAGACCGGGGCTGGTCGGGCGGAATGTTCTCAGTGCCATGGCTTAAAGCCCTGTCGTCACGTCGATGGTGTGACCCTCCTCGAGGGTCACGATGGCGCGCTTGGTGTCGCTCTGGCGGGCGACGATGCGCCGGAACGCCTTGAGCTTGCCCTTGCGCACCTGGGTGTTCACAGCCTTGACCTTGACGCCGAACAGTTTCTCGACGGCAGCCTTGATCTCCGGCTTGGTGGCGTCGCGCGCCACCTTGAACACAACCTGATTGTACTCCGACACCAGCGTCGACTTCTCGGTGATGGCCGGCGCGCGAATCAGATCGTGCGGATCGCGTTTCTTGCTCATTTGAAGCGCGCCTCCAGCGCTTCCAGCGCCGCCTTGGTCAGCACCAGCCGCTTGCGGCGCAGGATGTCGTAGACGTTGATGCCCTGCACCGGCAGCACATCGATGTTGGGGATGTTGCGCGCCGCCCTGGCGAAGCCGGACTCGATCTCGGCGCCGTCGATGATGAGCGCGTTGGTGAGCTCCAGCTTCTCGAAGGCCTGCTTCAGCCCCTTGGTCTTGCCGTCGGCCGAGGAGGCCTTCTCCAGCACGAGCACCTCGCCGGCCTTGGCCTTGGCCGACAGCGCGTGGCGCAATGCCAACGCCCGCACTTTCTTGGGCAGCTCGATAGCATGGCTCCTCGGCTTGGGGCCGAACGCCTTGCCGCCGCCGCGGAACTGCGGCACGGCCTTGTCGCCGTGGCGGGCGCCGCCGGTGCCCTTCTGGCGGTACATCTTCTTGCCGGTGGTCGTCACCTCCGACCGGTCCTGCACGTGATGCGTGCCGGCCATGCGCTTCAGCTGCTGCCAGCGCACCATGCGGTGAATCAGGTCGCTGCGCGGCTCCAGGCCGAAGATGGCGTCGCTGAGCTCGACCTCGCCGGCGCTGCCGGCGTCGAGAGTCTTGACCTCCGCTCGCATCACGTCGACTCCCCTTCGCCGGCTGCGGGCGCGGCGGCTGCCTCGGCGCCCTCCGCCTTGCGGAAGGCGCCGGGCTTGGGCGCGCTCTCGGGCAGCGTCTTCTTCACGGCATCGCGCACCAGCACCCAGTTGCCCTTGACGCCCGGCACGGCGCCGCGGACCAGGATCAGGCCCTTGTCCTTGTCGGTCTGGACGACCTCCAGGTTCTGCGTCGTCACCCGCTCGGCGCCCATGTGGCCGGCCATCTTCTTGCCCTTGAAGACCTTGCCGGGGTCCTGGCGCTGGCCGGTGGAGCCATGGCTGCGGTGCACGACCGAGACGCCGTGCGTGGCGCGCAGGCCGCCGAAGTTCCAGCGTTTCATGGCGCCCTGGAACCCCTTGCCCTGGCTGGTGCCCGTAATGTCGACGAACTGGCCCTTCACGAAATGGTCGGCGGTGATCTCCGCGCCAACCTCGATCAGGTTGTCCGGGCTCACCCGGAACTCGGCCACCTTGCGCTTCGGCTCCACCTTCGCCTTGGCGAAATTCTCGCGCTCCGCCCGCGGCACCTTGCTCGGCTTACGCGTGCCCGCACCGAGCTGCACCGCCGTGTAGCCGTTCTTCTCATCCGTGCGCTGCGACACGACCTGCACGTTGGCGAGCTTCAGCACCGTGACCGGGATATGCTCGCCGGCCGCCGTGAAGACGCGGGTCATGCCCACTTTCTGCGCGATCACCCCGGAGCGCATGGTTCCGCGACCTTTCCTTACACCTTGGCCTTACAGCTTGATCTCGACGTCGACGCCGGCCGCCAGGTCGAGCTTCATGAGCGCATCGACCGTCTGCGGCGTGGGATCGACGATGTCGAGCAGCCGCTTATGCGTGCGCATCTCGAACTGCTCGCGGCTCTTCTTGTCGATATGCGGCGAGCGGTTGACCGTGAAGCGCTCGATGCGCGTCGGCAGCGGGATCGGCCCGCGCACCTCAGCCCCGGTGCGCTTGGCCGTATTGACGATCTCGCGCGTGGACGCATCGAGCACGCGATGGTCGAACGCCTTGAGGCGGATTCTTATGTTCTGACTCTGCATGACACTCGCTGCCGCTGGTCCAAACGTCCCGCTTCCAAACGCAAGGAGCGCCCGGATTGGCCGGGCGCTCCAAAGCCCTCTACTCGATGATGCTGGTGACGACGCCGGCACCGACGGTGCGGCCGCCCTCGCGGATGGCGAAGCGAAGCTTCTCCTCCATCGCAATCGGCGTGATCAGCTCAACCGTCACCGCGATGTTGTCCCCAGGCATCACCATCTCCGTCCCCTCAGGCAGCGACACCACCCCCGTCACGTCCGTCG
>JBIOWI010000316.1:0-4122 GCA_044868325.1 Hyphomicrobiaceae bacterium
GTCGTGGTAACACGGGCGACAAGTCCGCGATGTCGGAGCATGGGGTCAGACCCGCAGGGTCTGACCCCCTTCCCGGCACCCGCGATGCGCCCGTGGACGCTATATTCCGCATGGCGACACGGCTCAACGGCAAGGGCTCGGAGAAGGACACGCGGCATGTCGTGCTCGACATCGCCGGCAGCGGGCTCTCCTACCAGCCGGGCGACAGCTTCGGCCTCCACCCCAGAAACGATCCGGCGCTGGCCGAGGCCGTGCTCGCGGAGCTGCGGGTGCCGCACGACTTCCCGGTCGGCGGCAAGCCCATCCGCGAGGCGCTGATCGAGGACTATGCGCTGGGGCTGGCCCCCGACATGCTGTTCGAGCTCATCGGCTACCTTGTCGGCGGCGAGCGGCGGCAGAAGGCCAAGGCGCTGGCCAAGGGGCAAGACCCGGACGGCGATGCCGACACTCTCGACGTGCTGGCGGCACTGCAGAAGCTCGGGCCCGTGCGCGCCGATCCAGAGGGATTTGTGGAGTGCCTTGAGCCGCTGCAGCCGCGGCTCTACTCCATCGCCTCCTCGCCGCTGGTGACGCCAAGCCAGGTGCACTTGACCGTTGATGCGGTGCGCTACGATATCGGCGGCCGCCAGCGGCTGGGCGCGGCCTCGACATTCCTGGCCGACCGGCTGCAGCCCGGCACGGCGCTCAAGGTCTACATCCAGAAGGCGCACGGCTTCGCGCTCCCAGACGATGGCGGCAAGCCGATCGTCATGGTGGGGCCGGGCACGGGGGTGGCGCCGTTCCGCTCGTTCCTGTGGCACCGCAAGGCAGCCAAGGCGAAGGGGCGCGCGTGGCTGTTCTTCGGGCACCAGCACGAGGCCACCGACTTCTTCTATCGCGACGAATTCGACGCGTTCCTGGCCGACGGCACGCTGACGCGCCTCTCCACCGCCTGGTCGCGCGATGGCAGGGAGAAGGTGTACGTGCAGGATCGCATGCGCGAGGCGGGGCCGGAGCTGTGGGCCTGGCTCAGAGACGGGGCGCATTTCTACGTGTGTGGCGATGCCAAGCGCATGGCCAAGGACGTCGAGAACGCGCTGGTCGAGATCTCCTCCAAGGGCGGTCAGATGAGGGAGGCCGGCGCCCGCGACTTCATCGCCGAGCTGAAGGCCGCCGGCCGCTACCAGGCGGATGTGTATTGATGGCGAAGGTGAGGCGACGCGCGCGCCGCAGCGTCCCCTCCCCCCTTGTGGGGGAGGGACAGGGTGGGGGGAAATCCCTAACCTCGCATGTTGTGGTTCCCCCCACCCCTAGCCCCTCCCCACAAGGGGGAGGGGAATCCGGGCGTGCCCGCCTCTCTGTTGTGCGCACCACGTGCCCCTACTGCGGCGTCGGCTGTGGAGTGCTCGCAACGCCCGACGGCAAGGGCGGGGCGGCCATTGCGGGCGATCCGGAGCATCCGGCGAATTTCGGGCGCCTGTGCTCCAAGGGGTCGGCGCTGGGCGAGACGCTGGGGCTGGAGACGCGGCTGCTGCACCCGATGGTCGATGGCCGGCGCACTGGGTGGGACGAGGCGCTCGATCGTGTGGCAGGGCGGCTCGCTGCCATCGGGGATGAGCATGGCCCCGAGGCGATCGCATTCTATCTGTCCGGCCAGCTTCTGACGGAGGACTATTACGTCGCCAACAAGCTGGCCAAGGGCTTCATCGGCACGCCGCATGTCGATACCAACTCGCGGCTGTGCATGGCCTCGTCGGTGGCCGGGCACCGCCGGGCTTTCGGCGCCGACGTGGTGCCGCAGTGCTACGAGGACCTGGAGCTGGCCGACCTGGTGGTGCTCGCCGGCTCCAACGCGGCGTGGTGTCACCCGATCCTCTACCAGCGCATCCAGGCTGCCCGCGCCGAGCGCGGCGTGCGCGTCGTCAACATCGATCCGCGGCGCACCGCCACCTCCGAAGGTGCCGACCTGCAGCTCTCCATCAGGCCCGGCACCGACGGCATCCTCTGGTCGGGCCTGCTGTCGACGATCGTCGACCGCCGTATCGTCGACGAGGAGCTGATCGTAGCGCGCACGATGGGCTTCGACGCGGCGCTGGAGGCTGCACGCAACGTAGCGCCGACACTCGCCGCCGTTGCCCGTGCCACCGGGCTCGACATTGAGGACGTAGCGAAATTCTACGACTGGTTCGCGGCGACGGCGCGCGTCGTCACCTGCTACAGCCAGGGCGTCAACCAGTCGGCGCAGGGCACCGACAAGGTCAACGCCATCATCAACTGCCACTTGGCCACGGGGCGCATCGGCAAGCCCGGCTCCGGCCCGCTGTCCTTCACCGGCCAGCCCAACGCCATGGGCGGGCGCGAGGTGGGCGGGCTCGCCAACATGCTGGCGGCGCACATGGGCTTCTCGGAGGCGGAGCGCGACCGTGTGCGCCGCTTCTGGAGCGCGCCCAGCGTGGTGAGCGGGCCCGGCCTGAAGGCCGTCGACATGTTCGATGCCATCGCCGACGGACGCATCAAGGCGCTGTGGGTGATGGGCACCAACCCCGCTGTGTCGCTACCCCGCGCCGATGCGGTGCGCGCGGCGCTGGCGAAGCTCGACCTGCTCGTTGTGTCCGAGAACGTCGCCTCCAACGACACGGTTGGCCATGCGCAGGTGCGCCTGCCCGCCGCCGCGTGGGGAGAGAAGGACGGTACCGTCACCAACTCCGAACGCCGCATCTCGCGCCAGCGCGCCTTCCTGCCGCTGCCTGGCGAGGCGCGGCCCGACTGGTGGATCCTGTCGCAGATGGCGCAGCGGCTGGGCTTCGGGGGGGCCTTCGCCTATGCCTCGCCGGCGGAGATTTTCGACGAGCACGCGCGGCTCTCCGGCTTCGAGAACGGCGGCAATCGCGCCTTCGACATCTCCGGCGCGGCAGGGCTCTACGGGCAAGCCTACGACGCCCTTCAGCCATTCCAGTGGCCGCATAGACGCTCGGAGGAGCCGGCGGCGCGGCTGTTCTCCGAAGGCGGGTTCTTCACGCCCGACCGCAAGGCGCGCTTCGTCGCGATCGCCCCGCCGCGGCTTGCCGCACCGGTCTCGGACGACTGGCCGTTCGTGCTGAACACCGGGCGCATCCGCGACCAGTGGCACACCATGACGCGCACGGGGCTGTCGCCGCGCCTCTCCACGCATATCGCCGAGCCGTTCGTGGAGATCCATCCCGACGACGCGGCCCGCCTGGGGTTGGAGCAGGGCACGTTGGCGAGCGTCGCCACCCCACACGGCACCGCCACCTTGCGCGTGCTGGTCAACCGCGGCCAGCAGGCAGGAACGCTGTTCGTGCCGATCCACTGGTCGGGCGAGAACAGCTCGGGCGCGCGCGTCGGCGCGCTGGTGCAGCCGGCCACCGACCCGCATTCCGGCCAGCCGGAGGCCAAGGCGACGCCCGCACGCATTGCGCCGCTGCCCGTGGCGCACTACGGCTTCGCGCTCTCGCGCCGGCCGCTGCGGCTTTCCCGGCTGGTCTACTGGGCGGCGGCGCGGGCGCCCTTCGGGCATGTCCTCAACTTCGCCTTCGACGGCCCCAGCGCAGGTGATGGCCCAGGTGCTGACACGGGCGGCTGGCGCCGGTGGCTGGCCTCGGCGCTGCCTGAGGGCGAGCGCGTCTCCTTCGAGGATGCGGGTGCCGGCGTCTTCCGTGTCGGCGTGCACCGCGAGGGCCGCATCGAGGCGCTGCTGTTCGTAGGGCCGAGCCCGAAGCTGCCGTCGCCGGAATGGCTGAAGTCGCAGTTCGACCGCGCCGACATCGGCGTCAACGACCGCCGCGCGCTGCTGGCCGGCATCCCCATCGAAGGCGCCTCCGACGAAGGCGCCATCGTCTGCGTGTGCTTCCAGGTGGGCGCGGCGCGCATCGCGGCGGCGGCGTGTGCCGGCGGGCGCAGCGTGGAGAGCATCGGGCGTGAGCTCGGCGCCGGCACCAACTGCGGCTCGTGCATCCCCGAGATCAGACGCCTGATCGGTGTCAGACCCTCCGCCCCGGCGCAGGGCGCTGGGCTCAGCACTGCGACTGTGGCGCCGGCGGCGGACAGTAGCTCCGCCTTCCAAACGGCCGCCTCGCTGCCGCCGATCACGACGGCCCGCCGGCCGTGAAGCGGGAAGAACAG
>JBIOWI010000317.1:0-8067 GCA_044868325.1 Hyphomicrobiaceae bacterium
CGGCATCGCCCAGGAGTTCGGCGGGCGCTGCCACCTGCGCTTCGACGACACCAACCCCACCAAGGAGGAGCAGGAGTACATCGACGCCATCGAGCGCGACGTGCGCTGGCTGGGCTTCGACTGGGGCAAGCACCTCTACCACGCCTCCGACTACTTCGAGACGCTCTATGAGTGGGCCGAGCACCTCATCAAGGCCGGCAAGGCCTACGTCGACGACCAGAGCCAGGAGGAGATGCGGGCGAACCGCGGCACCCTCACCGAGCCCGGCAGGAACAGCCCGTTCCGCGACCGCTCCGTGGAGGAGAACCTCGACCTGTTCCGCCGCATGCGGGCGGGCGAGTTCCCCAACGGCACCCGCGTGCTGCGCGCCAAGATCGACATGGGCAGCGGCAACATCAACCTGCGCGACCCGACCCTCTACCGCATCCTGCACGCTACCCACCCGCGCACCGGCGACACGTGGTGCATCTACCCGAGCTACGACTTCGCCCACGGCCAGTCGGACGCCATCGAGTACATCACCCACTCCATCTGCACGCTGGAGTTCGAGGACCACCGGCCGCTCTACGCCTGGTTCATCGAGAACCTGCCCGTCCCATCGCGTCCGCGCCAGTACGAGTTCGCGCGCCTCAACATGACCTTCACGGTGCTGTCGAAGCGCGTGCTCACCCTGCTGGTCCGCGACGGCCACGTGTCGGGCTGGGACGACCCGCGCATGCCCACCATTGCCGGCCTGCGCCGCCGCGGCGTGCCGCCGGCCGCCATCCGCGAGTTCGTCAAGCGCGTGGGCGTGGCCAAGGCCAACAGCACCGTGGACTACGGCATGTTCGAGTTCGCAGTGCGCGAAGCGCTCAACAAGACGGCGCTGCGCCGCATGGCCGTGCTGCGGCCGCTGAAGGTGACGATCGAGAACTACCCCGAGGGCCAGGCCGAGGAGCTGGAGGCCGTCAACAACCCCGAGGACGAGAGCGCGGGCACGCGCATGATCCGCTTCTCGCGCGAGCTGTGGATCGAGCGCGACGACTTCATGGAGAGCCCGCCCAAGAAGTTCTTCCGCCTCTCCCCCGGCAAGGAGGTGCGCCTGCGCTACGCCTATTTCGTTACCTGCAAGGAGGTTGTGAGGAACCCCGCAGGCGAGGTGGTCGAGCTCATCTGCACCTACGACCCCGCCACCCGCGGCGGCAACGCCCCGCCCGACGGCCGCAAGGTGCAGGCCACCCTGCACTGGGTCTCGGCCGCCGATGCCGTAGACGCCGAGGTGCGCCTCTACGACCAGCTGTTCGCCAAGCCCGACCCCGACCCCGCCAACTTCGCCGCCGATCTGAACCCCAACTCGCTCGAGATCCTCACGGGCTGCAAGCTGGAGCCGGCGGCGAGCGCCGGCAACTCCGCCGATGCCGTGCAGTTCGAGCGCCAGGGCTACTTCTGCCGCGACCGCGATTCCGCCCCGGGCAAGGCGGTCTTCAACCGCACGGTGGGCCTGCGCGACACCTGGGCGAAGGTGAGCGGGAAGTGATGGGGTCAGACCCGCAGGGTCCGACCCCACTCCGTCACCGCCGGGCCGGCGCAGGGCGAGGCGGCGGCCTGGTCGTGCCTTCGGGCAGCCAGTGGCGCGCCATCACCTGCTTGGCAAGCGCCCCGTCGATGTGCGGGCCGATCAGTGTCTTGAAGGCATGGGCGAGCTCGCGATACTCGTCCTCGCAGCCGATGGCGCGCTCGACCGGCAGATGGCCCTTGCTGACAATGTCCGCGAACAGCTCGGGGTTGGCTCCGAAGGCGATGCACAGCAGGTTGTAGAAGCGCGTGGCCGGCGCGCCATGGGTGTCGGAGAAATCTTTCAGACTGAGGGTGAGCTTCGGCTTCAGGTACGGCTTGAACTGATAGGCTGACCCCGCGATCAGGCGCCGGGCCTCGTCGTAGCCGAAATTCAGCATCAGGTAGGCCGAGAACGCATCCGCCGCGTCCTCCTCGCGGCCCAGCACCGGCACCTGCAGCATGTAGAACACGACGTGGCCGAACTCGTGGAAGAACACGTCCACCAGCGGCCCGGCGAACGCATCGATCGGCGCCACGCCCTCCGGCGTGGTCTCCTTGGGCACATTCTTCCAGATCTCGTCGATGTACTCGTAGCAGACCGTCACCGCGTCATCGCCGGAGAAGGCGTTGGCGGTTCCATCGCAGCCCTCGACCTTGAGGAGCACCCGGCGCGGCAGCCGGAACGGGGCGAGCAGCGCCTGGATCTTCTCCAGCACGCGCTTGCTCTTCAGCAGCTCGTAGTGCGGCCGATGGGCGGCGTTCTTCGGCGGCACGTAGTCGACATCGATCTGCGCGGGCTCGCCGGCACGCGCGCTGGGGACGCCCGGAGACGCCCCCGACACCGCGATCGATGCCATGAGGATGCCCGCGAGCCGATGGCGTCGGCCGGCACTCAGGTGCAGACCACACAGGACCATCGTCGGCCCTTCCCTCCCGAAGCAGGGCTTACTCGGGCTCGGCTCGCCCCCAAGGCGAGGAGGCGCGCCTCGCACCTACACCCCTTTCATCACATGCCCCTGCCGCCCTTCTTGGACTTGCCCCTGCAGAGCTGCTCGCACTGCGACGCGGGCCAGCGGCGCACGTTGGTGCAGTTCTGGAAGCACGCACTGCTACGCTGCGCAAACGCGAGGTTGCTGCCTGCCCACTGCTCCACGGCAGTGTCTGCGATAGCGATGGCGCCGGCGAGTGCAACGATGCTGAGAAGGGTTTTCATGGGTCTTCTCCTTCGCTCTCGATAGGCCGCCTAGGCTAGGGAGCGCGCCCCATGGAGCAATCGGGAGAAGACCGGTTGCGGGATGGGTTGAAACCCTCGGGAAGGGGCCAGACCCCTCGCCTCAAACGTTGCAATTTTTCCAAGGACGTTCACGCGAGGGGTCTGGCCCCTTCGCGCCCCGCAAGGTCCGAACCCTACGCCGCCTTGCGTCTGGTCGCGATCTCGGACAGCTCGCGCACCAGCCAGCGCACGCCCGCGAGGCGAGCGCCGGGCGTCGCCCAGTCGGCCTTGTAGACCAGCTTATGGTCGGGCTGCATGCGGGCGGCGCTTCTGGACCGGCCCAGGAAGGCTACCAGACCCTCCGGGTTGGCGAACTGGTTCTTGCGGAACGTGATGACAGCCCCCTTCGGGCCCACATCCACCGCCTGCAACCCGCCCTGCTTGGCCAGCCCCTTGATCTCCACCACGTCGAGCAGGTGCTTCACCTCCTCGGGGAGCTCGCCGAAGCGGTCCACCAGCTCTGCCCCGAAGCGGTCGATATCCGGCCGCGTCTCCAGCTTCGACAGGCGCCGGTAGAGGCCGAGGCGCAGCTGCAGGTCGGCGACGTAGCTGTCGGGGATCAGCACCGGCGTGCCGAGCGAGATCTGCGGGCTCCACTGGTCCTGCACCTCGCCCATGTCGCCGCCCTTGAGGCTCGCGACAGCCTCCTCCAGCATGGCCTGGTACAGCTCGAAGCCCACCTCGCGGATGTGGCCCGACTGCTCCTCGCCCAGGAGGTTGCCGGCGCCGCGGATGTCGAGGTCGTGGCTCGCCAGCGAGAACCCCGCCCCCAGCGTGTCGAGCGACTGCAGCACCTTGAGGCGCTTCTCGGCCCCCTCGGTGAGGCGCTTGCGCTCCGGCACGGTGAAATAGGCGTAGGCGCGCGTCTTGGAGCGGCCGACGCGGCCGCGCAGCTGATAGAGCTGCGCGAGACCGAACATGTCGGCGCGGTGCACGATCAGCGTGTTGGCGTTGGGGATGTCGAGGCCGGATTCGACGATGGCGGTGGATAACAGCACGTCGTACTTGCCGTCGTAGAACGCCGTCATCGTGTCCTCGAGCATGGCCGGCGTCATCTGGCCGTGGGCGGCGGCGACCTTCAGCTCCGGCGTCTGCTCGGTCAGGAACTCGCGCACCTCCTCCAGGTCGGCGATGCGCGGCGCCACGTAGAAGGTCTGCCCGCCGCGATAGCGCTCACGTCGCAGCGCCTCGCGGACGATGACCGGGTCGAACGGCGAGATGTAGGTACGCACCGCCAGCCGGTCCACCGGTGGCGTGGCGATGACGGACAACTCGCGCACGCCGGTGAGGGCCAGCTGCAGCGTGCGCGGGATGGGCGTAGCGGTGAGAGTGAGGACGTGCACCTCCTCGCGCATCTGCTTGAGGCGCTCCTTGTGCGCCACGCCGAAGTGCTGCTCCTCGTCCACCACGATCAGGCCGAGGCGGGCGAAGCCGATGCCCTTGCCGAGCAGCGCGTGCGTGCCCACCACGATGTCGATGCTGCCGTCCTTGAGCCCGGCCTTGACGGCCGCCAGGTCCTTGGCGTTGACCATGCGCGAGGCCTGGGCGATGCGCAGCGGCAGCCCCTTGAAGCGCTCGGAGAAGGTGGCGAAGTGCTGGCGCGCCAGCAGCGTCGTCGGCACCACCACCGCCACCTGCAGGCCCGCCATGGCGGCGACGAAGGCGGCGCGCAGCGCCACCTCGGTCTTGCCGAAGCCTACGTCGCCGCACACGAGGCGGTCCATGGGCCTGCCGGCGCCAAGGTCGTCCAGCACCGCCTGGATGCTGGCGGCCTGGTCCTCGGTCTCCTCGTAGGGGAAGCGGGCCACGAACTCGTCGAGCTCACCCTGCGGCGGCTGCAGCACCGGCGCCTCGCGCAGGAGCCGGAGCGCCGCCACCTTGATCAGCTCCGAGGCGATCTCGCGGATGCGCTGCTTGAGGCGCGCCTTGCGGCTCTGCCAGGCCACCCCGCCCAGCTTGTCGAGCTGGGCCTCGCCGCCATCGCCAGAGCCGTAGCGCGACAGCAGCTCGATGTTCTCCACCGGCAGGTAGAGCTTGTCGCCGCCGGCGTAGCCGATCTCCAGGCAGTCATGTGGGTGGCCCAGCGCAGTGATGGTGGTGAGCCCGTCGAAGCGGCCTATGCCATGATCGGCGTGCACCACGAGGTCGCCGACGGAGAGGCTGGTCGCCTCGGTGATGAGGTCCGCGGTCCTGCGTGCCTTGCGGCGCGGACGGATGAGCCGGTCGCCCAGGATGTCCTGCTCGGCGATGATGGCGAGCTCGGGCGTCTCGAAGCCCTGCTCCAGCCCCAGCACGGCAAAGGCCGCGCCGGTGTGCGGCAACTCCAGCACCTCGGCGTAGCTCTCTACCTTGCGGGCGTCGTTGAAGTCGTGCTCGGCCAGCAGCGTCGCCAGGCGCTCCCGCGCGCCCGCGGTGAAGGCGGCGAGGATCACGCGCTTGCCCTGCCCCTGCAGGCGCCGCACGTGCGCGACGGTGGCCTCGAACACGTTCCCGCCCTCGCTGACGCGCTCAGCAGCGAAGACGCGCCCCGTGCGCCCGTCCATGGAGCGCACCGTGCCCCTCACATCCGGCTTCTCGAACGGCGTCAGGTGGCGCACCAGCCTATCGTCGAGCCGCCGGCCCCATTCCTCGTCGGTGAGGAACATCGCTTCGGGCGTTATCGGCTTGTACGGCGCCGCGCCGAAGGTCTGCGTCTCCAGACCCTCCGTGCGTACCTCGTAATGATCGCGAATCAGATCGAGGCGCTGGGCCACGGCCTCGTCGGCCAGGTGGTCGAAGCTGACAGGTGCGTCCGGCAGGTAGTCGAACAGCGTCTCCAGCTGTTCGTGGAACAGCGGCAGCCAGTGCTCCATGCCGGGATAGCGCTGGCCGGCGCTGACAGCCTCGTAGAGCGGATCGTCCGTCTTGACCGGCCCGAAGGCCTCCACGTAGCGGCGGCGGAACAGCTTCTCGGGCGCCTCGCCGAAGGCGACCTCGCTAATGGGCAGCAGGCTCACGCGCTGCACGATCTTGGAGGTGCGCTGCGTGTCGGGGTCGAACGCCTTGATGTGCTCCAGCGTGTCGCCGAAGAAGTCGAGCCGCACGGGGGTGGCCCGGCCGGGCGGGAACAGATCCAGGATGCCGCCGCGCACGGCGTACTCGCCAGGCTCCATCACCGCGCCGCTGCGGGTGAAGCCCGCCAGGTTGAGACGCTGGATCAGCTGCCCCATGTCCAGACGCTGGCCCGGAGCGATGGTCTTGATGGAGCGGCGGATGAACTCGCGCGGCGGCAGGCGCTGCAGGATGGCGTTGACGGTGGTGAGGACCAGCGTCAGGTCCTTGCGGCTGGTGGCGGCGAGGCGGGCCAGCGCAGCGATGCGGCGGGCGACGATTTCGCTGTTGGGGCCGATGCGGTCGTAGGGCACCGTATCCCAGGCGGGCAGCTGGATCACCCGTACCTTGGGCGCAAAGAACGCGAGGCCCTCGGCCACGGCCTCCAGGCGCCGGTCGTCGCGGGCCACGTGTAGCAATGCCGGCGCACCGCCCTTGGCCGCCGCGGCAGCCTCCTCGGTAAGACGCGCCAGCACCAGCGGCACCAGCGCGTCCGGCACGCCGGAGAGCGTCTCGCGACCGCGCGGGGCGGCAACGGCACTACGCCGGGCTGTCTCAACCTCAGCCATCACTCCAGTCCGTGGAAGGCGCGCAGCTCGGCCACCAGCGGCGCGTGCTCGCCGGCCGGCGCCGCCTCCGGATGCATGATCATGTCGTACAGATTCGGGTCGGGCACCAGCAACAGGCTCTCGAAAGCTATCAACGCCTCAGGCGACATGGCGGCCAGCCGCGCTTGCGCGAAGCGGCCGATCAGCCAGTCCATCTCCTTGTTGCCGCGATGCGTGGCGCGAAAAGCGGCGCGCCGTCGGCGGCTTTCGACGTCGTCGGTCATGATACGATCAGCGTTGATACCGGGCCACGCCGCTTGACGGGCCGCATTCGCGCCGCCAACCTCGCGTCCTCGGGACCGTCATATAGTCCGACCGGCGCCGTGAGAAAAGCGCCGGAAATCGGGGTCAGACCCCTCGCCACCGGCGGTCGACTAAAACTCCAGCTTATGCGCGAGGGGTCTGACCCCGATCCAAACCCATGCGGCCGCCCCTCTTAGTCCCACTGTTTGCGTCGGCAACCGCGCTGCCCGGCATCGGTCCGCGCATGCAGCTCCTGTTGAAAAAGGCGTTGCGCCTGCCGCCCGGCGTCACTGAGCCGCGTGTCATCGATCTCCTCTGGCACACGCCCACAGGCGTCATCGACCGCCGTGCCACCCCCACCATCGCCGCTGCCGTGCCCGGCACCATCGCCACGCTGCGGGTGCGCGTGCTGAGGCACCGCCCCTCGCCGCCCGGCAACAGCCGGGCGCCCTACAAGGTGGGCTGCGAGGACGAGACCGGCCGCCTCGACCTCGTGTTCTTCCACGCCGATCCGAGATTCATCCAGCGCCAGCTGCCCGAGGGCAGCCTGCGCTACGTCAGCGGCCGCGTCGACATCTTCAACGACCGCAAGCAGATGTCGCACCCGGACTACATCGTGCCCCCGGAGGCCCGCGCCGACCTGCCGGTGCTGGAGCCGGTCTATCCGCTCACCGCCGGCCTCTCCGGCAAGGTGCTGCTGAAGGCCGTGCGCGGCGCCCTGGAGCTGATACCCGATCTGCCCGAATGGCAGGAGCCGGCATGGCTCAAGGAGCGCAACTGGCTCGACCTCAAGGGCGCGCTTATGCGCCTGCACCACCCGAGCGAGCCCGAGGACGTCTCGGCCGGCTCGGCCCCCTGGCAGCGGCTGGCCTACGACGAGCTGCTGGCCGGGCAGCTGGCGCTCGCGCTGGTGCGGCAGAGCTTCAAAAAGCAGGCCGGGCGCAGCGTCGTGGGCGACGGCCGCATCCGCGCCAGGATCGCCGAAGCGCTCCCCTTCGCTCTCACCAACTCGCAACGGCAGGCCCTGAAGGAGATCGAGCAGGACATCGCCGCCCCCTTCCGCATGCTGCGCCTCCTGCAGGGCGACGTGGGCTCCGGCAAGACCGTGGTGGCGCTGATGGCCATGGCCATCGCCGTGGAGGCCGGCGCCCAGGCGGCCCTGATGGCCCCCACCGAGGTGCTGGCGCGACAGCATGCCGAGACGATTGCACCGCTTGCGGATGCCGCGGGCCTGCGTATCGGGCTGCTGACCGGCCGCGAGAAGGGCAAGCCGCGCAAGGAATTGCTCGATCGCGTCGCCAGCGGCGAAGTGGATAT
>JBIOWI010000318.1:0-18635 GCA_044868325.1 Hyphomicrobiaceae bacterium
TTCGCCGCTGTCGCCTCTGCCGCGGAGATCGAGATCGCACATCGCTTGCCATCGTGGCCGGCCGGGCGCTAACGAGGGGGCATGGACCCCACCGCCCCCCGTCCTGGCCCCCGCCTCGCCGGCCGTCTCGCCCTCGTCACCGGAGCCACGCGCGGCATCGGCCGGGCGGTGGCGCTCGCCTATGCCAGGGAGGGGGCGCACGTGATCCTGGTGGGGCGCACCTCCGGCGCCCTGGAGGAGGTGGACGACGAGATCCGCGAGACCGGCGGCAGCGCCACGCTGCTCACGCTCGACCTGAGGCGGCTCGACAAGGTGGACGCGCTGGGCCCCACCATCTACCAGCGCTGGCAGAAGCTCGACATCCTGGTGGGCAACGCCGGCATTCTGGGGCCACTCTCGCCGCTCGGCCATGTGGCGGCCGAGGCCTGGGACGAGGTGCTGCAGGTGAACCTCACGGCCAATTGGCGCCTGATCCGCACGCTCGACCCGCTGCTGCGCGCCTCCGAGGCCGGCCGCGCCATCTTCGTCTCGTCGGGCGCCGCCGTTGTACGCCCGCGCGCCTACTGGGGCCCCTACGCCGTGTCCAAGGCCGCGCTGGAGGCGCTCGTGCGCACCTACGCCGCCGAGGTGGCCAACACGCCGGTGCGTGTCAACATGATCGATCCGGGTCCCATCCGCACGAGAATGCGCGCCCAGGCCTATCCCGGCGAGAACCCGGAGACCCTGCGGACGCCGGAGGACATCGCGCCCAGCTTCGTGCGTCTGGCCGAGCCCTCCTGCACCGACAACGGCCGCGTGCTCGACCTGCGCTCGGGCGAGATGCGGTGAGCGGATTTCCCTGGCCGGCGCCCAACGCCAGGCCGGCGTTGCTTGTGTCCGCTTTCGATGCTCTCCTGCCGAGCGGCAGTGAGGTTTGAGCCAAACTCGCCGTCGCTCAAGAGTGATTGTTGCGACGCAGCGTCTACTCGTTGGGGGGATAGTGGAGGGTCGCAAGCACACCAACGTTGGGCACTGGCCGGGAGGTGGCCTCGTTCTCACTCAGCACCTGCTCGAGGGCATGGGCGATTTCCAGGACGCGGGCGTCACTGCCGTTGGGGCCGATCACCTGGACGCCGAACGGTAGCCCCAGGTGGTCAACGCCACAGGGCAGCGCTGCAGCACACGCCAGCGCCATGGTCGGCACATAGCTGAGAGCGAGCCAGCGCATGTAAGTCGGCATTTTCTCGTTGTTGACTTCCTCCACGAACAATTGCGAATGCGGGAATGGCGAAACGGACGCCGCCGGACAAATCAGCACGTCCACCTCCTTGAAGAACGCGAGGAAGCGCTTGTAGAGCACGGTTTGCTCAACGTGCGCCCGGCTGACGTCGCCGAGCGAGAACTTGAGACCTCGCTCGGTGTTGTCGATGACGTTGCGGTCGAGCAGCTCAGCCGACTTTTCCAACCGTTCCCTGTGTGCAGCCACATAGTGCACCCCGCGCAGAACCTCGAAGATCTCATGCACATTGCCAAAATCGGGCGCCCTCTCTTGCACCTCCTTGAATGCACGTCGAAAGTAGGACACACGTGCGCTGAACACTCTCGCGATGTTGTGATCGACCGGTGCGCAGCCGAGATCGGGCGAAACGGCAGCGCGCAACTTGCCAAGATCGGCTGCCACGAGCTCTCCCGGGATGCGCCGACCGTCGCCGGATGAGAACGGATCGCGCTTGTCCTCGCCTAGCTGGGCGAGGAGCAGAAGATGAGCATCAGCCACCGTGCGTCCCATCGGCCCGGTGACGCGGAACGGACTGAGGCTTGCCGCTCCGTCGATGCTCGGTACGACACCGGGGGACGGTCTGAAGCCGACCACGCCGCAAAATGCGGCGGGCGTCCGCAGACTGCCGCCGTAATCCGTGCCCGTGGCCAGCGGCACCTGCCCCAGCGCCACGGCCACTGCGGAACCACCAGAGGAGCCGCCGCAGGTCTTCGCCGCGTCGAAGGGATTGCCGGTAGGTCCATAGACGCGATTGATCGTGTTACCGCCGGCACCGAACTCAGGTGTATTGGTCTTGGCCAGGATCACGCCGCCGGCTTTGCGGACGTTGGCGACGCTTCGCTCGTCCTCGATGGGAACGTGGTCCTTGAACAACAGCGACCCGCTCGTGGTCCTGAGCCCCGCGGTGGCCTGCAAGTCCTTGACGCCGATCGGCAGGCCCGCCAGCAGCCCGATCTCCTCGCCCCGTCGTAGGGCCTGCTCGATCGCTTCGGCGCGCTCCCGCGCCGTTTCCACGTCCATGGCGACGATCGCGTTGACGACCCGATTGGTCTTTCTGATGCGCGCGACACAGCTTTGCAGCAGCTCCACGGGCGAGAGCGAGCGCCCAAGAATCCGCCGTCGCGCCTCGACCGCGGACAGGTCGCAGGGTTCCATCATGCATCACCGCTGCGATCGCAGGCCGTGCGGACATCCTGGGCGAGCGCTACCCGTGACAGTCCACGCGCCAGCTCCGCGTCAGAGAGGGCCGATAGCTCGTCGCACAGCGCGGCAGCTTCCCAATGGTCACCGCAAGCCTTCACCCAGATCATCAGCCACGTGCCGATGAACTTGATTCGGCTGGAGAGCGATGTGGCCGCTTCACCCGTTGCAAGGGCATCGGCTGGAAGGAGCTGGTCATGGCTGGCCATGGCTGGCAATCACCAATGTGTTCGCTCAAGTCGGTTGCTTGCCAGTCGCGCGCACAGGCACGGCCAGGCCCGGGCGCAGAGCTTCTCCACGAAGTTGGCCAATCACGCGCGATGGGCTCGACGATGGCCAACAAACAAGCGACGATGTAAGCGCTGCGCAAATCGCGAGCCCTGGCGAGATTGCGCTCGACCTCGCGGTTGGGGTGGTGGCGCTCGAAACTCACTGTCTTCTCCCGGCGGATGATCGGTTTGTGCGGAGCCACGGAAATCGCCCGCCGTTTAGTGAATCGGAACGCAGGATTCCGCGCACCGGAGCGGTCATCGCGGAATCACGTGTTGCGGACCTCATTTCGGTTGCAGGTTCATCGCCTTGACGATCGGCCACCACTTTTCGATTTCGGACTTCTGCAAGGCAACGAGAGCTGCAGGGGTCTGCTGATCGGCTGCTGGAACCTCTTGGCCCAGGTCGGCCAAGCGTCGTTGCACCGCCCTGTCGGCCAATGCCTCAACAACGGCCGCATTGAGCTTGGAGACGACATTCTGCGGCGTGCCCTTGGGCGCCCACATGCCGGACCAAACCGTGATATAGAACCCAGGCAATCCTGCCTCATCCACCGTCGGGATGTCGGGCGCGGAGGCGAGGCGCGCTTTGGCGGTGACAGCGTACGCCTTGATGTTGCCGTCGCGCACATGCGGCAGGGAGTTCGGCGGCTGATCGAACATCAGGTCGACATGCCCGCCCACCAAGTCCTGCATGGCCGGGGCCGCGCCGCGGTACTGCGCGAACTGAAAGGTCGTGCCGGTGGCACGCTGGAAGTACGCCCCGCTGACATGTGAGGGACTGCCGACGCCCGCCGTTCCTTGTGTGGCCTTCCCCGGATTTGCCTTCAGCCACGCGACCAATTCCTTCAAATCCTTCGCCGGGGCGGCCTTCTTGCCAACGATCAATTGCGGGTTGCTTGCCAGTAGGGCGATCGGCTCGAAATCCTTCACGATGTCGTATTGGAGACTGTAGATGGCTCCGTTCAGCACGTGCGTGCCAAGAAAGCCGGCGCAGAGCGTGTAGCCGTCCGGGGTTGCGTGAGCCACACGGCCGGCGCCAATCGTTCCTGCTGCGCCCGTGACGTTCTCGATAACGATCGGCTGGGCCAGCGATGTGCTCATCCGCTCCGACACGATGCGCGCGATCGTGTCCGTAGGCCCGCCGGCGGGGAAAGGCACGACCATGGTAATCTGCCGCGATGGATAGACTTCCGCTGAAGCCTCCGCGATAGGAGCCGACACGGCAGCGAAGGCGAGCGATGCCAGAAGCGTTCTGCGCGTTAGCATGATAATGCTCCTCCAAACGGATGCGCTTGGGTTCGGTGTATGCCGTTCAGTCGACGGACGCTCGACGCACGAGCGCCTAGCGATGCAGGCACCGTATCGCTTTGCAGCCAAAGTCACGTAATGCTATTGTTCGATGAGGTCATATCAATATTGATATGGGAAGCCGATGACGGATGAGCTAAGGCGCATTGAACCCCGCATCGGACTACACGACTTGCGTATTCTGATGGTTGTGGTTGAGGCGGGCAGCATGGGCAAGGCTGCTAAGCTTCTTGCGACGTCCCAACCCGCCGTTTCAAGGTCGATCGGGGAACTCGAACACGCACTGGGCGTTCGCCTTCTCGATCGCAACGCCCAAGGAATCGAGCCGACACCTTACGGCCGCGCCCTCCTGAAGCGTGGAACCGCAGTGTTCGACGAGCTCCGGCAAGGCATCAAGGATATTCGGTTCCTGTCCGATCCAACTGTCGGCGATCTAGCAATTGGAGCATCGATCGCGATCGCCGAGGGATTCGTTTGTAGCGTGATTACGCGTCTGTCTCAGCGCTACCCCCGGCTCACGTTTCAGGTCCACGCCACGGACACCGCTACGGCCTCTCAATTGCTGGTCGCTCGCAAAGTCGATCTGGCGATCGTGCATGTTATTGGGCCGCCCGTCGAGGACTTCGTTAACGTGGAGGCCCTATTGCAGGACCCGCACGTTGTGGTTGCGGGCGCGCGCAATCCCCTAGTTCGCCGACGCCGGATCAGCCTGGCGCAGCTAGCGAATGAACCGTGGGCGTTACCACTGGCGGATCAGCCTTACGGCGCCGTTGTGAACGAAGTGTTTCGCACCCACGGATTGACAGTCCCCCCAACCGTCGTCGGTTCGACGCTACCTCTGCGCACGGCCCTGCTCATGACGGGCCGATTCTTATCCATGGTGCCACGCGTGGTCATGCGGTTTCCGCCCAAAGACCGGCTGCTCAGAATCCTGCCGATCAACCTGCCGGGGACGGAAAGACCGCTGGCCCTCCTCACATTGAAGAACAGGACCCTCAATCCGCTCGCGCAACTCTTTGCTGACCACGTCCGGGAAGCCGCCAAGCGGCTCCGCAAGATGTGATGCTGGTAGTGTGCTCCATGCGACGGGCGGCCCCTGGTGAGGGCAGGGCTCAGCCGGGCAGATGCGCCCCGCCCGTCGCCTCCTCGCAGCCGATATCCTGCGGGTTGGCGGCGAGGCGCTTCTCCAGCAGCACGAGGCCGCGCAGGTCGGGGCTCCTCGTGGCGGCGAAGCCGGCCTTGCGGGCCAGGTGCAGCATGCGCTCGTTGGTGGCCAGCGTCTCGCCCACGACGCGCTTGATGCCGGCGCGGGCGGCCCGGCTCAGGAGCTTGGCCAGGAGCAGGCTCGCCAGCCCCTGGCCCTGCCAGTCCTCGGCCACCGCCACCGCGAACTCCGCCACGGACGGGTCGGTGTCGCGCGCATAGCGCGCCTCGGCCACCACGGTCTCGCGCCCGGCGGCGAAGATCTCCGCCACCAGGGCGAGATGGCTGGCGTAGTCGATGTGGGTGAACCGCTTGACGAGCTCCGGCGGCAGGCTGGGCATGGGCGCCATGAAGCGGTCGTAGCGCGCCCGCGCCGGCAGGCTGCCGAAGAAGGCGGAGGTGATGTCCTCGTCCTGCGGGAGCACCGGGCGCACGAGCACCCGT
This sequence comes from Hyphomicrobiaceae bacterium, assembly GCA_044868325.1. Lineage (GTDB taxonomy): Bacteria > Pseudomonadota > Alphaproteobacteria > Rhizobiales > Hyphomicrobiaceae > AWTP1-13. Next base: position 5,686 of record JBIOWI010000318.1, read on the forward strand.
CGGCCGTCCCGCAGCCGCACCATGTCGATCAGGTCGGCCGGATAGCGGTGGATTTGGTACAGCATGGCTTAGGACGCCCTCATCGGGCCTCAGGCGGCCGTGCCCAAGGCGGCCGTCGCGGCGGCATCGGCGGCGGCGATGTGCCCGGCTGGACCCCCGGCTGGACCGATGACAATGGCGGCATCCTTGAGGGCATAGACGACGGCCCGGCCACTGCGGTCGAGGACGAACGACTGGCCCCGTGCAAGGATCACATCGCGGGCGTCCAGGCTCTGCGTGATCCAGACGGTCCCGCCGACGGCGGTGACCTCCAGTCCGCTGCCGTTTTCGATGCAGTGGATGGCGCGGGCGGGCAGCCGCACCGGCCGGATGTCGAGAGCTGGCTTCATGATCGATCTCCTGCGCGCCTAACGCATTGATTTTTCTTGTTAATCTTCGCATCTCGACCCGGTGGGCGGCGCGCGACGCACAAACGTTACGCGAGGCGCCGCGCCTCCCGCGTCAACCGATCGGTTGTCCCTGACGGCAATGTGATGCCGCCGCCAAGATGCCGCCGGAGAGCCGGCAGGCTCAGGCCGCTTCGTCCCACGGGGCCGGAGCAAATTCGGCGGCGGTGATGTGGCCCGCGGGGCCGATCACGATGGCGGCGTCCTTGAGGGCGTAGACGACGGCCCGGCCCTTGCGGTCGAGGATGAACGACCGCCCCCGCGTGAGGATCACGTCGCGCGGATCGCGGGCCTGAGTGAGCCAGACGGTGCCGCTGACGGCGGTGATCTGCAGGCCCTTGCCGCCCTCGATGCAGTGGACCGCCCTGGCGGGCAGCCGGACCGGCTTGATGTCGAGCACAGGCTTCATGACCGATCTCCCATTCAGGCTATCCCATGCGCCGGATTCATGCGTGCGGCGCATTGTCAGCCGCGGCAAACTGTGGTGGTGTCTCTTGAGAGACCCCACCATTAGGCCGGTTGCGGCGGTGCGGCAAACGATCATTTCTCAGGGAATGCATGAGCCATGGGAATGCATAAAAAGCGCTTCGACCTGCCGCCCCTCGACCTGATTCAGGGCTTCGAGGCTGCCGCCAGAACGCTCAGCTTCACCAGGGCGGCGGAGGAGCTCAACCTCACCCAATCGGCTGTCAGCCGCCAGATCCGGGCGCTGGAGGACCACCTCGGCGTCACCCTGTTCGAGCGCCGGCCGCGCAGCCTGGCGCTCACCGAGCAGGGGCTCGCCCTGCAGCGCACCGTCACGGAGGTGCTGGAGCGCCTGCAGGAGACCGCCAACCGCCTGCGCGCCGACGCCGGCGTGCCGCATCTCACGGTCACCACCACGGGCGGCTTCGCCTCGCTCTGGCTGATCCCGCGCCTGCGCACCTTCACGGCACTGCACCCGGACGTGGACGTGCGCATCTCGGCCACCTACGCGGAGGTCAACCTGGAGCGCAGCCTGGTGGACGTGGCGGTGCGCTACTGCAAGGCGGAGGAGGCGCCGGCGGGGGCGGTGCGGCTGTTCGGCGAGGAGCTGTACCCCGTCTGCAGCCCGATGCTGCTGACCGAGGGGCTCAATCCGCTGCGGACTCTGGGAGACCTTCGACACCACGCGCTCCTGCACATGGAGGTGGACGGTGCCACCCACATCGACTGGGATACATGGCTGGCGGCGCAGGGATACCCGGGCCTCAAGCCCGCCGCCTCCATGCGCTTCGACAACTACGAGCAGATGATCCAGGCCGCGGTGGGCGGGCAGGGCGTGGCCATGGGCATCGGCCGGCTGGTGAGCGGGCTCATGGGGCAAGGGCAGCTGGTCGCGCCGTTCTGCGCCAGCACGATCGGCAGCCGCGCCTATTTCATCATCCGCTCCGCCCTGACCGGCGACCGCCCCCAGGTCCGCGCCTTCGTGGACTGGCTGGTGGCCGAGGCCAGGGCCGCGATGGGGACGCCGGACGATACGCGCCGCAGCCCGCCGTGCGAGCCGGGTATGGAGGAGAGAGAGCGTGGTGGGCGGTGAGAGGATCGAACTCCCGACATCCTCGGTGTAAACGAGGCGCTCTACCGCTGAGCTAACCGCCCAATTTCCGGATCGATGGGTCATACCCTCGGCCCTGGCGCTGCGGCCGCGAGCGGCACGCACATAGCACGACCGCGCCGTCACTGGCCACCCTGGCGTGGGACCGGGGGGACCGGGGCCTGTAGGGACAGGGAGAGATCCCTCGTCGCATCACCGAGGCCGCCAGGGGCAAAAGCGGCCCGGCGCCGATCGCGCCCTACGGCAAGCCGCTCACGCCGCGATCGTCGGGGCGCCGGTGCCGCGGTAGAGCCCCAGCACCTCCTTCACGGGCCCGAAGGCGCGCCGCTCGCCCTTCTCGAGCCACAGGGCCTTGTTGCAGAAGCGGGCGACGATGGAGTCCGAGTGCGAGGCGAGCACCACGATCCGGGTGCGGCCGAGGAGCGAATCGAGGCGCGCCGTGGCCTTGTCCAGGAAGCGGGCGTCGCCGGCGGCGATCATCTCGTCCATGACGATGATCTCCGGCTGCACCGAGGTGGTGATGGCGAAGGCGAGCCGCATGTACATGCCCGCCGAGTAGGTGCGCACCGGCATGTCGAGATACTCTCCGAGCTCGGAGAACTCCGCGATCGAGGGCGCGAGCGCACGCGCTTGCGCGAACGTCAGCCCCATGAAGACGCCGCGCAGCACGATATTGTCCCAGCCCGTGGCCTCCGGGTCCATGCCCAGCGTGATGTCGACGAAGGAGGACACATGGCCCTCCACCTCCACCTTGCCCTCCTGGGGCTCGTAGACGCCGGCGACGACCCTCAGCAACGTGGTCTTGCCGGCGCCATTGTGACCGACGATGGCGAGGCGGTCCCCGTCGGAAAGCTCGAGGCTGAGGCCGCTGAGCGCCTCCACCACGACGGTGTTGTCGTGCACCCGCATGGTGCCGCCGAGACGGCTCATGAGCACGCTCTTCAGAGCGCGGGTGCGCGGGCTGAAGACCGGGTAGCGCACCGATACGTCCGTGAGGCGGATGACGGCCATGCTTCTGTGGGGCCCTTCGCTTGAGGCTTCCAGGGGCTGGGCTCAGATCCAGTAGAGGACACGGCGCCGGTAGCGGCCGATGAAGGGGAGCGTGAGCGCGAGCCCGCCGAAGGCGATGCCGGCGGCGATAAGCCAGGCGAGCAGCGCCGGCGGCTCGCCCATCAGCGGGTCGCGGACGAGGCCGACATAGACCGCGAACGGGTTGACGAGGTTGAGCCAGCGCGCCTCCTCGGGCAGGAACTCGGGCTTCCAGATGATGGGGGTGAGGTAGAAGGCGAGTTGCAGCACCGACTGGACGGCGGGCACCAGGTCGCGGAAGCGCACGCAGAGCGTGGCCACCACGTAGCCCCACCACACGGCCGAGACCGCGGTGAGGACGAGGGCCGGAACGATAAGCAGGGCAGTGGGCGAGACGGGGCGGGCGAAGGCGAGAAACACGATCGCCACGATCACGGCATTGTGCAGGAACACCACCAGATTGCGGTAGATCAGCGCGAGCACCGCGGTAGCGCAGGGAAGGCGCTGGCTCAGGAGATAGTGCGCGCTGGTCGAAAAGGCCGTGGTGGCATCGCCGACGATGCCCGACAGGAGCTGCCAGACAACCATGCTGAGCGCCAGAAACGGCAGCATGTCGGCGAGAGGGATCTTCCACAACAGCGACCACGTCACCCCGATAATGGCGATGGTGATGCCGGTGGAGAGCGTGAGCCAGAACTGCCCCATGCGGGAGCGGGCGTAGCGCCGGCGCAGCTCCCCGATGCCCATCAGGTGCCAGACGCGCCAATTGCGCGCGCCCTCCGTCAGCTCCATCCAGCCGGCCTGGAGGTACCGCGGCTTGGCACGGTGGTGAGCGCGCAAATCGCGCATCGGCTCGTTCGGCTGGATCAGCCGGTCTTGCAGCGGCACAGCCACAATGGGGTTCCGATGTGGACCGAATTCAGGGCGCACACCTGATCATCGGGCCCCGGTGCTTGTCCAGGACGGCCACGACCTTATCCACGGAACCGAGGGAAAGGCGTCGCCTGTGGAAGGCGCCATTTATCGGATGACGGATAGAGATTTGCGGTCCACAGCGAGGCCGCGCTCGAACTGCGTGCCCATGATGGAGGATGCGCCGAGGCGGGGCGCCGCAGGGTTGACGGCAGCGCCCCGCCTCTTGCAAGTCCGGCGCGGCGGATCAGGACCCGCCGGCGACCTTCCACTTGTCGTTCCAGGCCTTCTGCTCCTTCAGGAACTTGGCGAGGCCCGGGTGCACCGCGATCTGCGGCGTCGCGCTGATACCCTGCACCTGCATGCCGACGAAGTCCTTGGCCATCGGCGTGAAGCCCGGATCGATCTTGGCCAGCTCCTCGCGCTTGTCGTAGAAGGCCTTGACCATCTTGTAGACGAGGTCCTCCGGAACGTCGGCGCGCACGTTGTAGCCGAACAGGATCGGCACACCCTGCAGGGTCGGAGCCCCGACGTCCTTGGCGAAGGCGCCCTTCGCCTCGACGGAGGCAACTGCAAGCCCCGACGCCTTGAGCTTGGCGACCTCATCCGGGCAGGGATTGACGATCCTGAAGTCCAACCGCACCTCGCTCTCCTTCCAGTAGGGAGGCAGCGAGCGGCCCGCCGTGGTGTAGATCCCGGAGCCGACGATCGTCCCTCGCTCCAGCGCGTCGGCGTTGGCCTTGTTATCGATCTGGACGTGCTTGAAATCGTATCCGAGCGCCTTGAAGATGCGCTGCCAGTTGAGCCAGTTCTGGAAGCCGGCCTGCGTGAAATACACCGGCTGGCCGCTGAAGTCCTTCCAGCACTTGAACTTCTCGGCGCCCTTCACCGTCGTCGCCAGCATCGATTCCATGGGGTAGGCGTACCAGGTATGGACCAGCTCCGGCGTGGTGGGCTTGAAGTCCTTGAACGGGCCGGTGCGCTCGGCGAACTCGCCCATGCCGATGTCGGCGGTGTAGGCGATCTCGCCCTCGCCGGTCATCACCGCCTTCATGGCCACCGTGGGCGACTGGTAGGGCGCCACGGTGACGGTGTATTCCCCGCCCAGCGCCTGCTCCAGCACCTTGGCCATGGAGGCCGCGACGGTGTAGCCGTAGGAGCCCACCTGCGCCGTGGTCCAGCGGAGCGACTTGCGCTGCTGCGCCTCGGCCGCCGGCATCAGGGCGGAGACCGCGAGCACCGCGGCAACCGCCGTAACGGCGCCGAGAAGGATGGCGCCTCCCTTCCTTGCTGTCATCGTGTACCTCTTCTCCTTGGTTGACGACCGTCTTGTATCGTGGGCGGCTTGGGACCAGCGTGGCCTTGCACCGCCGGTCCAGGCAATAGGACTTTTGCACTCCCTCCGCGTATCGGTTGTCCGCGGAGTCGCCCCCCTCGCCGCTGCGATGCACAACGCTTGCGCTCTTCCCGGCGCGTCACGACCTGCGCGTACGCACCCTATTGATGTTGCAGCGCGCACCCATGTCAATCGCGGATGGCGGAGAACCGGGGTCAGACCCCTGGCCTCTGCCGATACGCAACACTAAACGGTCGTGGCCAGGGGTCTGACCTCCGTCTGACCCGGCCCATCATCCCAGCCCCTCACGCCGCGTGGCGAACAGTCCTGGCGTTGCGGCGGCGCGGGGCGAGTCCCGCGAGGTCGAGGAAGTTGGCGAGCAGGGCGTGGCCGTGCTCGGAGGCGATGCTCTCGGGGTGGAACTGCACGCCATGCACCGGGTGCGTCTTGTGCTGCAGCCCCATGATGAGCCCGTCGGCCGTCCGCGCCGTGACCGCCAGGTCCGCCGGCAGCCCCTTCCGCTCCACGATCAGGGAATGGTAGCGCGTCACCCCGAACTTCCGGGGCAGGCCCTTGAACACGCCCTTGCTGGCATGCGTGATCTCGGACAGCTTGCCGTGCATGGGCACCGGCGCCCGCACCACCGTGCCGCCGTAGGCCTGCCCGATGGCCTGATGGCCCAGGCAGACGCCCAGCAGCGGGACAGTGTGCCCCGCCTTCTCGATCAGCTCCAGGCAGATGCCGGCCTCGTTGGGCGTGCAAGGCCCCGGCGACAGCACGATGCCCTTGGGGCGCATGCCCATCACCTCCGCAACCGCGATCTTGTCGTTGCGGAACACGCGGCACTCGGCCCCCAGCTCGCCCAGGTAGTGGACGAGGTTATAGGTGAAGCTGTCGTAGTTATCGATGAGGACGAGCATGGTCAGGGTTTAGGGGAGGTGTGCGGGCACGGTCAAGGCTGCTTCGGGGTCAGATGGGTCAGACCCTGCGGGTCGGACCCCATGGCAGAACATCCCAGTCTTCTGCGGCGAGGTCCGAGCGGGGGGGTAGACCCGCAGGGTTTGACCCCATTCCGGCCCTACGCCTCAGCACCAATCAACGTTCGTACGTCAATCTCAGCCGGCGGCAGGCCTGCTCGGCTGCGCGCAACCATGGCCTCGTAGGCGCGCTCGAGGTTGCGGCAGAAGCGCACGCTGTCGAACAGCGGCGAGTGCGTTCGGCCCTGCTCGATGCGCTGCCTCAATTCGGAGAGCAGCGCCTTGTCACGGGCGAGCCGCACTGCCATGGCCTCGTACTCCTCCGCGCTGGAGGCGATCAACTCCGGCACCCCGATTGCCGTGAGCAGGCTGCCGCACACGCGCGCCGCGAAGCTGGTGCCCAAGCGCGTCAGGATCGGGCAGCCGGACCGCAAAGCGTCGCTGGCTGTGGTGTGGGCGTTGTAGGGAAAGGTGTCGAGGTGCAGATCGGCCACGCCGCAACGAGCGAGATGCTGCTCATGGCTGACGCGATCTGTTAAGACGATGCGCGCAGGGTCTACATCGCGGCGCTTGGCCTCGCGATGAATGGCTGCCCCGCCTGCGCCTGGAGGTCTGAGCAGCCAAAGCACGCTGCCCTCGATCTGGCGCAAGATGCGCATCCATTGATCGAAGATTTCCGGGGTGAGCTTCTCGGGGTGGTTGAAGCTGCAGAACACGAACGCCTCATCGGGAAGGCCGCAGCTGGACCGGCTGGGAGGATCGTCAGTCATCGGCACCCAGTCGTCGTTGCATTGATAGCAGTCCGGCAGGATTGCAAGCTTCTCGGTGGCTGCTTGCCGCAAACCGCCCTCGGCTATGAACGGGTCGACAATCAGGTAATCCATCGCCGCGATCCCGGATGTGCCGGGAAATCCAAGATAGTTCACTTGTATTGGCGCAACACGTCGCAGAAAGATGCCGGGCCGACTACCGTTAGTGTAGCCCTTAAGGTCCACGGCGATATCGACCTCCAATTCGCGCATCGTCCGGACAATAGCGTCGGTGGAGGACTCGCGCATGTCCAGGAACCGGTCGAATGCCTTCACCAAGCGGTGCCGCTCGGCACTGTCATCGTCCTTGCCGAGCGAAATTGCTGTAGCTTCGAAACGGTTCCGATCGTGTCGTTCGATGAGCCGCGCGATAAGCCAAGTCGTCGCGTGCCGATGGAAGTCCGCGCTCACGTAAGCGACGCGAATCCGGCTGCCCTTGCGGGGGTGAAGTCGGGGTGGGGGCGGAATATTCTTGCGGGCCGAGTAGAGAGTCCCCTCCAATTCCGCACAGCTCCGATGTCGCTCCGCGTTGTCCCAGAACATCACGCTGGCAAAGGCCATGCCCAGCGCGGCGCGTCTCTGCTCCACGACCTCGGCCAAGCTTGCGAGCAGGGCGCCATGTCCGTCCCAGTTGCAGAGCATCCGGCGGTTTACGGCCAGAAGCAGCCGGCCGACCGCGGAGTTGGGATACAGCTGGAGAAGCCGCTCGCACACGTCACAGGCCGCGTCATGCTCTTTGAGATCGGAAAGCACCAACGCCAGGTTCTCGTAGCAGCCGACGTGGTTGGGAGCGAGCTTGATGGCCGCACCGTATTCCTCCACGGCCCGCTCGCGTTCGCCCTGCGCGAGGAGCGCGTTGCCATAGGAGAAGCGTCCTTCCGGAATTTCCGGCCACCGCCCGACCGTATCCTTGAGCGTGGCGGCCGCCTCGTGAAAAAGCCCGGCTTCAAGCAGAGCTTTGCCGAGATTGAGCGATGGACCTGGCGAGGAAGGAGCAAGGTGCGTTGCCCGGCGCAGATACTCGATCGCCTCATCGTGCCTGCCCATCTCGAAGACAACCGCACCGAGCAGCTCCAAAGCTGCCGCGGACCGTGGAGCGAGCCGTAGCTCCTTGAGGAGCTTGGCTCTCGCCTCCACCAGGCGTCCCTGGTGCAGCAGGTCCGCTGCAGCTTGCAGGCGCGTTTTCGTGGCCATTCACCCCCCGTCTCATCGCTACCCTAGCCTTCGTCCATGCGTGACCGCACCCATGGGTAGGCCGCTTCTCGGCAAATGAGAAGGCCATCGGCGGCTTCCGGCGGACCCGACGCTTGGCAAAGGCGATGGAGTGGACCCGCCCCGCGCAGTCAGGAAGCGTAGCGTCGGCCGCAAAATCTCGCCACGCAGGGTCTGCCGCCCCTCACGCCGCCAGCTGCAGCCGCTTCGGCGCCGTGAACAGCGCGAGGCGGCCGCAGCCCCAGTGCACCTCGGGCCAGGCGTCCACGGCGAACGCGAGCACCGCAAGCCCGGCGGTGGGGAACTTCTCGGATAGCCTCTGCAGGTCGTCCGGGCGGCCGGAGCCGGCCAGCTCCACGGCAAGCGTGTGCATGCCGGGGTCGTGCCCGACGATCATCGCGTGGCGCACCTTGGGGCGCACCTCTGGCCCGACCTTATGCAGGCATTTCAGCATGGTGGCCGAGGAGGCGAGATAGAGCGCGTCCTCGTAGACGAGCTCCGGCGCCCCCTTGAGATGCGGCAGCACCAGGTTGAGCGTCTGGCGCGCGCGCACGGCCGTGGAGCACAGGATCAGCTCGGGCGCCAAACCGTGGCGGGCCATGAAGGCGCCCATGCGCGGTGCGGCCGCCTCGCCGCGGTCGTTCAAGGGTCGCTCGAAGTCCTTGAGGCGGGGGTCCGACCAGCTCGACTTGGCGTGGCGCAACAGGCTGAGTGTGAGCATGCGACAGAATACCCCAAGGCCGGGCTCCGCCAAACCTCCCTGCTGGCGCATCGCAGAATTTGCTGCGGCGCAGTGCGGCGCCCAGGTCTCACACGGGGCCTCACGTGCGCCTCACGCGGGCTTGGCCTCACGCCGCCACCGAGCCGGCCCCCTCTCCTGGCCGCGCGATGCGCGCGCCGGGCCACACGGCAGCGGCAGCGCGGGCATACTGAGGCGGATAGGCGATCTTGGCACCCAGCCGCTCGGCGGCGTGCCAGACCCAGCGCGGGTTGTCGAGGATGGCGCGGGCCAGCGCCACGCAATCCGCCCGGCCCGAGGCGACGATCGCCTCGGCCTGCACCGGCTCGACGATCAGCCCCACCGCGCGCGTGACGATGCCGGCCTCCGCCTTCACCCTGGCGGCGATGGGCACCTGGTAGCCGGGGCCCACCGGCACCTTCATCTGCAGCACCGCCCCGCCGCCCGAGATGCAGACATAGTCCACGCCAGCCGTCTTCAGCCGTGCGGCCTGGAACACCGCATCGTCGGGCGTGAGCCCGCCCTCGGCCCAGTCGGTGCCGTTGATGCGGGCGCCCAGCACCTTGTCCGCCGGCACCACGGCCCGCACGGCCCGCGCTACCTTCAGCGGGAAGCGCATGCGCGCGTCCGGCGAGCCGCCGTAGGCGTCGGTGCGCTTGTTCGCCAGCGGCGAGATGAACGACTGCATCAGGTAGCCGTGGGCCATGTGCAGCTCGACCGCGTCGAAGCCGAGCCGCACTGCCCGCTCCGCGGCCTGGCGGAAGGCCGCGACCACGCGCGCCATGCCCGCCTCGTCGAGCGCGGCCGGGACCGGCCCGTCGGGCCAGTAGGGGATGGCCGACGGGGCCACCGTCGGCCAGGCGCCCTCGGCCTCGCTCAGGAACCTGCCGCCCTCCCACGGCCGCTGCGAGGACGCCTTGCGCCCCGCATGGGCGATCTGGATGGCGAAGCGCGTGCCCGGCACGGCCACTTTGCGCGCCGCGCCCAGCGCCCGCGCCAGCGCCGCCTCGTTGGCGTCCGAGTAGAGGCCGAGGCAGCCCGGCGTGATGCGCCCGGTCCGCTCCACCCCGGTCGCCTCCAGCACGACCAGCCCGGCACCGCTCATGGCGAGCTGCATCAGGTGCTGCAGGTGCCAGTCGGTGGCGCTGCCGTCGTCGGCCGAGTACTGGCACATGGGCGCCACGGCGATGCGGTTGGCGAGCGTGAGCGGACCGACATCGAGCGGAGAGAAGAGATGCGTCACTGGGCGTAGACCTTGCGTGCTGAGTTGGCGAATGCGACCGCAATGTGCGGTCACCCGCCGCGGGATGCAAGCGCCCCGCGCCGCTCGAACGGGGTCAGACCCCTAGCCACGACCGATGGGCAGAATCGATAGCGTCTTGGCCAGGGGTCTGACCCCGCTCACCTCGCGCCGAGCTTCTGCAGGCCGTTCAGCGCCACGCCGTTGCCGGGCTCGATGGCGAGCGCCGCGCGGTAGTCGGCGATGGCGCGGCCCTTCTCACCCTTCTTGGCGTGCACGTCGCCGCGGTTGGCCAGCGCCACGGCGAACCTCGGGTCGATCGCCAAGGCCTTGTCGTAGTCCTTGAGCGCGGCGTCGAGGTTGCCGCGCATCTCGTTGCTGACACCGCGGTTGTTGTAGGGCGATGCGGTGCTGGGCGTGAGCTTGACCGCCACCTCGCAGTCGGCCAGCGCCTTTTCGTACTGCGCCAGCTCGTTGTAGGCTTGGCATCGGAGATCGTAGGCCTTCCGATGCTTCGCGTCGAGCGCGATGAGCTTGGTGCAGGTCTCCACCTGCCGCCGCGCATCGGACGGGTCCTGACAGCCGAGCGCCAGCGCCGCGCGGTCGTCGCCGCAGGCAGCGGCGCCGCAGGCCACCATCAACAGGAAACCGATGCGCAGACAGGACATGGCACTCCCTCGCCTGCCGAGCCCAGGCCGAACCCAGACCGAACCCCTGGGGAAGCCCTTCTTTAGCCGAGCCTCGCCCGAGCGCAAGCCGCCGCAGCCGCCACTGGTCCGCCGCTGCCGTCTGACATAGGATCAAGCACGCCTACGGGAGATTCGCGCGCGAGGAATTGCCCATGCGCCGCCTATCGCCGGCAATGCTGGTTGCGGCGGCCCTCGTGGCCGTCGCCACGCCGTCGTCGCAAGCCTTCGACGACGCCGAGTTTTGCGTGGCCGCCAAGGAGTTCATCCGCTCGGCAGCCGGCGACGTCGGCACCTGGACCGACCGCTTCACCCGCAACGACGGCGTGGACATCGGCTGCGACCTGAGGACCGTGCATTTCAAGCGATTCTACAAGGCTCCCGCCAGCGCGCTGCGCGACGGCTGGCAGGAGCGCCAGGCCGAGGCCTGGGAGAGCGCCTACTGCACCCGATCCATCTGGCGCGAGGCGGTAGGCAACGGCTGGGTCATATCGGCCACCGTCACCACCGCCCCGGGCGAGCGCGTCTGGCTCGCCTGCCTGCCCGACGGCCGCGGCTTCTACCGCATGCTGCCGTGACGCGGGCATGTAGCATGTAGGTTGCGTTAGGCCCGAAGGGCCGTAACGCAACATGACAACCTCGACTGTCGTACCTTGCCAACGGTGGGTTACGCCGCTTCGCGGCTAACCCACCCTACGGGTAGCCCTCTGCCCGTGCGACTGCCAATACCGGGATGTCGCGCGGCGGTGCGTTGCCCGCGCTCAGCCACCTGGCCGGGACCTGCATGCGGCAGCGTACGCCGTCGGGCGCAAGCTTCAGGTCCACCGTGCCGCCCAGCTCGTAGGGGACGAGGTCGCGGATGACGCTGGTGCCGTAGCCGGGCCGGGCCCCGGCTGCCACCCTCGGGCCGCCCTTCTCCACCCAATCGAGGACCAGGGCGGCCTCCGTTCCGTTCGCGGGAGCGTGCGCCCAGCGCACCGACACGCGCCCTCCCTCCGCCGACAACGCCCCGTACTTCGCGGCGTTGGTGGCCAGCTCATGCACCACCATGGCGAGCGCCTGGCCAGCCTCGGCCCGCAGCACGACCTCGGGGCCGTCGAAACGCACGTTGTCGCCGCTCGCATGCGGCTGCAGCTCGCGCTCGATCAGGTCTCGCAGCGGCAAGCCCTCCCACTTGCGACCGCTCAGCAGCTCGTGCGTGCCCGCCATCGACTTGATGCGGCCGTCGAGCGCGGCCACGTAGTCCGCCACCGAGCCGCCGGTCCGCTGCGTGCGCGACGCGACCGCGGTGACGACGGCCAGCGCGTTCTTCACGCGATGGTCGAGCTCGGCGAGAAGCAGGTCCTTCTGCTCCTCGGCGCGCTTGCGCTCAGTGATGTCGCGCGTGACGCCGAGCAGTCGCACGGGCCGGCCGGCGGCGTCGCGCACCACGGTGCCCTCCACAGCCACCCAGCGGATCTGGGCCGGGTCGGAGCTATCGTCCACGCAGACCCGATATTCGGCCCGGCACGGCGCGCCCGTGCGCCGCGCCGCCGCGAATGCCGCATCGAGGCGCGGCAGGTCGTCGGGATGCACCAGGGTCCGGGCGTAGGCCAGCCGCCGCGGCGGGGCGGCGGGGTCGTGGGCGTTGATCCGGCAGTGGCGCTCGTCGCACTCCAGTGCGCCCGTGGCCAGGTCGGCGCTCCATACGCCAAGCTGCGCTCCGCCCAGCGCCAGCCGCAGCCGCTCGTTGCTTTCCATGAGCGCCGCCTCGTTGCGTCGCCGCTCGGCGAACAGCGCACTCAAGGTGAGGGCGCACAGCGATGCGATAAGCATCATCGCCTGGAGGCTGAGCACCGGCGTCTCCGCATCGGCAAATGCCCCGAGGCGAAAGGCCGGGGCACCCATCAGCCCGAAGCAGATGACAACGGCAGCTGCCGCCGCAAACACGGGCCGGCAGCGGGCGGCGATCCACAGCAGGAAGGGAAACAGCACTGCGGGCGGCACCT
>JBIOWI010000319.1:0-2254 GCA_044868325.1 Hyphomicrobiaceae bacterium
AATCTCGTGCTCCATCTCATCCGCGCCCGAGGCCTGTCCGTGCCCGAGGCCCGCGAGAACTTCCGCGAGGACCGCGCCGAGGCCGTCGCCGTCGTTACCGGGCGGATTCTTTGAATGACCCTGACGCATCACCGACAGGGTAGTGCGTGAGGGGAATGATTGGCGCGGGAATGACTGGTCTTGGCACACTTCCTCCGGTCTGCATCCGTCAGGTTCCGGGGCATAACTGCCCTTGCCGGCCACGCTTGCGTTGGGGCAACGGCTAAGTTCTGCTTGGTCCGCACCCGTTTAGGCGCGAGGCAAGCCTACGAGACCGGCGGCTTGCCGCAGCCGTCGCCGTCGGCGGGCGGGCCGTGGTCGGCGTCGCGACAGGGGTCGCGGCGCGTGGGCTTGGGGGCTGGGTTGGGAGTGGCCTGGGCGTGCGCTGCCGCGGTGCCGGCAACCGCCGCCGCGGCAACGCCGGCGCCGAGGCCGAGCGCGGCGAGCAGTGTGCGGCGCGTCACCGCGCGGGCGGAGACGATGTCGTCGTCGGAGAGCGTGTGCGTGTTCCTGTCCATGGAAGGCTCTTGCATGTTGCTGCCCCTCACCCCGGCCCTCCCCCCGCTCGCGGGGAGAGGGGGTTCTCGTCGCGTGCCTCGCGCGGGTGTGCCATGGGGTCAGACCCGCAGGGTCTGACCCCAGAAGCCCCACCGCAGATCAGCCGGCGGCGGCCACGGCGCGGCGGGCCATGACGCCGACCAGGTGGGCGCGGTAGGCGGCGTCGCCGTGGATGTCGCTCACCATGGTGTTGGCGTCGGTGGCGATGCCGTTCAGCGCCGCGGCCGACCAGTCCTTGGCCAGAGCCGCCTCCATGGCGGCGTGGCGGAACACGCCGTTGTTGCCGGCCCCCGTGACGGCCACGCGCGGCTGCCCCCCCGTCTGCGCCACCGCCACACCCACCAGGGCGTAGCGCGAGGCCGGGTTGGCAAACTTGGCGTAGGCGAGCTTGGTGGGCACCGGGAACGAGACGCGGGTGACGATCTCGCCGTCCTGCAGGGCCGTCGAGAACAGCCCGGTGAAGAAGGCGTCCGCCTTGATCTCGCGGCGGTTGGTGGCGATGGTGGCGCCCAGCGCCAGCAGCGCCGCCGGGTAGTCTGCCGCAGGGTCGTTGTTGGCGATCGAGCCGCCGATGGTGCCGCGGTGGCGCACATGCGGGTCGCCGATGCCCCCCGCCAGGGCCGCGAGGCCGGGGATCGACGACTTCACCGCCTCCGAGGCCGCCACCTCGGCGTGCGTCGTCATGGCGCCGATGACCAGCGCGCTGCCCTTCTTCTCGATGCCCTTGAGCTCCGCCACGCGGCCCAGGTCGACCAGCGCCTTCGGGCTTGCCAGCCGAAGCTTCATGGTGGGGATCAGCGTGTGTCCGCCAGCCAGCAGCTTGGCCTCTGGCTTGGAGGCGAGCAGCTTGGCGGCGTCGGCCACCGACTGGGCGCGAAGGTATTCGAAGGTGTACATGGGACTCCCTGCCTCCCTTATTCCGCGGCCATGCGGGCCGGCGATTTCTGCGCGGCGCGCCAGACCGTCAGCGGTGTCGCCGGCATGGCGACGTCCTCGTGGCCCAGCGCGTCGGTGAGGGCGTTGATGACGGCCGCCGGCGCCGCAATGGCACCGGCCTCGCCGCAGCCCTTGATGCCCAGCGGGTTCGACGGGCAGGGCGTCGACGACATGGCGATCTGGATCGACGGCAGGTCGTCGGCGTGCGGCATGGCGTAGTCCATGAAGCTCGCCGTGACGAGCTGCCCCGTCTTCTTGTCGTAGTGCGCGCCCTCCAGCAAGGCCTGGCCGACGCCTTGGGCCACGCCGCCGTGCACCTGGCCTTCCACGATCATCGGGTTGATGAGCGTGCCGAAGTCGTCCACCGCGGTCCAGCGGTCGATGCGGGTCCTGCCCGTCTCGGGATCCACCTCCACCTCGCAGATGTGCACGCCCGATGGGAACGTGAAGTTGGAGGGATCGTGGAAGGCGCCTTCCTTGAGGCCCGGCTCCAGCTGCGCGCCCGTGAACTTGTGGGCGATGTAGGCCTGCAGTGCCACCTCGGGGAAGGTGAGGGTCTTGTTGGTGTTGGTGGACGAGAAGATGCCGTCGTTGAAGGCCACCGTCTCCTCCGGCACCTCCAGCACGAAGCCCGCCACCTTCTTGCCCTTCACGATCACCTTGTCGATGGCCTTGTAGATGGCGGTCATGCCGACGGCGCCGGAGCGCGAGCCGTAGGTGC
>JBIOWI010000320.1:0-2078 GCA_044868325.1 Hyphomicrobiaceae bacterium
CGGCGCGACGGAGCGTAGCGGGGTCAGGCTCCTCGCCTCCTTGGTTCGGCAACTTTGCAACGTCCTCCCGAGGGGACCCCGTCAGGAGAGGTTTCGTCATGACCGTCCGCTCAGAGCGCAACATCGAGAAGCAGAAGAAGAAAAAGCGCCGCGCCATCCCGCGCGCCAAGGCCACGCGCATCCAAGGCAACACGCTGCGCGCCCGCCAGCGCCTGAAGAAGATGTCTGGGAAAGCTCGCGCCAAGAAGTCGGCGGCCACCGTCGCGCAGTAGCCCCGGCGACCGACCTTGCGGCGCCGAGGCGGAACCCGTCGCCGTGCATCAGCCGGGACGGGGCTCAATGCGGATGAGCGGCGATCTGGCCTGCCTCACGTGCCAGCAGACGCCGCCGGGATCGACGATGTGGACCTCGCGGCCCCAGGGGAAATCTGTGGGCGGCCTCAGCCTGGCGCCGTGGAACCTGGCCGGCAGGTCCTTGGGCTCGATCTCGGCCCAGTAGGCATCGAGGTCCCCCACCTCGAAGACGATCATCTGGTTTTTCTGCCACTCCGGGACATCGATGTCTTGGAGGAGGAAATAGGCCTCTCCCCAGCGCAGTCCGGCCAATCCGTCGTGCTCCCATTGCTTGACGAAGCCGAGCTCGGCGAGAAACGCCAGCGCCAGCCGGAAATCCGGACCCGACGGTACGAACGGATAGAGCGCGGTGGCCTTGGTTCTCATGCGATCCTCCCTGTCATGGGTTGCGCACTGCAGATAGCCGACGCAAGCCGCCTGCATCGTCAGGACGCAGTCGCCGCAAAGGAGCATATCCGCCCGGGAGGCGGATGGCGTGTGCCTCAGTCTCGCGCGCACTCGCCAGAACCCGAGCCGGGGTGCCACACAAACCTCGACTATGCGCAGGGCGGGGTGGAATCGGGCCGCCGCGCCCCCATATTGCGGCGATTGCTTCACAGAGGGCGAACGGTGCTATAGAGGCGCCTTCCCTAACGCTCGAACCATCATGGACGACACATTGACTGCGTTGACGCCGGCAGAGGACGCCGCGCCCGACAAGGCGCCGGCCAAGACCGGGCTGAGTCCGCTCGCCCGCGAGATCGCGCGGCGGCGTACCTTCGCCATCATCTCCCACCCGGACGCCGGCAAGACTACGCTGACAGAGAAGCTCCTCTTGTACGGCGGCGCCATCCAGCTCGCCGGCCAGGTCAAGGCCAAGCGCGACGGACGCAATACGCGGTCGGACTGGATGGCCATCGAGCGGGCGCGCGGCATCTCGGTGGTGACCTCGGTCATGACCTTCGAATACGGCGGCGCCGTGTTCAACCTGCTCGACACGCCGGGCCACGAGGACTTCTCCGACCATACCTACCGCACGCTCACCGCGGTGGATTCCGCCATCATGGTGATCGACGCCGCCCGCGGCATCGAGGCGCGCACGCTCAAGCTGTTCGAGATCTGCCGCCTGCGCGACATCCCCATCGTCACGTTCATCAACAAGATGGACCGGGAGAGCCAGGACCCGCTGGAGCTCTTGGACGAGATCGAGCGCACGCTGGCCATCGAGACCGCGCCCATGGTGTGGCCGGTGGGCCGCGGGCGCGATTTCAAGGGCACCTACGACCTGTTGCAGCCTCGGATTCGCCAGGTTGAGCGTGAGCCGGAGGGCACGCCGGTGTCGGGCCCGGACGATCCGGCCATCGCGGCGCTCCTGGATGAGGATGCCGTGGCCGGCTGGCGCGACGAGATCGAGCTGGTGGAGACGGCCTGCGGCAAGTTCGATCTGGCGAAGTTCCGGGAGGGCACGCTGACGCCGGTGTTCTTCGGCAGCGCGCTCAAGAACTTCGGCGTGCGCGACATCCTGGAGGCGCTGATCGCCTACGCCCCGCCGCCGCGCAGCCAGAAGGCCGCCACCCGGACCGTGGAGGCGACCGAGAAGGCCATGACCGGGATCGTCTTCAAGATCCAGGCAAACATGGACCCCAATCACCGCGACCGCATCGCCTTCATGCGCGTATGCTCGGGCAAGCTCATGCGCGGCATGAGGGTGAAGGTGCCGCGCACGGGCAAAACCATGGCGCTGGC
>JBIOWI010000321.1:0-3091 GCA_044868325.1 Hyphomicrobiaceae bacterium
ACACCTTTGTAGCGCATAACTCACGCGCGGTCTTGACGCCCCTCCAGGGCGCGTGATCGTCGGGATGTGTCCGTCCACACGAGATGGAGCACCCACCCGATGCCGCCACGTACCGCGCCGAGAAGGCAGCAGCCCAGCTGGTCGGAGCGGGGCTCCGCCGCCGTTGATCTCGGCGACCTCGATGCGGCCAGGTCCTGCTTCGCCGAGGCGGTGCGGGCAGACCGCGGCAACGCCATGCACCGCTATCGCCTGGCGGTGGTGCAGGAGGCCCTGGGCGAGCTTGGCGCCGCCGGCGCAAGCCTGACGGAGGCCCTGCGGCTCGATCCCAGGAAGGGGGATGCCGCGCGCCGGCTCTCGCTGCTGGCCGGCCGCTGCGACCTGCCGGGCGACGAGGCGCTCGACCCCGCCGGGCTCAGGGCTGCGCTCGCCCACGATACTGTCGATCGCGAGCTGATCGCCGAGACGGCCATGCGCCATCTGGCCGAGGCCGGGCCGCTTGCGGACGCGCTGGCCGCGGGCCGGTTGGAAGGCTGGCTCGCCGCTGCGCGCGGTCTCTGCCTCGGCAGGACGGCGCCGCTGCTGAAGGACGGGCTCTTCCTCGAGGTGCTGCGCACCGGCGTCTTCCGCAGCCCGGAGGTCGAACGGCTGTTGACGGCGCTGCGGCGAGTTCTCCTGCTCGAGCTACCAGAACAACGGTTGGAGGAGCGGGCGCTGTTCGATTTCGCCCTGGCGCTGGCGCGCCAATGCCAGATCAACGAGCACGTGTGGGCCGTGAGCGCCGAGGAGGCGCTGCGCGCGGCGCAACTGGGGATCGCCGCAGACCGGCTGCTCGCGGGCGATCCGGCCGAGGGCCGCAAGCTGCTCCTCCTCGCATTGTATCGGCCGTTCTCCAGTTTGCTCGGGGCGGAACTGAGCCCGCAGCAGGCGGACGCGATTCGCCCCCGGGCGCTGGGCGATGTCGTGGTACGGCACCTCGCCGAGGCCGCTGACGAGCGGGAGCGGCGGGCGTGCCTGCGGCGGCTCGGGTCCATCGCCGAGCCGACGGCGCGCGAGGTGGCGCAGCAGTACGAGGCCAACCCCTACCCCCGGTGGACCAGCGTTGGCCTGATCGCGCCCGCCAGGCTGCGCCGCACCCTCGGGCACTACTTCGCCCCCGCCGAGCTGGCCTTCCTGGACCAGCCGTTCGAGGTGCTGATTGCCGGTTGCGGCACCGGCCAGCAGGCCGTGCAGGCGGCTCTGGCCTATGGGCCGGAGGCGCGGGTGCTGGCCATCGATCTCTCCGCCGCCAGCCTTGCCTACGCGGCGCGCATGGCGGAGCGGTTCGGTGCGCGCAACGTCGAGTTTGTCCAGGCCGACCTTGCGACGCTGCACGAGGCCGGCCCGCGGTTCGTGGGGCGCTTCCGGGTCGTCGAATGCACCGGCGTGCTGCATCATCTGGCCGAGCCGTTCCGGGGGTGGCGCGCGCTGCTCCGCTGTCTGGCCGAGGACGGCCTGATGCTTGTGGGCCTCTACAGCGCCACCGCCCGGCGCAGCTTGCAGGCGCTGCGCGGCGACCCGGCCTATCCCGGTCCCGGCTGCGGCGACGAGGCGCTGCGCGTCTTCCGGCAGGTCCTGCTCGACCGTGCGAAGGACGCGCCTGGCGGCGACCTCAAGATGAGCCGCGACTTCTACGCGGCGAGCAACTTCCGCGACCTGGCGCTGCATGTCAGCGAGCGCCCGGTGACGCTCCCCGAGATCGCGCAGTTCCTCGCCGAGCACGGCCTCGCCTTCCGCGGCTTCCAGCTCGAGCGGGGCGTGCTCGCCCGGTTCCGGGTGGCCTTTCCCAGCGAGACCTGGCCGGGCAGCCTGGAGCGCTGGGCCGAGCTCGAGGCAGCCAACCCGCATATCTTCAATGGGATGTACAACCTCTGGTGCACCCGCGCTTGATGCCAGGGCGAGACCCCCTGAGCGCGCATGGCTCTTGGGCGCTCCCGGGGGCGCTGCCACACTTGTGCGCCTGCCCGTTGCGTGTGCAATTGGGGCCCATCCCGCCCGTTTCCGGGCACAGTCCGAGGCCTTCACGGTGCCAGCCTTCCTTCGCTCCCAGGCCGCGGCCTTCCTGCTGCTGCCCTTGGCCGGCCTCTGCTGGGCCGGCAACCACGTGATCGCGCGCGCCGTTGGGGGATACGTGCCGCCCGCCAGCCTGGCCGTGGTGCGCTGGACCGTCGTGGCCCTCGTCGTGCTGCCGTTCGCCTTGCCTCATCTGCGTGGCGACTGGCCCAAGCTGAGAAGCAAGCCCGGCCTGATGGTGCTGTTCGCGATCACCGGAGGCGGGGCCTTCGGCACGCTCCAGTTCGTCGCGCTGCACTTCACGACGGCGCTCAACATGGGCGTGGTCGGCTCCGTCGCCCCGGCGTTCATTGTGGCGGCGAGCTGGCTCCTGTTCCGCGAGCGCCTCGGGCCGCTGCAGCTCTTCGGGGTGCTCGTGTCGCTCGCCGGCGTGATCGCCATCGTCAGCCGGCTCGACCTGGCGCGGCTCGCCCAGCTCAGCTTCAACGGCGGCGACCTCATCATCATCGCCAACATGGCGCTGTGGGCCGTCTATGCGGCGTGCCTGCGCGTGCGCCCGAGCGTGCACGCCGCCACCTTCATGCTGTCGATGGCCGCAATCAGCGTCCTCGGCAACCTGCCGTTCGCGGTCGGGGAGCATGCATTCGGCTATCGCCTGCAGGCCACCTGGACGACCGCGGGGACAGTCGTCTACGCCATCTTCGTCACGACCATCCTGGCCTATGTCGCCTGGAACCGCGGGGTGGACATCATCGGCGCGCCGCGGGCGAGCGCGTTTCTGCACACCATCCCGCTGTTCAGCGCGCTGCTCGCGACGACGTTCCTGGGAGAGACCGTCGAGGTCTTCCATGTGCTGGGCTTCGCCCTGATCCTCGCCGGCGTCACGCTGGTGGCGCGGCCGTCCCAGGTTTCAGGCTATAGGGATCGGGTTCCAGGGGGCAGCTCCTGAAACCCGAGCCCTGAAACCTAACGAAGCTCTCCCTCAGACCGGCGAGTCATGCCCGGCAATCGGCAGTCGGGCTTCGGCAGTCGTAGGGATCGA
>JBIOWI010000322.1:0-9137 GCA_044868325.1 Hyphomicrobiaceae bacterium
CCTCGCGCGAGATGGAGCCGAAGCTCATGGCGCCGGTGGAGAAGCGCCTGACGATGGCCGAGGCCGGCTCGACCTCCTCAAGCGGCACCGGCTTGCGGCGCAGCTCCTCGGCAGCCTTGATGCGGAACAGGCCGCGCAGCGTCATGAGCTGCTCGGACTGGTCGTTGATCTGCTGCGCGTAGGAGCGGTATTTGTCGGGCAGGTTGCCGCGCACCGCGTGTTGCAGGTCGGCAACGACGCTCGGGCGCCACATGTGCGCCTCGCCGCGGATGCGGTAGGCGTACTCGCCGCCCACGTCGAGGTCGTGCTCCAGCGTCGGCACGTTGCCGAAGGCCAGGCGATGGCGCTCGGCGGTCTCGCGCGCGATCTGGCGCAGGCCGACGCCCTCCACCTGGGTGTGCGTGCCGGTGAAGTACTTCTTCACGAACGACGACTTGAGGCCGACGGCGTCGAAGATCTGCGCGCCGCAGTAGGACTGGTAGGTGGAGATGCCCATCTTGGACATCACCTTCAGGAGCCCCTTGTCGATGGCCTTGATGTAGCGCTTCTGCGCCTCCTTCAGCGTCAGCTCCTCGTCGAACTCGGGCAGCAGCTGCTCCAAGGTCTCGAAGGCCAGATAAGGGTTGATGGCCTCGGCGCCGTAGCCCGCCAGCACGCAGAACTGGTGCACCTCGTGCGCCTCGCCGGTCTCCACCACCAGGCCCACCCTGGTGCGCAGGCCCTGGCGGATCAAGTGATGGTGCACGGCCGAGGTGGCGAGCAGCGACGGGATGGGAACTCGGTCCGGGCCCGCCGCGCGGTCCGACAAAATAATGATGTTGTACTCGCGCGAGCGCACCGCCTCCTCGGCCTCGGCGCACACTACGTCGAGGGCGGGCGTCATGCCGGCAGCACCCTTCTCGCCCGGGTAGGTGATGTCGATGGTCACCGACGAGAACTGGTTGTCCTTGACCAGGCCGATGCTGCGGATGCGCTCCAGGTCCGCATTGGTGAGGATCGGTTGGTACACCTCCAGGCGCTTGAGCTTGGCGGTGCCCTCCAGGTCGAGCAGGTTCGGCCGCGGCCCGATGAACGAGACGAGGCTCATCACCAGCTCCTCGCGGATCGAGTCGATGGGCGGGTTCGTGACCTGCGCGAAGTTCTGTTTGAAGTAGGTGTGCAGCAGTTTGGGCTTCGAGGAAAGCACCGACACGGGCGTGTCGTTGCCCATTGAGCCCACGGCCTCCTGGCCGGTATGCGCCATGGGCGCCATCAGGAACTTCAGGCTCTCCTGGGTGTAGCCGAACATCTGCTGCAGATCGAGCAGGGCGACATTGGTGCGTTTGCGGCCGGCACCCTGCTTGGGCAGCGGCAGGTCGCCCACCTGGATCTGGGTGCGCTTCAGCCACTGCTCGTAGGGGAAGCGCGAGGCCAGGTCGGCCTTGAGGTCGTCGTCGTGAACGATGCAGCCCTGCTCCATGTCGATAAGCAGCATCTTGCCGGGCTGCAGGCGCCACTTGCGGGCGATGCTCTCCTCCGGCACCGGCAGCACGCCAGCCTCGGACGACATGATCACCCGGCCGTCCTTGGTGACGAGGTAGCGCGCGGGCCTCAGGCCGTTGCGGTCGAGCGTGGCGCCGATCTGCCGGCCGTCGGTGAAGGCCATGGCGGCAGGACCGTCCCATGGCTCCATCAGGCAGGCGTGATACTCGTAGAAGGCGCGCCGCTTGGCATCCATGAGAGGATTGCCGGCCCACGCCTCCGGGATTAGCATCATGGCGGCATGAGCGAGGCTGTAGCCGCCCATCACCAGGAACTCGAGCGCGTTGTCGAAGCAGGCGGTGTCCGACTGGCCCTCGTAGGAGATGGGCCAGAGCTTGGAGATGTCGCTGCCGAACAGCGGGGTTGCGACCGACGCCTGCCGAGCCGCCATCCAGTTGACGTTGCCGCGCAGGGTGTTGATCTCGCCGTTGTGGGCGACCATGCGGTAGGGGTGGGCGAGCTTCCACGACGGGAAGGTGTTGGTGGAGAAGCGTTGGTGCACCAGAGCCATCGCCGAGGTGAGCCGCGGATTGCTCAGGTCCTTGTAATACTGCGGCACCTGATAGGACAGGAACATGCCCTTGTAGACCAGCGTGCGGCTCGACAGCGACACCGTGTAGTGGCCGATGTCGCGGTCCTTGTAGGCGTAGTAGAGCGCGTTGGAGACGACCTTGCGGATCAGATAGAGCCGGCGCTCGAACTCTTGGCTGTCGGCCATGCCCTCGGGCCGGCCGATGAAGATCTGCCGGTGCACCGGCTCGACGGCCTTCACCATCTCGGAGAGGCAGGCGTTGTCCGTGGGCACGGAGCGCCAACCCAGGAACTCCAGGCCCTCCTCGCGGATGATGCGCATCCACACGCGCTCGCAGTGGGCGCGCAGCCGCTCGTCCCGCGGCATGAAGATGTGGCCGGCGGCGTAGTGGCCGGGCTTGGGCAGCTTGATCTTGAGACGCGCGGCCTCCTCGGCCAGGAAGTCGTGCGGGATCTGGATGAGGATGCCCGCGCCGTCGCCCGCGATCGGGTCGGCGCCCACGGCGCCGCGATGCTCGACATTGCACAGGATGGCGAGGGCGTCCTCGATCAGCTTGTGAGATTTGCCGCCCTTGAGATCGGCAATGAAGCCGACGCCGCAAGCGTCGTACTCGCGTTTGGGATCGAAGAGCCCCTGCGCCTGGGGGATGAAGGGCACAGCTCCGGGCTGCTGCGCGGTCATGTCAATCTCCAGCATCGCGACACGGGGCTGAGATGCCCCGCGTCCCTCCTCAGTGCTTCACTCCTCGCTCCGCGGCGACGCCCGCGCGCGCCATCCCGCCCCCGCCGAGGGGCCGGTGACGCGCCGGTTTCGCTCGGAGCCGAGCGGCGCCGCTCCGAACGGGCCGCCTGCAGGATGCCGCGCCCTCCCCCTTGCTGGTCGGGATGGGTCTGTTGCTCCGACATCCGGGCGGCCGTTCGCCCGCCGCTCTCATCCTGAGTTTGCAGGATTGCTCGCGCACGATTTCCGCTGCCGTTTCGCTGCCTCGGCACCGTGCATCACGCAAGCCTCCCGCATAAAGGACAGCTTAGCTGACCTAATTTCAACCTGCAAAGGTGATTTGCAGGGCGCGACACCATATTTTCGCCGACGCCGCATCCTCAGTCTGCCACCGAATAGTAGCGCTTGCACGCAGCGATGTTGGGGAGTGGGGAATGGGAACCTCGAGTTCGGCGCCATCGGCCCCCATTCCCCCATTCCCCATTCCCCCATCCCCAGGAGGCCCCATGCCCGCCAGGAAGCGGACCTTGCCCTACGGCACTTGGCCGTCGCCCATTAGCGCCACCCTGGCGGCACGGGGAAGCCGCCGGACGGGCCTGCTGCAGGCGGACGGCGACGCCGTCTACTGGAGCGAATCGCGGCCCGAGGAGCAGGGCCGGCAGGCGATCGCGCGGGCCGGGGCCGACGGCCGGCGCGAGGACATCCTGCCGGCGCCCTATTCGGCGCGGTCCCGGGTGCACGAGTACGGCGGCGGCGAGTTCACGGTGGCCGCCGGCATCGTCTATTTCGTCAACGACAAGGACCAGCAGGTCTACGCGCTGGAGCCCGGGAAACAGCCCCAGCGGCTCACTGACGCACCCCGCACCCGCTTCGCCGATTTCGCTCACGACACCGCCCGCAACCGCCTGCTGGCCGTCGCCGAGACGCATGAGCGGGGAAAGAGCGGCACTCACCGCCTGCCACGCAACAGCTTGGTCGCCATCGCGCTGGACGGCGCGGAGCGCGGCCGGCTCACCGAGCTGGCGGCGGGCCGCGATTTCTACGCCAGCGCCCGCCTCTCGCCGGACGGCGCGCAGCTCGCCTTCCTGGCCTGGGACCTGCCCGACATGCCCTGGGACAGCGCAGCGCTCTACGTCGCGAAGGTCCGCGACGACGGCACCCTGGGCCGACCGAAACAGATCGCCGACGGAAGCGGCAGCGCCGTCTTCCAGCCGGAGTGGGGGCCGGACGGCCACCTCTACTTCGCCTGGGACGAGACCGGCTGGGGCTGCCTCTACCGCTGGGACGGCGAGCGCGCGGATTTGGTGGACCGGTCGCCGCGTGCCGAGCTGTGGCACGCGCAATGGGTCTTCGGCATGCGCTCGTTCGCGTTGCACCCCGGTGGCCGCTTCGCCGCCGTCTACTGCGAGCGCGGGCTGCCGCTCCTGAAGACCGGCACCCTGAGGAAAGGTAGCGCACCCGCCATCTATCCAGCCCTGCAGAAGAGCGCCGCCGGCATCGACGATCCTATTGCCGTCGGCGATGGTTTCGTGGCGCGTGTCAGCTCGCCGCTGGCGATGCCGGCGATCATGCGCCTCGGGCGCGGTCGCCTGCAGCCGGTGGCGCCGGCGCCGCCCGTTGAGATCGACCCCGCCTGCATCAGCCGCGGCCAGGTCTGTGCGTTCCGCAACGCCAGACGCGAGCAGGTGTTCGGTATCCACTACGCACCCACCAATCCGGACTATCAGGGTCCGAGGAGCACTCTGCCGCCGGCGCTGGTGCTGGCTCACGGCGGCCCTACAGCCATGACCGATGCCGGGCTGAAGATGCGGGTGCAGTACTATACGAGCCGCGGCTTCGCCGTGCTTGACGTGAACTACGGCGGCAGCACCGGCTTCGGCCGCGCCTACCGCGAGCGGCTCGACGGCCGGTGGGGCATCGTCGACGTAGCCGACTGCGCCGCCGCGGCGCGCTTCCTGGCGCGGGAGGGCCTCGCGGATCCGGCTAGGATCGCCATCGCCGGTGGCAGCGCTGGTGGCTACACGACGCTGATGGCGCTAGCCACCACCGACGCCTTCGCCGCTGGCGCGAGCCACTACGGCATCTCCGACCTCGGCCTCCTCATGCAGCACACGCACAAGTTCGAGTCCGGCTACCTGCACCGCCTGCTCGGCACAACCCCGGGCAGGTGGAAGGCCGTGTGCGCCGAGCGCTCCCCCCTCAACCTGATCGACGGCATCAAGTCGCCGGTGATCCTGTTCCAGGGCCTCGACGACAAGGTGGTGCCGCCGGAGCAGTCCCGCCTCATCGTGGAGAAGCTCAAGGCCCGCGGCATCGAGGTCGCCTACCACGAGTTCGTGGGCGAAGCGCACGGCTTCCGCAAGGCCGAGACCATCGTCGCCGTGCTGGAGGCGGAGCTGGCGTTCCTGCTACGGGTGATGCGGGTCGGATAAGCGCCACAAACAGAGGTGCTTGCGCTCCACGCTTGACTTCGAATGGATCAGTTCCTAATTATGAACTTAAGTTCCTATCGGTAGGAACACCATGAAGTACGACCCACTTCGTCACCACCTTCTGCAGCAGACGCGAAACCGCGTGCCGATGACCTTTCGAGAGGTCGAGTCGATCATCGGTGGCCCGCTTCCCGCCTCTGCGCGCAGGCACCGGCCATGGTGGGCAAATGACGCGACCGGCCATGCCCATGCCCAGGCGTGGCTGGGGGCGGGATACCGCACCGAGCAAGTGGATATGCAAGGCGAGAAGCTCGTCTTTGTACGCGCTGCTGACACGACGGAGGCTGACATGATGGAGAAGGGAATGGCCGAGAGCCACGCAGCTTACACACCGCAAGACGCGAACGCTCAGCATCCCATGATCGGAGCGATGAAGGGCCTCTTGTGGATCGACCCCACCCTGGACCTCACCAAGCCGGCGCTCGATCCCGACGAGTTGGAGGGGCTTCTCAATGCGAAGTACGGCAAGGACGAGCGCGGAACGTGAACGTGCAGCTGCTGCTCGACACCAACGCCGCGATCTTCGCCGTCGAGGGCACGCTCAAGCCTGCAGCGGCATCGCTCCTGACTGAGAAGTTTCGCAACGGCGAGACCGTGCTCCTCTCCCCCATCACTGGCTGGGAGCTCGGTCTCCTGTTCGCGCGCGGTCGCCTGCGAGCCGCCATTCGGCCGCGCGAATACCTGCGCCGCCTCACATCCATTCCTGGTGTCGCGATAGCCAGCCTCAGCGCCGAGATTCTGCTGGATTCATCGTTCTTGCCGGGTGCCCCGCCGCGCGACCCCGCGGACCGCATCGTCGCCGCGACGGCACGCGAGCATGGCTACACCGTGATGACACGCGACGCCGCCCTGCTCGCCTACGCGCGCGAGGGCTACTTGAGTGCGGTGGAGTGCTGACGCTCCGAGGGCCGTGAGACGTCGGCGAACATTCTGATATCTGCATTTGCGCTCGATGGTGCCGCTCTTTATTCTCCGCCCACCCGGAGCCGGGGGGCGGTATGGTCCTTCTGTTTCTATACCTCAGAGAACTATAGTTGACTGAGTGGGGATCTCATGAGAATCTTCAAGGTGAGGACTTTTGCACGCATTCAAAGGCGGGAACGAATTCTTGACGTATCGCTGGTGAAGGCGGTGCGCGACGCAAACCAAGGGCTTATCGACGCCGATCTGGGCGATGGACTGATCAAGCAGCGCCTTGCGCGTCGGGGTGGAGGCAAGCGCGGGGGTTATCGCACGGTGCTCGCCTACCGGCGTGGCGAGCGGGCCGTGTTCCTATACGGCTTCGCGAAGTCGGCCCGGGCGAACATCGACGACGATGAGCTGGCAGAGCTGAAACGGCGTGGTGCAGGGCTGCTGAGCGCAGCCGAGGAGGCGATCGAGTTCATGATCGCCGACGATGAGCTGAAGGAAGTGACCCATGACGAGGAAGACTAGGGCCAAAGCAGGAGAGCTGCGCGGCAAGGCGAGGCTGCGTTCCGAGATTGTCGAGATAACACGTGGCATGCACCGCGCGGGTCTGGTGGATGATGCCGAGCTCGGGCGGACTACGATCAGGATGCTTGGGCGCGACGCGCTGCCCAAGGTCCCACCCCTCTCACCGGGGGAGATCGCCAGGGTGCGCGAGCGCGCCGGCGTCAGCCAGGCCGTGATGGCGGGCTATCTCAACGTGGCGGTGAGCACCGTGAGCCAGTGGGAGCGCGGCGAGCGCCGGCCGACCAGCACGGCGTTGAAACTGCTGCACGTGGTCAAGAACAAGGGGCTCGAAGCCCTGCGGTGAGGCTCGCCTCCCTCACCCCGCTTCGCGGGGAGAGGGGATCGGCGCCGTCGCCTGCTCCAGCCATCCGCGGTCCTCCGGTCCCAGCTCCGGGCCGATCTGCTCGCGCACGCGAGCGTGGTAGGCGTTGAGCCAGGCCAGCTCCGCCGCCGACAGCATCTCCGGCACCACCAGGCGGCGGTCTATGGGAACCAGGGTGAGGGTCTCGAAGGTCATCAGGTCGCGCTCGCCGCCCGGCACCTTCTCCGGCTCGGTCACCAGCAGCAGGTTCTCGATGCGGATGCCGTAGGCGCCCTTCTTGTAGTAGCCGGGCTCGTTGGAGACGATCATGCCGGGCTCGAGCGCCACCATCCCGGCCCTGGAGATGCTCTGCGGGCCCTCGTGCACGGAGAGGTAGCTGCCCACGCCGTGTCCGGTGCCGTGGTCGAAGTCGAGCCCGGCCTCCCACAGCGCGCGGCGTGCGAACGGGTCGAGGTCCACCCCGCGCGTGTCCTTGGGGAAGCGGGCGGTGGCGATGGCGATGTGACCCTTGAGGACGAGGGTGAACCGCTCCTGCATCTCGCGGGTGGGCTGGCCGACGGCCACCGTGCGCGTCACGTCGGTGGTGCCGTCGAGATACTGGGCGCCGGAATCGACCAGATAGAGCTCGCCCGGCTTGAGCGCACGGTTGGTGGCGGTGTTGACGCGGTAGTGCACGATGGCCCCGTTCGGACCTGCGCCGGAGATGGTGTCGAAGCTGATCTCCTTGAGCGCCTGGGTCTCGGCGCGCATCTCCTCCAGCCGCTTGGAGGCGGCGATCTCGTCGATGCGGCCTGCCATGGGTCCACCTCGGGCCTCGCGGTCGAGCCACGCGAGGAAGCGCGCCATGGCCACGCCGTCGCGCTTGTGGGCGGCGCGGGCACCTTTGATCTCGGTGGCGTTCTTGCGCGCCTTCGGCAGCAGGCAGGGATCGGTGGCGCGCACCACGCGCGCCTTGCCGCCCTTCAGCTGACGGTGGAACCAGACCGGCGCCGCCGGGCCGAGGCGCACCCTCCTGCCGGCCGCCTTGAGAGCCGTGAGACGCTCGCCCAGGACTTTCGGCTCGCTCAGCTTGGCCAGAGGGCGCAGGTGCGCCTTGGCCTCGCCGTCGAGCTTGGCGGGATCGATGAACAGCTCGGCCTTGCCGCTGGCCGGCACGATGGCGAAGGCCAGTGCGAGCGGATTGTGCACCACGTCTGAGCCGCGGATGTTGAGCAGCCAGCAGATCGACGGCGGGAAGGTGAGGACGGCGGCATCCTGGCCGTCCTTCTTCAGGGTGGCCTGGATCTCGGCCAGCTTGTCCTCGGCGGACTTGCCCGCGTACCTCACAGGGTGCACGACGACGGCGCTCTGCGGGGGCGGCGGCCGCTCCCTGCCCCAGAGGCGGTCCACGAGGTTGCCGGCCAGCGGCTTCAGCTTGATGCGTTTGGCCGCCAGCTCCTCCATCAGCTCATCGATAATGCTCGGCGGGTGGAGCTTAGGGTCGAAGCCAACGACGGCGCCGGGCTTGAGCGCCTTGGCCAGCCACTCGGCCAGCTTGGCCTTGCCGACCTGCAGCACCTCGAAGATCTTGGTGTCCACCTGCCGCGGCGCCTGCAGGATGTAGCGGCCGTCGACGAACAGTGCGGCGCTGTCCTTGGCGACGACAGCCGTCCCCGCCGACCCGGTGAACCCGGTCACGTACGCCAGCCGCTCGGCGCAGGCCGGCAGGTACTCGTTGGCGTACTCGTCGCCATGCGGCACCAGCAGCGCATCGATGCCTGCCCGCGCCATCAGCTCCCGCAGCCGCGCAATGCGCTCGCCGCTGTCTCCGCCATGTTCGGCCGGCTCGTAGGTCTGGAACATGACGAAGTCATAAGGCCCGAGCCGTGCGGCACGCAATCGATTCCACAAGATCGACGCCCAAATGGTGCCCGCGTCTTGAAGTTCGATCCTATGGCCGAACGCGAACTATGCGAACGCCAATTATCGAGCGGGCCCAGCACATGAGATGCGCCTGGCGCGAGATCGCCTCCTACATCGACGTTTGGTGGCCGCTCCTTTTCTTCGGGTTCTGGCTTTTCATGCTCTGGGGGTTTTT
>JBIOWI010000323.1:0-3489 GCA_044868325.1 Hyphomicrobiaceae bacterium
GGCTGCCCCTCACCCCGGCCCTCTCCCCGCAAACCCTCTGGCTTGGCTTTGGCACGAGCCTCGGCGGGTGTGCCGGAGGGTTTGCGGGGAGAGGGAGATGCGGCGGCACCGGCTTCGCCGTCCAGCAGCGCAATCGGCGTGTTGACCTTGACGCCTTCGGTGCCTTCGGCGACTAGCAGCTTGGAAACCTTGCCCTCGTCGACCGCCTCCACCTCCATGGTGGCCTTGTCGGTCTCGATCTCGGCGATGACGTCGCCCGGCTTTACGTCTTGGCCCTCCGCCACCAGCCATTTGGCGAGCTTGCCCTCCTCCATGGTGGGCGACAGCGCTGGCATCAGGATCTCGGTGGGCATTTGGTGTCGGAGGGGTCAGACCCCTCGCCTCTACGTCTCGGCTAGAGTTTCTAACGTCTGCGCGAGGGGTCTGCCCCCTGTCACGCCGGCACCAGCACGTCCGTCCAAAGCTCGCTCTCGTCCGGCTCCGGATCGGACTGGGCGAACTCGGCTGCGGCGTTGACGATGCCGCGCACCTCGGAGTCGGTCGCCTTCAGGTCGGCCTCGGACATCGACTTCTCCTCCAGCAGGCGCCGGCGCACCTGCTCGATGGGGTCGCGCTCCTCGCGCATCTTCTGGATCTCGTCGCGCGTGCGGTACTTGCCGGGGTCCGACATGGAGTGGCCGCGGTAGCGGTAGGTGAGCATCTCCAGGATGTAGGGGCCGTTGCCGTCGCGCACCCACTGCACCACGCGGTCGCCGGTGGCCTTTACGGCGCGCACGTCCATGCCGTCGACCTGCTCGCCGGGGATGTCGAAGGAGCGGCCGCGCTGGGAGAAATCGGTGGTGGCGGCGGAGCGCTCGATCGAGGTGCCCATGGCGTACTTGTTGTTCTCGATGACGAACACCACGGGCAGCTTCCACAGCTTCGCCACGTTGAAGCTCTCGTACACCTGGCCCTGGTTGGCGGCGCCGTCGCCGAAGTAGGTAAGGCACACCGCGCCGTTGTTGCGGTAGCGGTTGGCGAAGGCGATGCCGGCGCCCAAGGGCACATTGGCGCCGACGATGCCGTGCCCGCCGTAGAAGGCCTTCTCCTTGGAGAACATGTGCATGGAGCCGCCCTTGCCCTTGGAGTAGCCCCCACGGCGGCCCGTCAGCTCCGCCATCACGCCCTTGGGGTCCATGCCGCTGCTGAGCATGTGGCCGTGGTCGCGGTAGGTGGTGATGACCTGGTCGCCCTCGCGCAGCGCCATCTGCATGCCGACGACGACGGCCTCCTGGCCGATGTAGAGGTGGCAGAAGCCGCCGATCAGGCCCATGCCGTAGAGCTGGCCGGCCTTCTCCTCGAAGCGGCGGATCACCAGCATGTCGCGAAACGCGGCAAGCTCCTGCTCGCGGCTGAGCGGCGGGACCGTGTGCTGGCCGTTGGGACGAGAGGCGGGACCGGGCATGGGCGCGGCGAACCCTGTGGATGTGGCGTAGGACATGGGCACTCTTAGGCCAAAACCGTACAAGAAACCCTACGCGGTGGCCAGCCGCCGCCCGCGCCATGGGGGGTTCTGTCGTGCCCGGCGCCGCGCTTCATTCAGCGAAGGTCACGACACGGTCGCCGGGCCGGGCACAGCCCAGCCGCTCGATGGCCAGCTCCTCAATGAGGTCGGAGTCGCCGACCTCCAGCAGGCGCACGTCCCGCTCGATGCGCGCACGCGCGGCCTCGAGGCGCTCGATCTCGCTACCCAGTACGCCGGCACGTTGGATCAAACGCGATCGGGCCTCGTAGCCGCGCCTGCCGCTGGTTGCGTGATAGGCGAAATAGCCGATCGCCAGCAGGCAGCAAAGCGAGACCAGTACTTGCCGCCGCCGGCCCTTGCGCCGATCATCCATGCGATCTACGCGGGACCTCGAGTGTGCATGCCCCAGACCGGAGAACACTAGCGGATAGCGGTTAAGCCTGGGTAAAGCGCCGTCCCGAAATGCGCCGGCTGCCGCGGCGCGCTATAGAAACTGGGATTGCGCGGCAGCACCGCAACAGAGCAAGGAGGAGCGAGGATGGGAACCAGCATCACTTTCGCGCGGCCGGACGGCAAGCATGCGTCGGGCTACCTGGCCGAGGCCGGCCGCGCCAGCGCACCGGGCGTCATCGTGATCCAGGAGTGGTGGGGCCTGCAGGACCAGATCAAGGGCATCTGCGACCGATTCGCCCTCGCCGGCTACGACGCGCTGGCGCCCGATCTCTATGCCGGCACGGTGGTGCCCTATCACGACACGGACGCCGCAGGACGCGAGATGAACTCGCTCAACTTCCTGGACGCCACCGACCAGACCGTGCGCGGGGCGGCGCAATTCCTCAAGAAGAGCGGCGCCAAGGTGGGCCTCACCGGCTTCTGCATGGGCGGCGCCGTGACTATTATCGGCGCCTGCCGCATCCCGGAGCTGACCGCGGCTGTGTGCTTCTACGGCATCCCACCCGAGTCGGTGGCGAAGCCGGCCGACATCAAGGTGCCGCTGCAGGCACACTTCGCCAACACGGACGACTGGTGCACGCCGCAGGCCGTGGATGCCTTCGAGGCCGCCCTGAAGGCCGCCGGCAAGAGCGCCGAGGTGTTCCGCTACAACGCCTCCCACGCCTTCGTCAACGAGCAGCGCGACGTCTACGACCGTGCCGCCGCCGAGTTGGCCTGGGGGCGGACGCTGAAGTTCTGGGCCACGCATCTGGGCGGGTGATATGGCGGAAACAGGGTCAGACCCCTCGCCGCAACACCGGCGCCCCAGCAACCACGCTGGAGGCGAGGGGTTTGACTGCTGTGGACGAGCCCAGTGACCGAGGTTTCGCCGACCAGCGCCGGTGGTAAGCCCCGGACAAGAACCACGTTGGGCTTTGTCCTTGCCTGCCTGGCGTCAGGCTATGCGCTTCCGCTCATCTTTTTTCTGGCGGCCGGCACGCCCCCGAAAGTTGTCTTGCCCCGCCTTGGCGCTTTCCTGTTGGCCGGTCTCCTGCTGTCGTGCGTCATCGTCCTGGTGGCAGGCATCCCCGCCGTGCATTTCATCGACATCGCGGAGGCGCGCGGTCTGCGCTCACCAGTGCTTTATGGCGCGGCAGGCGCGCTCATCGCCATGGTGCCGATGGCAGTCCTCGTGCTGCTCGCCGGCGGGGGGCGCTCCAATCCTCATGGATTGGGCTGGTTGGTCATGCCGACGCTCATCTCAGGCGTGGACGGACTCATCGGCGGCCTGGTCTATTGGTTGGTCGCGGGCCGAAGCGCCGGAGCATCGCGTGCGCCAGAGGCGCCATCGGCATCGAGCTGACGTCCGCGGTGTACGCCTCTGCCGTCTGCCGGCCGAACGTATCGTCGCCTGCGCCTCACGAGATCCCGGATCGGACCGCTGCTCCCTTTTGGGTCGCATCGATGCGTCCGGGATGACGGGCGAAGCTCAAATCTTTTGATTGTACTCCCCCACCTCGGGGAACTTGGCGAGGCGCGCGTCGATGTCGGCG
>JBIOWI010000324.1:0-8825 GCA_044868325.1 Hyphomicrobiaceae bacterium
CCGTCGAGCCGGATGGAGCCGGCGGAGGCCGGCGTCAGCCCCATGATGGAGCGCACGGTGGTGGTCTTGCCCATGCCGTTGCGGCCCATGAGCGTCACCATCTCGCCCGGCGCGATCCTGAGCGACACGCCGAACAGCACCTTGCTGCGGCCATAGGCCGTCTCGATGCTCTCGACCTCCAGCAGAGCGGCAGTCGGGGGTCGGGCGTCGGGGGTCGCAATAGGAGAGCCGCGGGTTTCCGACGCCTGACTGCCGACGCCCGACTGCCGCACTTCAGCCATGGCCGGTCACCGCCTCCTGCTCGCCCAGGTAGGCCTGGCGCACCTCGGCGTTGGCGCGCACGGCGGCCGGCGTATCGCTGGCGATGACGCGGCCGTAGACCAGCACCGTGACGCGGTCGGCCAGCGCGAACACGGCCTCCATGTCGTGCTCCACCAGCAGGATCGTCAGCTCGCCCTTCAACTCGCGCAAGGTGGCCACCATGCGCCGGGATTCCTCGGGGCCCATGCCGGCCATCGGCTCGTCGAGGAGCAGCATGCGTGGCCCCGTGGCCAGCGCCATGGCGATCTCCAGCTGGCGATGCTCGCCGTGGCTCATGTTGGCGACCGGCGCGTCGGCGCGCCCGGCGAGCCCCACACGCGCGAGCGCCTTGCGCGCCGGCTCGCGCAGCTCCCTCTCCTGGCGCGCGTTGCGCCAGAAGCGGAAGGAGTGGCCGGCGTGCGCCTGCACCGCCAGCGCCACGTTGTCGAGGGCTGTGAAGTCGAGGAACAGCGAGCTGATCTGGAACGAGCGGGCTAGCCCTATGAGGCTGCGCTTGTGCGCGGGCTGGCGCGTGATGTCGGTGCCGCCGAAGCGGATGCAGCCGGCATCCGGCGCGATCTCGCCGGTCAGCTGGGCGATCAGGGTGGTCTTGCCGGCGCCGTTGGGGCCGATGACGGCGTGCAGCTCGCCCGGCGGCACGTTGAGCCCGATATTGTCCGACGCCACGACGCCGCCGAAGCGTTTGCTGAGGCCCTCGATGGCCAGGAGGGGCTCAGCCTCAGCCACGGCGCAGCCCTGCGAGCATGCCGTCGAGCCCGCCACGCGCGAACAGCACGATGGCGAGCAGGAGCGGCCCCATGATGATCTGCCAGTATTCGGTGATGCCCGACAACGCCTCCTCAAGAAGCAGCAGGGCGACGGCGCCCACGATGGGGCCCAGCACGGTGCCCATGCCGCCGAGCACGGCCATGATGATGAGATCGCCGGATCGGGTCCAATGCATCATGGCCGGGCTGATGAACTCGGTGTGGTTGGCCAGCAGGGCTCCGGCGAGGCCGCAGATCGTCCCGGCGATGACGAAGCAGGCGAGCCGGTAGCGGAACGTCGGGAAGCCGATGGCGCGCATGCGCCGGTCGTTCGAGCGCGCGCCCTGGATGACGAGGCCGAACCGGGAGTTCACGAGCCGCCAGACCAGATAGGCGATGGCGAGCAGCAGGGCGAAGCAGAGGTAGTAGAACACGGTCTTGTTGGAC
This sequence comes from Hyphomicrobiaceae bacterium, assembly GCA_044868325.1. Classification (GTDB taxonomy): domain Bacteria; phylum Pseudomonadota; class Alphaproteobacteria; order Rhizobiales; family Hyphomicrobiaceae; genus AWTP1-13. Next base: position 1,515 of record JBIOWI010000324.1, read on the forward strand.
AGATCGATCAGCCCGCCGAACTGGCTGCGGCGATAGATGGTCAGCCCGTCGTCGCCGCCGTAGCGCGTCATGCCGACGCCGACATAGTAGATCATCTGCGCGAAGGCGAGCGTGATCATGATGAAGTACACCCCGCGCGTGCGCAGCGACAGGGCGCCGATCACCAGCGCGAACAGGGCCGAGAGCGCGAGGGCAAGCGGCCATTGGGCGAAGCCGGACGAGACGCCCTCGTGGGCCAGGATGCCCACCGCATAGCCGCCGATGCCGATGTAGGCGGCATGTCCGAAGCTCACCATGCCGCCGAACCCCATGATCAGGTTCAGGCTGACCGCCGCCATGGCGAGAACGACGATGCGCGTGAACAGCGACATGAGGAAGAAGTTGCCCGTCGCATGGCAGTAGACCGGGATCAGGGCGAGCGCCGCAAGCAGTGCCGCCACCACGACGTTGCGGACGGTGATGAGCTTGGTCATCGGCGCGGCGCCGGGAACAGGCCTTCGGGCCGCACCACCAGTACGATCGCCATCAGCATGTAGATGAGCATCGATGAGATGGCCGGTGCCGCCGCCGAGGCGGCCGCGGGGCTCATGACGAGCTTGAACACCTCCGGCAGGAAGGCGCGGCCCACCGTGTCAACAAGCCCGACGAAGATCGAGGCGACGAACGCGCCCCGAATGGAGCCGATGCCGCCGATGATGATGACGACGAAGGCCAGGATCAGGATGTTCTCGCCCATGCCGATGGAGACAGTGAGGATCGGCGCCTGCATCAGGCCGGCGAGTCCGGCGAGCGCGGCGCCGATGCCGAACACCAGCGTGTAGAGCAGCTTGATGTTGATGCCGAGCGCGCCGACCATCTCGCGGTTGGAGGCGCCGGCGCGGATCAGCATGCCGACGCGGGTGCGCATCACCACGAGGTAGAGGAACAGCGCAACGGCAAGAGCCACCGCGATGATGGCGATGCGGTAGGTCGGATAGTACATGCCGGGCAGGATCGGCACGGCCGTGTTCAGCCAGGCCGGCAGCGGCACCGTCAGCCCGGCCGGGCCCCAGACGAGCCGCACCAGCTCGTTGAAGAACAGGATGAGCCCGAACGTGCCGAGCACGTGATCGAGGTGGTCGCGGCCGTAGAGCCGGCGCATGGCGACCACCTCCACGGCCATGCCGACCAGCAGCGTCGCCCCCAGCGCCAGCACCGCGCCGGCGACGAAGCTCCCGGTCAGAGCCGTGAAGGTGGCGGCGAAGTAGGCGCCAACCATGTAGAGCGAGCCATGGGCAAGGTTGACGAGGTCCATGATGCCGAAAACGAGGGTCAGCCCCGCCGCCAGCAGGAACAGGAGCAGCCCGAGCTGCAGACCGTTCAGGCACTGTTCGATCAGCAGCATTTCCGCTCGGAGGGGTCAGACCCTGCGGGTCTGACCCCATGGCTCCAGGCTCGTTGCAATTGCAGGTGGGTCAGCCCAGGTGAAAGCTGGGCAGACTCCGCGCGTGCACCTTCGACCATGTCTGGGTCCTCGCTAGCGCTCGACCCAACGTACGTCGTTCCTACGCCGGTTGCGGCATGGGGTCAGACCCGCAGGGTCTGACCCCGCCACCTCGAGGTCACCACTTCATCGGGCACTTGTCGTGGTGCTTGTCCTGGCTGTCCTTGACGATGGTGGCGACGGTCTTGAGGGTGAGGTTGCCCTCGGCATCCTTCACCACGTCCTGCAGATAGAAGTTCTGGATCGGGAAGTGGTTGTTGCCGTACTTATAGGGGCCGCGCACGGAGGCGTAGTTGGCCTTGCGCATCTCGGCGCGCATGCCGTCCTTCTGGGTGAGGTCGCCCTTCACCGCCACCACCGCGCTGTTGATGAAGTTGGCGGCGTCGTAGCTCTGGGCGCCGTAGAAGGTCGGATAGTTGCCGAACTTCTTGCGGAAGTCGGCCACGTATTTCTTGTTGGCCTCGTTCGGCAGATCGTTGACCCAGTGCTGCGCCCCGGGAACGCCGAGTGCCAGCTCCTTCTGTAGCTTGAGGGTGATCGCATCGATGGTGAAGGCGGTGTAGAGCGGGATCTGGCCTTTCAGCCCCGCCTGCGTGTACTGCGTGAGGAACTGCACGCCTGCCGCTCCCGGATAGAATACGAACACCGCATCGGGCTTGGCGTTGCGCACCTTTGTCAGCTCGGCCGAGAAGTCGAGCTGGTCGGGCCACTTGGTGAGGTCCTCACCGATCACCTTGCCCTTGAAGGTGGCAGCGACACCGGCAAGCATGTCCTTGCCGGCCGCATAGTTGGGGCCGATGAGATAGACCGACTTGACATCCTTCTGGTTCATGTACTCGCCGACCGCCTGTGGCGTCTGGTCGTTCTGCCACGAGGTCGAGAAGAAGCTCGGCGAGCACAGGTCGCCGGCGATCTGCGAAGGGCCCGCGTTGGCGCTGATCAGGAAGGTGCCGGAGTCGAGCACCGGCTTGAGAGACGCGAGCAGCACATTCGACCAGATGTAGCCGACGACGAAATCGACCTTGTCGGACTGCACCAGCTTCTCGCTCTTCTGCCGGCCGACCTCGGGCTTCTGTGCATCGTCCTCGTAGATCACCTCCACGGGGAGCCCGCCCATCTTGCGGCCCAAGTGGTCGAGCGCCAGCTCGAAGGAGTTGCGCATATCGTTGCCGATCACGGCGGTCGGCCCGCTGAACGTGCTGACGAAGCCGATCTTGACGGATTTGCTCTGCGCCATGGCCGGACCGGCTCCCAACGCAAGCGCGGCAGCGGCGGCAACCAGCAATTTCCTCATGGTAGTTTCTCCCTTCTTTCCCGACGGATCATATAACCAACGGCCGCGGCCGTGAACGGCGGCGTGGCTTCTTGATGTCACAGGCTGCCTGTGCGGTCTCCCTCTCCCCGCGCAACACCGGCCTCGCTACACGCTCCAATAGCGCGGGCCGGGTGCGGCAGTGGCACGCTCCGACGTCGAACGGGGTCAGACCCCTCGCCTCGAAACTCTGTGCATCTCTCAAGCGTGGAGGCGAGGGGTCTGACCCCGTCTCCGCAAGCGGAGAGGCGTCCGTCTCACGCCCGATGAATCTTCACGTACTCGAAGTCGCCGGGCTTGTTGTCGATGCCGATCTTCGGCGGGGCGATCCAGGAGGCGAACTTGCCGGGCTCCCAGCATGGCTGCATCAGGCTCTGGATGAAGTCGCCGTCGGACTTGGAGGGCAGCCACCGGTCCTTCCTGGCGGCCCACTCGGCGCCGCTCAGCACCTCGCCCTCGGGGGAGGCGTTGATGCCCTGGAACTCGCCGATGTCGCGGTGGAAGGCGACGTGCGGCAGCTTGAACCGGAAGGGGATGCCGGTTTTCTCGATCGCCTTGTTCCAACGCTCCATGCCTTTGGCGCAATCGGCCACGTAGTCGTCGCGCAGGCGCATGTTGATGGCGGTGAGCGCCGGCTCGTCCACCATCTTAACCTTGCCGTCCACCAGCTTGCTGACCGGATAGGTGGCGTCGGTCAGCTCGTGGTCGTCCTCGATGCGCGTCTCCTGATAGCGGCCCTTGACACCGGCGTTGTAGTAGTTGGCCGCGTTGGTGGAGACCTCGGAGCCGAACAGGTCGAGCGACAGGGAGAAGTGCAGGTTGGCCTTCTTCTGCATAGTCGGCAGGTCGATGACGCCGAGTGCGCGCACCGCGCCGATGTCGTAGGGGTCCTCGACGCCGGCCTCCTGCATGGCCTGACAGGTGCGCTCAACCGTCCGCGTCACCCCGGTCTCGCCCACGAACATGTGGTGCGCCTCCTCCGTCAGCATGAAGCGGCAGGTGCGCGACAGCGGGTCGAAGCCCGACTGCGCCAAGCTCTCCAGCTGCATCTTGCCGTCGCGGTCGGTAAAATACGTGAACATGAAGAAGGAGAGCCAGTCCGGCGTCTGCTCGTTGAAGGCGCCGAGCATGCGCGGCTTGTCGGCGTCGCCGGAGCGGCGCTGCAGGAGCTGATCGGCCTCCTCGCGGCCGTCCTTGCCGAAGTACTTGTGGAGCAGATAGACCATGGCCCACAGGTGCCGGCCCTCCTCCACGTTGACCTGGAACAGGTTGCGCATGTCGTAGAGCGACGGCGCGGTCTTGCCGAGGAACCTCTGCTGCTCCACCGAGGCCGGCTCCGTGTCGCCCTGCACGACGATCAGCCGGCGCAGCGTAGCGCGGTACTCGCCCGGCACCTCCTGCCAGGCCGGCTGGCCCTTGTGGGCGCCGAAGTTGACCTGCCGGCCCTCCATGCGCGGTGCCAGCAGGATGCCCCAGCGGTACTCGGGCATCTTCACATAGTCGAACTTGGCCCACCCCTTGGGGTCGATGCTCACAGCGGTGCGCAGGTAGACGTCCGAGGTCTGGAAGCCGTCCGGACCCATGGTCATCCACCAGTCGATATATCCCGGATGCCATTGCTCCAGCGCCTTCAGCACGCGCTGATCGTCCATCAGCCCGACGTTGTTGGGGATCTTGGTCGAGTAGTCGACATAGGTTGTCTCTGGCATCGGTCCTTGCTCCGTACGAGAAGGCAGTAGGGCAGTAAGCCAATAGGGCAGTAGGAACAGTAGCTTCTTGCCTTATTGCCCTACTGCCTTACTGCCCCATTGCCTCATGTGCTCACACCCGCTCCGGATTGAAATTCGCCTTCACGCCCGTGCCGTACCGCTTCAAGGCGCCCTCGGCGCCGACGGCGTTGGGGCGCTGGAAGATCCAGTTCTGCCAGGCGGTGAGGCGGCCGAAGATCTTGGTCTCCATGGTCTCAGGCCCAGCGAAGCGCAGGTTGGCCTCCATGCCCGTGAGCCCGTCGGCGGAGAACGACGACCGCTCCTCCAGGAAGATGCGCACCTCGTCGTCCCAGTCGATGGGGTCGAAGGCGGCGGTGACGAGCCCCAGATGCTCACAGGCCTCGGCATCGAGCGCCGTGCCCGTTTCGTCCTGGGCCGCGTCGACGCTGTCCGGCTCGCCCAGGAAGCGCGTGGCAAGCCGCGTCAGCCCGTTGCTCATCGGATAGGGGCCGAAGTTGAGGGGAGACAGCGCCAGCACCGCCGGCGGCCTGTTGTCGCCCCGATTGTCTCGAATGGGCGTGCCGATCAGCATGAACGAGCGGTCGCAGGCGAAGGCGATCTCGGCCAGCGTGCCGGCAAAGCAGCCTCCCGGCTCGATCAGCGCCACCAGCGAGCGCGAGGTGAGGTCGATCCGCTTCAGCACCCTCTTCCAGTAGTGCAGGATCTCGCGCGCCAGCCAGTGCCCCTTGTTGGCCTCGAGGAAGGCGTCGTAGGCCAGCACCTGGCCCACGTCGCCCTGCGACTTGAAGATGAGCACGCCGATCGCGCCCTCGTTGAGGCGCAGGTGCAGGATGGCGTGGTCCAGCTCGCGCGCCAGCCGCAGCGGCCAGAAGCTCGCGCCCTGCTCCCACATCGCTTGCGCCGACGCGGGCGGCGCCTCGCCTGGCCCCTGGATCGCGATGGTGGCGCGCCGCGTCGCCCGGTCGATCTCCACCTTCACGCAGGAATAGGTGACCGTATCCGCCTCAATCCGCCGCTCCAGCGGTGGGAGCGCGATGCCCTTGGCATCGCCGCCGGGACGGTCCGACCGGGCGGCCAGCTTGCCCGCCGCCTCCTTCACCGCCGCATCGAACTTGGAGCTGGGCACCGCCTGGTCCACCAGCCGCCACTTCACCGCGCGGGCGCCCTTCACGCCCTCCTCGACGGTGCAGAACGCATCGGCCAGGTCGCGCCGCACCTTGCGCTTGTCGGTGACACGGGTAAGGCCGCCGGTGCCCGGCAGCACGGCCAGCAGCGGCAGCTCCGGCAGCGCCACCGAGGAGTTGCCGTCGTCGGCCAGCACGATGTGGTCGGTGGCCAGCGCCAGCTCGTAGCCGCCGCCGGCCGCAGTACCGCGGATGGCGCAGAGGTACTTCTGCCCGGAATGGGCACTGGCGTCCTCGATGGCGTTGCGGGTCTCGTTGGTGAACTTGCAGAAGTTGACCTTGTGAGCGTGGCTCGCCCCCGCCAGCATGCGGATGTTGGCGCCGGCGCAGAACACCCGGTCCTTGCCCGAGCGCAGGACCACCACCTTCACCTCGGGGTGCTCGAAACGCAGCCGCTGCACCGCGTCGGCCAGCTCGATGTCCACCCCCAGGTCGTAGGAGTTGAGTTTGAGCTGATAGCCTTCGAACAACGGCGCCGTCTCGTCCACGTCCATGACGAGCTCGGCTACGTCGCCCGCGAACTTCAGCTTCCAGTGGCGGTAGCGGGCAGGCTCAGTCTCGAACTCGATGCGCTGTGCCATTGTGGCGTCACTCCCGGGTCCCTTCATCTCGACAGTCGGCCTATACAATGCGGCCCATGCCTGGATGTGCCACCGAACGAGAAATGCACTATGATGCACATATCCTAGACGAGTATGCATAATGTTGCAATATCGCCTGGAGGGGAGATGCTGGAGCTTAGGCCCGAGGGGATGCATCTGGCCGATGCCGCCTCCCAGGCGCTGGCTGTCTGCGGCCGGCAGCTGATCGCCGACAACTCGGGTGCGCTGTACTGGCCGAGCCAGAGCACTTTGCTGGCGGCAGACTTGTTCCCGGAAACCAGCCGCAGCGGGTCCATCGCCGCCGACGGCAGCGCCGTGCCGCCCCCATCCGCCGTCCGCCCGACGCTCGCCAGGCTGGCCGAGGCGATCGACCGCTACGTGCCTGCCAGGGTCGTCGTCCTCGGCGGCGCACCGCCCGCCGCGCGCTCGCGCATGACGGCCGACGAGCTGGAGATCCTGGGCATACTGCAGGAAGACCGCGATTGGGTGTGGGTCACGGGCGCTCCGAGCGCCGACGGCACGCCACCGGGCGGCAGCGTCTGCGCGGAGCTCGAGATCTCCGGCATCGCGCTGCGCCACCGGCCGACGCCCGGCTGGGCGACGCACGAGATCGCCGGCCATATGCGGCCGGCGGCGCACTTCTCGCTGTACGGCTACACGCTGCGCCGGCCCTGCTTCGTCGGCAACGGGCGCCGTCTGGTGATGCCTGCGTTCGGCACCGTCGCCGGCGGGCTCAACGTGCTGGACGATGCGATCCGCCCGTTGTTTCCCGACGGCGGTATGGCCGTCTGGATGCTCGGGAGCGAGGCGCTCTATCCGGTGGCCACCCGGCTCCTGACTGTCGACTGAAGGGCCCCACCCCAGCTCAGCGCGGGTGTCAGACCCAGAGGGAGGTAGTAGCAAAATTCCCGTGGGGTCTGGCGTGCATTGGGGCATTTCTGCGTGGCGAGGTTGAGATGAGGTGTGTTGCAGCGTCAATCGGGGCATTCGCAGCCCTGTA